>CAYYOS010000008.1:3766-23912 GCA_964473355.1 uncultured Burkholderiales bacterium | reverse complement strand
ACGAATTAAATTCACGCCTATTGCCTTTTTCAAACTGGGCCACTTGGCCTGCTTGTCTCGCCGAGCGGTTATGTACGAACAACAATGTTTGCAGGAAGTCGCCCGGTAGAGACCCGGGTTCTAGCGACACCATATTTAACAAAAAGGGCACGGTAGTGCCCTTTAAAACGTGAATTTTAGCGGATTTTTAGTTACAAAAGCATTATTTCGGCGCCTCAATTCGCAGCGGAACGTACAAGGCGGTCTCACCACGTTTAATTAACATTGCCACGCTGCGCCCCGGGACCAATTCATTTAATAGCCGATTAACCTGATCGACGCTGCGTATGTCGGTGTTATTTATAGCTAAAATCACGTCGCCGCGGCGCACGCCGGAACGCGCTGCCGCCCCTTGCGCATCTTCTATCAAGACGCCACCTTCAATACGTAACTGCTGCTTTTGTGCCGGGCTTAGTTCACTCAACACTAGTCCAGCGCGATTTGCCGTTTTCGGACTGCCCGCCGAATCTGGACGTTGCGCCGCCTTTTCGGCGGGTAACTCACCAATGGTCAGGTTAATATCCCGCAGAGCGCCCTTGCGCCACACCTGCAGTATCACGTTTTTACCGGCCTTGGTTGAACCAACCAAGCGCGGCAACTCGTAGGATTCTTGAATCGTTTTACCATCAAATTTTAAAATTACGTCGCTCGCTTCTAGCCCCGCGCGGTCCGCCGGACTGCCGCGCGTAACATCCGCAATTAACGCGCCTGCCGCGGTTGAGAGGCCAAATGATTCGGCTAGATCGCGGGTTAAGGGTTGTATCACCACACCCAGCCAACCGCGGCTCACTTTCCCAGCGCTCTTTAATTGGTTCACCACGTCCATCGCAACATCAATGGGAATAGCGAAGGACAAGCCCATAAAACCGCCGGTGCGGCTGTATATTTGCGAATTAATACCGACCACTTCTCCTTGCAAACTAAACAATGGCCCGCCGGAATTCCCGGGGTTAATTGCTACATCGGTCTGAATGAATGGCACGTAGCTGTCGTCCGGCAGAGCGCGGCCTTTAGCGCTAACGATGCCCGCGGTCACACTATTTTCAAAGCCGAACGGCGAGCCTATAGCGGCTACCCACTCACCTACCCTGAGCCGATTTGGGTCCCCCAAGTTGACCTTAGGCAAATTGCCGGCGGTGATTTTAATCAAGGCAATATCGGTTCGTTTGTCGCTGCCGATAACTTTAGCTTTAAATTCGCGCTTATCGATTAGGCGCACGGTCACTTCATCCGCCGAATCTACCACATGCGCGTTAGTCATGATGTAGCCATCGCTGCTGATGATGAAACCCGAGCCTAATGACTTCGCCTCAAATTCGCGTGGGCGCCCGCCCCCCGGTGGCATGAAGCGCCGGAAGAAGTCATAAAAAGGGTCGTTCTCGGGAAGGTTAGGTATTTGCGGCGTCGCCTCGCGCCGCACCGTTTGGGTAGTACTAATGTTAACAACGGCTGGGCCGTGACGCTCGACAAGCTCGGTAAAGTCTGGCAAGTCCCTGGCCTGAACCGGGAGGGTTAAGACAAAAAATGAGAAGACAGTGATTACACGTTTTAACATTTCCACGCACCTTATTTAAATTAACAGAGAACTAAGAGCACTACTTGAGCCTGCTGATAGAGTTACCCATTTGTATTACTGTTGCCAAGGGAACCTCACCTACAATCGTCACCTGATGTTCTCCAGCCGCCTTGGTGTACACATTCATCGCACCCTGACTTTTTAAGCCTTGAACGGATCTCGCGTTATTAGTCGGCTCTATAAATACCGACACCGCGGCAAGGCCATCGGAAAAAACCATATGGCTAATAGGCGCATTCTTGCGCGGCATCATACGCCGCGTTTCCATAATTTTTTTAAAGCCCGAGGGGAGTTGTTTCACCATCCAACCACTGTCGCCGCCCGGGCCGCTATCGAGGTTGGGTAACTGAATAATTTCCGAGCCTTCTATTTGTGGCTTCAATAGTTCCATATCGACCGGGCCGCCTATGGTCAACTGGGTAAACATGAACTGATCTATCATTTGATTCTGGTCATTAAACATGCTGGCTTTAATCAGCAGCCCTGTCTTGCTGTCTGCCCAAAACTTATGCCCGTAACGGAAGGCGTCTTTAGGCTGCAAAATTACGACTTGACATTCATAGCCGCCCACCCGTTCCGGCTCACCTTTCTTAATAATATAATTTTCCAAGAGCGCCGGGAGCGCCTGCGGAGAAGGCAGACCGGGGAACGCATTACGAACTTTGCGTTTTTCAATAGTGAGGGCTTTATTGCGGGGGGTGTAGCAAAATACTTCTTCGTTGTTACGAATAATTTCCCTAGGCGTGCCGTCCAGCGCCTGAAGTTTTTCATGCTCACCATTTATGTCGGCCACATGAATGATACGCGAAGTTTCAATCCGATTGCCATAGCGGTACACAAATGTACCGCTATACGTCATTTGCCGCGCCGCAGCGGCAATGGTCTGTAACCAAGCAAAGGCCTCCGCCTCCGAATTGGCAAATGCGTTAGGTAAACCACTCGCTATTAAGGTTAATGCTAAAACTAAACCTCTCATCGAGCCACGCCTTGTTCTACTTCTGAGACTGTGCGCAGATAAGGGCCGACGCCATGCATATTGGTACTGGGGGAGAATTCTTGGTGCGCGAGCAAATACGGGTTGACGTCGGCGGAAATAGCATCGGGCTTATGCTGCGTCGCTACACTTCGTAAAAATTTATAATTGGAGGCGATCAGCGCATCGTTTACATTTCCCACATTCGTCTGCAGCGCCACCCAACCAACAAACGCCACTGCGGCCAGGGAAGCGGCTGCGCCAATAGCTGCAATCGGCATGTTTTTTATTCTGCGGGTCTTCGGGGCCAGTATGGTAGGCTCGTCTGCCAGTCGTTCGGCGACTTTGGTCCCAATGTCGGAAAAAATGGGTGGGTAGCCTTTTAATACATCACCGATTAGATGGTAAGTGCGCCAAGCTGCCTCTGCGTCCGCCCGTTGCAATTGATTAAATACCGTGGGCGCCAAGCTTTCCTCTAATTCGCCGTCCATTAATGCGGAAATATCTTTATTCATCCTTACCACCTTTTGTCTTGAGTCGTCTCCAGTAGGGGACGTAGTTGCTCGGCAATGGCTTCACGCGCCCGGAAGATGCGCGACCGTATGGTGCCGATAGGACAGTTCATAATCGTTGCAATTTCCTCATAGCTTAGGCCATCAATCTCACGCAAGGTGATGGCGGTACGCAGATCTTCGGGAAGCGCTTGCACAGCTCCATTAACTGTACCTGCAATCTGCTTAGTCATCAGCTCGTGTTCGGGTGTGCTGTTATCGTGTAACTGCCCACCGCTATCAAAATTTTCCGCCTCTTCGTTATTAAATTCGGTGGTCGTAGGCGCACGTCGACCGAGCGCCACCAAATAATTTTTAGCAGTATTAATACCAATCCGATAAAGCCAAGTATAAAACGCGCTGTCGCCGCGAAAAGAAGGCAATGCTCGATAAGCTTTAATAAACGCCTCTTGGGCAACGTCTTCGATTTCCGCAGGATCACGTATAAAACGTGATAGCAATCGCCCTAGCCGTCGCTGATACTTCACCACCAGAAGCTCAAAGGCGTGCTTGTCGCCACGCTGCGCACGTTCTACCAACTCTTGATCGATTTCCCGATCACCCATAGGGCACTACTCCCTGACTCTTGGACAATGCCGCGCTGATTTTTTTATTACAGCCCGGTCGCTGATGTAAAATGCATTGGGCCGCGATAATTACCTAGTACCCAAAATAATTTCAACAGTATATCGTGAGTCGTAGATTCCGGGGGTAGCGTTTCCATAGCTGGAAGACCGCTTCGGAAATTAATAGTTCATAAGCTAAGCGCAAAAATCGAGAAAAATTCTGCTTACATTTGACGTCATAATTATTGGTAGCGGCCTGGCCGGCATGAGCCTGGCATTAAAATTGGCCGATGCTAAGCGCGTCGCATTGGTTACCAAGCAGCAGCTTCTGGCTGGGGCAAGTATTTGGGCGCAGGGGGGAATCGCAGCGGTATTGGCCTCCGAAGACTCAGTGGCGTCTCATGTGCAAGATACCCTAATTGCCGGCGCGGGGCTATGTGATACTGAGGTAGTACAGTTTGCCGTCGAGCGGGGCCCAGCAGCCATCGCATGGTTAATTCAACAGGGCGTCGCCTTTACTACCGATGCTTCCAGCGAAACCGGCTATCATTTAACTCGCGAAGGCGGTCATAGTCATCGCCGCGTGATTCATGCGGCGGATGCCACGGGCTGGGCGATTCAGCTAGCGCTTTCAGAGCGTGTGCTCGCACACCCCCAGATCACCGTCCTCACGCAGCATATTGCAGTCGATCTGATTACCGCCGCTAAAGATCGCTCCAGCGAGGGGCGCTGTTGGGGTGCATACGTTCTAAACATACTATCCGGCAAAGTAGAAGCGCTGGCAGCGCAACAAACCGTGCTAGCAACGGGGGGCGCGGGTAAGGTTTATCTTTATACCAGCAACCCGGATGTGGCGACGGGGGACGGCATCGCCATGGGCTGGCGTGCCGGCTGCCCGGTGGCGAATATGGAGTTTATTCAATTTCATCCCACCTGTTTGTATCATCCGCAAGCTAAATCATTTTTAATTACCGAGGCAGTACGCGGTGAAGGCGGCATTTTAAAATTGCGTGACGGCACACGGTTTATGCCGACGCATGATGCTCGTGCAGAATTAGCGCCCCGCGACATTGTCGCTCGTGCTATCGATTTTGAAATGAAAAAACGCGGCCATGATTGTGTTTACTTGGATATTTCCCACCAGCCAAAAAAATTTCTCGTTGAGCACTTCCCGACCATTTATGCGCGCTGCCTGGAGCTCGGCATAGACATTAGCAAGGAGCCTATTCCGGTAGTGCCAGCTGCGCACTATAGCTGTGGTGGGCTAGCTACGGACTTAAAGGGCCGCACGGGACTCACTGGGTTATACGCAATCGGCGAAGTCGCGCATACGGGATTGCACGGCGCCAATCGCCTGGCAAGTAACTCCCTGCTCGAGTGTCTGGTATTTTCTGACGCAGCCTGCGAGGATATTTTGACCCAAACAGAAATCAGGGTGCCCGCCGTGGCAGAGTGGGATGAAAGCCGAGTCACAGATGCCGACGAAGAAATTGTCATTTCTCACAATTGGGATGAGCTTCGCCGCTTCATGTGGGATTACGTCGGCATTGTGCGCACCAACAAACGTTTACAACGAGCGCAACATCGTATCAATTTGTTGCAGGAGGAGATTACCGAGTACTACCGGAACTTCCGAGTCAGCAATGATTTACTGGAACTACGCAACTTGGCGATGGTGGCAGAACTCATCGTGCAAAGTGCGCTGCTTCGGCGCGAGAGCCGAGGCTTACACTTCAGCCGCGATTACCCGGAGCTTACGCGCGAGGCGTTGAACACCATTTTAAATCCGAGTTAATAGTTTCCCGCATTTCCATTTTAAGAGCACGCGGAGTTCTCTAAAGCGTTCGGCGTCTATCGCATCCGCAAATATAACTACCGCCAGCCGCGCCCGGCGATCATCTAGCGCAAGAGTTAAAATTACGAGATAGGGCGTGATAAATGTGGCCGGTAGTAATATGCCGCGGTGCCATTCTCCCATTAGGGTGCGAATAGCACAGGCACAATCCGGTTTAATTTCTACTTCAATAATGGATTTATTGGAGCGTAGCCAAGCATGGCGGCGCAGGTAATAAATTAGACTTCCTATTAGCGCTACGCCGAAAACGGCCTTAACTGGCCAGAAAACGGGAACAAATAGCATGCCGACCAAACTTAAGCCGTGCATTAGCATAAGCAGCACAGAAAGCGTGACCGAGGGACGCAGTGGAATAAACAAGGTAAACTTAAGCTATTTTGAATAGAAGATGAATTCTACTTGGCAGAATTATTTAATAGAAGCGGGTGCTACCTTTAGTTTGGATGGCGAGCTGCATTTTTCTGCATTGCAGAACGAGTTGGCGGCGGCACAAAATTCAACCATCCTTACAGATTTAAGCGACTTCGCGCTTATCGCGGCGTCAGGCGTTGACGCCGGATCCTTTCTGCAAGGCCAATTCACCAATGATATCAATAAAATAAGCCATGAGCGCGCGCAATACAGTGGCTATTGCTCGCCTAAAGGCAGATTGCTCGCTAATTTTTTAGTATGGCAGACTGGCTCCGATTATTTTTTGCAGATACCGGCGGAGGTAGCGCCTTCTGTACAAAAACGCCTAAGCATGTTCGTATTGCGTGCCAAAGTTCTGCTGCAAGACAAAAGCGACGACTACGTGCGCTTAGGTGTCGCGGGTAGCAACGCCGAAGCCGCCGCTTGCGACATTTTTCCAGGCGGATTGGCAGAGGACCTCGCGGTACGCAGTAAGGATGAACTTACGCTCATCCGTCTAGCACCGCAGCGCTTTGAAGTTATCGCCCCGGTGCAAGCTGCGCCGGGAATCTGGCAAAAGCTCGCGGCGCATGCACAACCGGTAGGTCAGCATGTTTGGTCGTGGCTAAATATTCAGGCAGGGCTTCCGATTATTCGTACCGCCACGCAAGACCAATTTGTGCCGCAAATGGTTAATTTCGAATTAATTGGAGGCGTAGATTTTAAAAAAGGGTGTTATACCGGCCAAGAAATTGTGGCCCGTACCCAGTATTTAGGTAAGTTAAAACGCAGACTGTACCTCGCGGATTTACAAAGTAATGATGCGCCCGCCGCTGGGGATGCCTTATATAGCGCTGATTTAGGTGAGCAAGCCAGTGGCATGATCGTTAACGCTGCACTTTCACCTAGCGGTAGCTATTCGCTGCTGGCATCTATTCAAATAGCCAGCGCTGCCACGCAAACTATCCACTGGCAATCACTCACCGGCCCGACGCTGGCCATACGAAATTTACCTTACCCGGTTTAGATAGAAGCGCATGAAACATTACTACATCTACTATCGGGTTTCGCCGGATGCTCAAGTGGAATTAAAAGAACGGGTTTGTAGCATGCAGGCCCGAATAAAATGCCAGACGGGCATTGCCGGGAAATTGCTCATCCGTCACGACGACCCCGCGGTGTGGATGGAAGTTTATGACGACGTGGGCAACCAGCAAACCTTTGAAGCGGCGCTTAATGCCGCGATGGAAAAATTCGAGATTGAGATTTTTCTTGACGCCGATCAATCACGACACATGGAATGTTTTGAAACTTTTTAAGCAGGGTTTTGGAAAGGCAAACCCTCGCGAGGTTTGCGCCATCGGTTTAGCAGATTTTCCATGCTTACATAAAAGGCGGGAGTAATATAGAGCGTTAAAAATTGGGAGAAAATTAAGCCGCCCACTACCGCTATGCCCAAAGGGCGGCGTGTTTCCGCTCCGGCACCTAGTCCTAATGCGATGGGTAACGTTGCCAAAATAGCCGCCATGGTAGTCATCATGATCGGGCGGAAGCGCGTTAAGCTCGCTTCTATCATGGCTTCTTTGGCGTCCAAGCCTTTGTCTCGTTGCAAGGTAAGCGCAAAATCTATCATCATGATGCCGTTCTTTTTTACCAAGCCAACCAGTAAAATAATCCCTAGGAAGCTAAAAATATTCAGTTCGTTATGCGAAAGCATTAAGACGATAAGCGCCCCAAAGCCCGCTAAAGGTAGCGCTGTAAGTATGGTCACTGGATGCCAAAAGTGCTCGTACAAAATCGCGAGGACAATGTAAATAACCAAAATTGTGATGAGCAGCAAAATGGGTAAAGAGCGCGTCGACTCCTGAAAGGTTTTCGCGCTGCCCGCAAATTTAGCGGTAACGCCGGGCGGCAGTTCCGCCGCTAATTTCTCGACTTCCGCGATGGCGTTGCCCGTCGCCGCACCGGGCGCTAAATTAAAGGAAATAGTAACCGCAGGAAGTTGCCCGAAATGGTTGATAGACACGGGGCCCACGCCGCGACTTATTTCCGCCAAGCTATTTAGCGGTACCATTTGTCCACCCGTGCTTTGTATGGCTAACGCATTTAAGGAATTAATGTCACTTTGATACATGCGATCTAGCTCCATTAATACGTCGTATTGATCGTTAGGGCCAAAAATGCTGGTAATTTTTCGGCCGCCCAGCGCGTTATACAAAGTGGATTCTATTTGATTGGGCGTCACGCCTAAGGCCGCGGCACGATCACGCAATATGTGCACGCGAACTTCGGGGTCGCGTAATTCCAAGTTGCTGCTGACGTCCTGAATAATACGGATATCACGCATTTTTTTCTCAAAATCCTGGGCGGCCCGATATAAACCGGGAATGTCGGTACCCAGCAGCACATATTGGAATTCGCTGTTGCTGATCATGCCACCGATATTAATCGCCGGAGGATTTTGTAAGAATAGTTGCATGCCTGTGACCTTTCGCGTTTCCCGCCGCAATTGTTGGATCACTTCGTCCGCCGTCAAGCGCCGTTCGCTGCGGGGCTTTAGACGAATAATTACGCGGCCGATATTGCTACCGGTGACCCCGCCGCCACCCTGCCCGGCGCTGGACATCACTGCCGCCACATTAGGATTGCGCCGTATGATTTCCGCGATTTGCGATTGCTTGGTCACCAATTCGGAAAACGCTATGCCTTCGGAAGCGCGGGTATTGCCGAAAATTGAACCGGTGTCTTGTCTCGGTATGAAACCTTTGACAATGACGGTAAATAGCCAAATCGTAATAATCAGAATCGCTAAAGAAATGCCGAGCATTAGTCCGCGATGGTCCATGCTCCAACGTAAACTGTCGCGATAGCCATTTTTAAAACGCGTAAACAAGCCATTGGGATTTTCCTGATGACTACCGGGTTTTAAAAAGCGGCTGCACAGCATGGGCGTCAGTGATAAAGAAATCGCACCAGAAAGGAGGACCGCGGCACCGATGGTCACCGCGAACTCATAAAAAAGCCGCCCCAAAATGCCTTGCATAAAGAGTATTGGGATAAATACCGCTGACAAGGATAAAGTCATGGATAGCACCGTAAAACCAATTTCGCGCGTGCCCTCGATGGCGGCGGTCATCCGATCTTTCCCCATTTCCATATGCCGCGTGATATTTTCCAACACGACGATGGCGTCATCCACGACAAAGCCCACCGCCAAAATTAAGCCCATTAAGGAAATGTTATTGAGGCTAAAGCCCATAAAATACATCACCGTAAATGTACCCAATACCGAGGTGGGTAAAATAAGCGCGGTAATGATCGTGGCGGTAAGGTTTCGTAGAAATAAAAATATCACGCCGATCACTAATCCTACGGCGAGTAACAAAGTAAAATTCACGTCCTTGATAGATTCTTCGATAAATAGCGAGCGATCGAATAAAACCTCCAAGCGGGAATCGCCCGGCATTTGTTGCTCTATGCCTGCCAGTTGCTGACGTATGCTTTTAACTACTTGTACCGTGTTGGCGCCCGGTTGACGTTGAATAGCCAAAATAATGGCGCGATCCCCGTTAAACCAGCTTTGCGCTTTATCATTTTGAGTGCTGTCCACGGCGCGGCCGATTTCTGAAAAACGGATGGGGCCAGCGGTATCGTAAGCCACAATTAGATTATTAAAATCCGCGGCGTTGGTGAGCTTGCCGTCGGTTTTTACCGAGTAGGCGCGGGTTGCGCCCTCCAATCTGCCGGAAGGAACGTTACTGTTGGCGCGCTGCACGCTGTCAATCACTTTATCGAAACTTAAGTTGCGTCGGACCAACGCATTCGGATCAAGATAAAGCCTCACGGCGTATTTTTGCGAGCCGAATATTTGCACCTGAGCAACGCCTGGTAAAGTTGACAAGGTTTGCGCAATGCGCGTGTCAGCAAAATCGTCTAGCTGTTGCAGGGGCAGGGTTTTAGCGATGAGCGCCAAAAACAAAACGGGTGAATCCGCGGGGTTGACCTTGCGCATCACCGGCGGGTCCATGCCACTTGGCAAGCGCCGTACGGCTTGCGCCATGGCGGTTTGCACGTCCTGGGCCGCAGCGTCGATATCTCGCTCCAGACTAAACTGCAACGTAATCCGAGTAGATCCGGCATTACTGACGGAATTGATAGAGTCTAGACCCGACACCGTAGAGAATTGACGCTCTAGTGGTGTCGCAACAGAGGTCGCCATAGTTTCCGGGTTCGCCCCCGGCAGGCTAGCGGTAACTTGAATAGTGGGAAAATCTACTTCCGGTAAATCATTAACGGCCAATGTACGGTATGCGTACCAGCCGAAAAACACCAATGAAATAGTGAGTACCGTGGTAGCAACCGGTTTGTCGATAAACCAGCGTGATAGGTTCATGACCTAGGAGTACGCTCAGCGGCACGGCGTGGGGATCCCTCAGATTTTTTTGCGCCTTTTTCGTTTACTTTAACCGGCGAGCCAGGGATCAGACGTTGCGGCCCCACGGTGATCACTTGCTCATCCCCTTGCAGGCCCTTGGCAACAACAACGGCCTTACCTACCTGACGATCTATCACAATATTACGCACGACGGCTTTTCCATTTTCCACCATGTACACGAAATTGCCTTGTTGACCAATTTGCACCGCCGCCTCAGGTATTACCACAGCCGCGGGGTCGGTACGTATGATCAAACGCACTGCTACGAATTGCCCCGGCCACCAAAGTTCTTCAGGATTATCCACCCGGGCCTTGAGTAGTAAGTTACCGGTCTGCTCATTAATTGCGTTGTCAACAAAAACCACCTTGCCGGTGGCGCTGGTTTTGGTATCGCCTTCTCGCGCCACGCCTACTTCCAACTGCCGAATATCTTGGCGCTCGCGTAATGCAGCCAGTTGCTTGGCGGGCACCGTAAAACTGACGAGCATCGGCTGGGTCTGATTAATCACTACTAAGGGTTCAGCCATATTAGGATTAACCAAATTTCCCACTTTAGCGCCAATGCGCCCGGTACGCCCGGAAACCGGGGCTTTAATGCGGCTTTGGTTCAATTGCGCGCGCGCCGCATCTAATTGGGCGCGGCTGGCTGCTAGCGAGGCTTGCGCAGCTTGCGCGGCTGCCACAGCTTGATCATATTCGGCACGCGTAATGTAGCTTTTCTCGGCCAGTGGCGCTAAGCGCGCGCGCTGGGCCTCGGTAAGTTTTTGCTGAGATTGATCACGGGCGATAGCAGCGCTCATTTGCCGTACGCCGGCTTCTAATTCCCTGGCCTCTATGACAAAGAGCAGTTGACCCGCACGCACCACATCACCTTCTTTAAAAGCGACCTGTTGCAACATACCGTCGATTTGCGGCCGAATCTCTACGCTTTGCTCGGCGGCCATGGTGCCTACGGCATCAATAACGACTGGCATGGCCATTACCTTCACTCTTTCAACTTCAACCGCTTGTGGGCCGCCTCGTTGCCCACGCGCGCCCCCAGCCGGCACGGGCTCGGAGCTAACTTTAGGTTTAGTAAACCACCATAAACCAAAACTACTGGCAGCCACCAACACAATCAACACTAACCAAAAAGTTTTTTTCATAAGGGCTCTATAGACTGCGACGAACCAATGGCGAAATTCAGGCGTGATAAAGCGGCGTACCAATCCAAGCGATATTGAATCAGTTGCACTTCGGCATTGGTGGCTGCGGTTTGCGCTGTAAGTAAGTCTAAAATATTGCCTACACCCGCCAAATAGCGTCCATTGGCCACCTCCAGCGATTGTGTCGCGCTTTTCAATAAAACGGTGGCCCCTGTGATGGTATTGGCCGCCGTTTCTAAATCATAGTAGGCTTGCCAGACATCAAGCTCGGTTTGCCGAAATAATTTGTCACGTGTGGCCGCCGCTTGGTCGGCTCGATCGCGCGCCTGTCGCAAACTATACGTATTGCGGAAGCCGGTAAAAATAGGTAAACGAAGATTAAGTCCTACGCTAAAATTTTCTGCCCGCGGCCGATCTTCCACAAAAAAAGTTTGACCGACGCCGCCGGTGAGTTCTAAGCGCGGCAAATTTTCGGCCGCGGCAACATCAACCTGAGCCTGAGCCGCACGTACGTTTGCTTGCGCCGCGATTAAATCCGCCCGTACGCGTGTCGCCTGGGCAATCAAATCCTTGACTTCGCCCTGCAGAGCTTGCGCAGAGCGTTCATTAAACGCCACCGGCGCAAGCACTAGTTGCGTGGTGACGGGCAGGCCCGCCGCAACGGCAAGCTGGCCTTTTAGTTTTGCGATGTCTCCTAATGTACGCTTTTGCTCGACCAGCGCCTGGGCCAACAAGGTTTCGGCCTGATAAACCTCGCCAACCGTCGCGACACCGGCGTTTAATCGGTCCCGGGCCGCGTTGACTATAGTTTGATTCTTTTCTCGGGTTTCCTCATTGACCCTTAATAATTCTTGTAAACCGAGCAATTGGTAATAAGCTTGCTCAACTTGCAATACGGTATTTTGCAGTACGCGATTTTGCGTGAGACTAGCCGCCAACGCCGTGAACTTAGCGCGCTCTACCGCGGCGGAGCGGCTGCCAAAATCAAATAAGACATAGCTTAAGCTCAAAGAAGGGCCATAACGCGTTTGTGTTTGAGAGAGCACACCGGTGTTGGAAACACTGCGCCCGTGATTGATATTGATCAAGGCATCAATCTGCGGAAAGAAATCTGCTTGTGCTATGCCAATTGCTGCCGCATCCGCCCGCGCTGCTGCCCAGGCTTCTCGGGTGACCGGGCTATTCTGTAGGGCGTAGCTGGTTAACTGCGCCAACGTAATCGGCTGCTTTAAGTCGAGTTCGGATTGAATAGTGGGCGCCGGCACGGCGGGAAGTTTATCGGTAACATACATGTGCTGCGGCTGTGAGCTATGCCATTGCAGGACATTAATAGGATCGGCTGCCTGCGCATGGCCCCATGCTAGCAAGCCGATTCCAATCAAACTAAACCTTTTCCCCATCAATACCCTCAACGCCTCACTCTACCTAGCCCGCAACATAGACATGCGCAAGCCTGACTGGTTGCGTGATTTTTGGCAAGATGGGCTTATTTCTTTTGGATACGTCCAGGGCTAGGCGCGCGAATCGTGCCGACGCTTTTAATCTTGTCCTTAATAATATCGTATTGGGGCTCAAATTCTTTACGATTGCGTCCTCTCAAGAAAGTAGTATAACTGTGGCCGCCGTCAGCTAAAAGCTCATTAGTCGCTACTTTATATTCTCGCGCGTCATCGAGTAATCCGTTTTGAACGCGAACCTCTTTTAATCGATTAGGAAAGCTCGCTTGGTCTGTATAGGAAAATTGTAGACCGCTTGCTTGAATTAACCCGCCGACTTTTTTCTTAGGGTCGTCAGTGTACGTGTTTTCTAAAGATTGCTCCAAAATCTCCCGCACCTCTTTTCCTGTTAGTTGCAGTGTCACAACCTTAGATTCATGCGGAATAAGGTTGCGCAATTCTTTTGCAATAATAGGTCCGAGCGGGATTGCAACGCCATAGCCCACGCCGGGCAAAAGCGCAATATCCGCCTTAGTATGTTCGCGAACAATGTCCGCGAATAAGGAATCCGCCGGAGATTCTTCGTCGCGCTTGCCCGGTTCGTTGCCCGCCAAGGTTTGGGCGCGCGCAATGATATTGGCAGCCTCACCCAGTGGTTGGTTTAAGCTCGCCAGATGCAAAGACTGATGTTTAGCAAGTGTAGCGGCAAGTTGCGGGTCTGCGCTGACACGATTGGTAATGGTGATTAGGTTGCGACGGTAGCGAGCTATTTTTCCGCCTTCCACCTCGATATCTAAACGGCCTAAATCTGAGCCATGGGCACCTGCTTGCACAATGATCGTTTCGCCAACTCGCATCACTTCTTTCATGCGATTATGGCTGTGACCGCCAACGATAATATCAATGCCCGGGGCTTCCTCGGCCAATTTTTTATCCGCGGCCAAGCCATAATGAGAGAGCACGATTACCAATTCGGCGCCCTCTGCTCGGAGGCGCGGCAGGAATTCCCGCACGGTTTCCGGGGCACCTTTAAACTCTAAGTTTTGTATGTTCTTTTTGGCGGTCGTGAGCGCGGTATTTGGGTAGGCGATGCCTAAAATACCTACCTTTACACCGCCAATAGTTTTAATCAGATAAGGGCGCGCAAAATTTTGCCCGCCACTTTTTAAACGGATGTTAGCGCCGAGCATCGGAAAGCGCGCTGTACTCATGTGTTGCTTTAAAACTTCAGCAGTAAAATCGGGTTCGTGGTTCCCGATAACCATGGCGTCGTAGCGCATCTGGTTCAAGGCGTCAACAACGACTTGGCCTTTGGTGAGATCCGCTATCATGGTGTCCCCTAGCGTATCGCCGCCATCTAGGAGTAACACATTTTTTTCACCCACCTGCCGGCGGATTTCCGCTATGGCACCGCCCATTCTTTCTAGGCCACCAATTTCTAACCCGGCTAGTTCTTTTTCCCAACCCACCCATGGTTCTACATGCCCATGGATATCGTTAGTGTGTAATAGCGTAAAAGCTCGGGTTGCAGAAGGTGGTGTGATGGCACGGTCTGTGACTGAGCTTGCGCAGGCGGACAACAATACTATAGCTGCAGCAGCGCATGCGCTCGAAACGAGTTTCATGATTCACTCCAAGATGTTTTCTATGTAATAAATAGAGAATTATGGCACCTTGGAGTTTCTCGATGAACGAAGTGTCATCAACCATAATCCGAACGCAACGCTTCTGATGAAGCGCTGCGTATAACTTAGTGCTGTTTCATTTTTTGTTTCATCTCGCGCATGGTTTCACGCATCTTGGCTTGCTCGGCGGCATCAATACTGCCATCACCGTTTAAGTCCAGCTTCGCGAACATTTGCGTATGAAAACTCATTGCTTCATCACGAGAAATGCTGCCGTCGGCATTGGTATCCATCATTGCGCCCAAACGCATCCCTTTATCATGATGGGATTTATGTCCCATTTCGCCATGGGATTTATGTCCCATTTCGCCGGTTTTACTCGCTTCCTGTGCAGCAACTGATAACGAAAATGCCGCGAATACTGCAGTGATAGCACCAAATATCGATTTATTCATGTTGTCACCTTAAAAAATTAGAAATGGCCTCGGTCGAGGTGCCTTTATAGTCAACAAGATGCCGCTTTAGTTCCGAACTAATTGCGAGTGGATGGCCGCTCGCTGGACTGCTACTGCGGCAGCGCCGACTTCCATTTCCAAATAATACGACTGATCGAAATACGGCGCGCCTTAACTTCCGGAGCGAGTTGTTCCCAAGGACTGAAAAATCGGTTAGCCACTTGAGCTCGCTCCGTGATGAAATACTAGCAAGGAGCGAGGCCTAAAGTATTTCATGCGACCGGCGATTTTGTAACGAGATATTGCAAATTTGGTGGGGTTGTTTTACTTGTATGGGCCAATTCGAAGACTGGCGGTGGCCATAAATATCTCACGCAGAAAGGTCATAAACGCTATCGCGAAAGCTAACATGGCGACGATAAAAAGCAACGCAATCGCGGCGGATAAATTATAGCGTAGAAAGTCCGCCGTAAATAAGCTGGCGATGACTAGGCATACTAATAAACCGGAGATTGTGCTCAAAGTAATGGCGAAATTAATTAAGCGCGCCCGCCGCGAGAGTATCGAGAGCTGGGCAAGTAAATCTTCTTTGTTATCCATAGCCACCGTTAGGAGACGCTCTTCTAGCGTGCGCGCCCGATCAATAATACGGCTTAAGCGGTTGGTTAATACCGTTAGGGTAATACCCACGCCGGAGAGCAAAAAAACCGGCGCGACGGCAAGTTGAATGACTTGGGCAATATCCGTGATGTGGGAATTAAATTGCAAATTAACCTCGCAAGAACCACATAGCGATGTTTAAATTAGGAGTCAGTCGTTCCACTATACCTCATCTGGAACGAAAGCTTAAGCTGCTGGCGGAGAGGGCGGGATTCGAACCCGCGTTAGGATATTATCCTAAACACGCTTTCCAGGCGTGCGACTTAAACCGCTCATCCACCTCTCCCTTGGAAGGCGGCCAGCATAAACCAGAATGGGCCGAGGCGCAATACAAGCCCAACTCGCAAACTTTATCTCGTGGTAAAATTGTTTCTCCCCCCAGTTATTGAGAGCTAGATTTTGTCGCCCGTCGAAACCTCGCTATTACATCAATTAAGCACCAATAGCGTGCCTTATCATGACCCTTTAACTAAGCTAAATTGGTCGGAGTTAAGTCTCGAGGATTTTTGGTTACCCGAGTCCGCGCTATCGCTACACGGCGTGCCCGAATTTGAAACCCTCTCCGTGACCACGCGTAAGCGGCTTTCTCAATATGAGTTTATCCACTTCCTCCAAGCTGGCATGTGGCTGGAAGGCATTTTTCTGCAGCGAGTGAGTAAGGATCTAATAAATATCAGCAACGAGGCCGCTTACACTTATAGCCTGCATGAGATCCGCGAAGAAGCCGGGCATAGCTTGATGTTTTTAAAATTAATGGAGAAAAGTGGTTTGCCCCTGCCGCCCTTGGCCGTAAAGCGTCCGCGACTTGCAGATTTTTTAGGTCGACACGCCCCCAACAACTCCGTAATCTTTTGGCTAGCGGTGTTAATAGGTGAGGAAGTCCCCGATAGGTACAACAGGCACGTGCGTTTAAGCCCGGGTGGCGCGGTAAACACCCTGATTAAGCAAATGTGTACTTTGCATATTATCGATGAGGCGCGCCACATCGCCCACACCAGAAGCGCACTGGAAACCGCCTTTAAATCGGTGGGAAAAATACACAAGCAATTTCTTACGGTGTTGATGAAGCACTTGATGGCGCAGTTTCTTGAAACCTTTTACTACCCACACAAACAAATTTATGATCTCGCCGGGTTACCTACCGAATACAATTGGCGGGAGCTGGCACGCAATCCTTCACGCCATGCTTTTGTTTTGGAATGCGTGGGGCCCACGCTTCGCTTTCTCGCGGAGCGTGGTATAAATATAAACCCCGGGGTTAAGCCTAGATATTAAAAATTCGCCGCTTCAGCCTCTAAGTAAGCACGGCTGATGTTGCCACCCATCACTTCCTCAAATCTTCCAAGTTTTTTCCACTCGCTTAAATCTAGCGTTTTTCTAATTTCACTGTCGCTTAACCCCTTTTTATATCCCGCTTCAACCTGAGCATAGAACTTGGCTAACATATCGTGAAGTCGAGCTACATCCGCTTTTTTCATAAGCGGGCCATGTCCTGGGATGATAGTGTTGGCGTCAAATTGCTGCGCCTTTTTTAGGGTCTCGATCCAATTTCTAGCATGCCCATCGCGTAGATTGGGCGGGGTGTGATGCACAATGACATCTCCGCCGATCAGTACTTTATCGTCGGGCAAGTAGACTAACGTGTCCCCGGGTGTATGGGATCCTTTGGGTACCCAGAGCGTTATCTTTACGCCGTCGTACGTTTTCTCGTTTAGCGAATCTTCTTTAAACGTAACGGTGGCCGGCATGGGTTTAGTATTCGGGAATTTTCCGCCTATCATGTTTTCCATCATCACAACCCATTCCTGGCCGGTCTTTTCTACCAGCTGTTTGCATTGCTCGGAACTGATAATTTCCGCGCCGGGAAACGCTACATTGCCTAAGTGATGATCACCATGATGATGCGTATTAATAATGTGCGTGACAGGTTTGGGGCTGATTTTTGCCACTGCGCTTTTTATGTGGGCGCCCACCAAATCAGTGGACCCCGTATCGACTAAAATGATGCCTTTTTCGCCGAGAATCACCGCACTATTAACCATATAACCCTGGTTATTTTTATCCGGCAATCCTACTGGGCCTAATAGCGCGTAAACACGTGGATTAATTTTTACCACCTTGGGTTCGGCAAATTTCTGAGCGGCTTGAATTCCGGCACTAAAAACCAATAGCAGCGCTAATAAAAATGATTTTTTCATGAGGTTTCCTTTCATTAAGCAGACAAAATGGCCAGTGCTGACTTTCCTAAATCAGCGGGTGAGGCAACAGTCGTCACCCCCGCGGCACTTAAGGCCGCATATTTTTCGGCGGCCGTACCGCGGCCACCCGCAATAATAGCCCCCGCGTGACCCATGCGTTTACCTTTAGGCGCAGTCACGCCGGCAATATAAGCGATAACGGGCTTAGGATAACCCGCAGCAATAAATTCAGCGGCTTCTTCTTCTAAGCTCCCACCGATTTCGCCTATCATCAATACCAAGTCAGTTTGCGTATCGCTGGCGAATAACATTAAGGCATCAACAAAGCTCATCCCTATGATGGGATCGCCCCCTATGCCAATGCAAGTACTCTGTCCCAGGCCGGTTTGCGTAGTTTGAAACACCGCTTCATAGGTAAGCGTGCCGGATCGGGAAATAATTCCGACGCGCCCTGCCTGATGAATGTAGCCGGGCATAATGCCGATTTTACACTCCCCGGGGGTAATAATACCCGGGCAATTGGGGCCGATTAAGCGCACGGCGCGCCGCTTTAGATAATTTTTAACTTGGAGCATATCTAGCGTGGGTATACCTTCGGTAATGCAAACAATCAATTCTATGCCGGCGTCCGCCGCCTCTATAATCGAATCCTTACAATAAGGGGCAGGAACATAAATGACACTAGCGGTCGCTCGCGTGCTGGCTACTGCATCGCGTACCGTATTAAACACCGGCAGACCCAAATGCGTTTGCCCGCCCTTACCCGGCGTCACACCCCCCACCAACTTCGTCCCATAGGCCAAGGCTTGTTCGCTATGAAAGGTGCCTTGTTTTCCGGTAAAGCCTTGGCAAATCACCCGGGTGTTATTGTCGATCAGTATGCTCATACCTTGACCGCAGCCACCACTTTCTGCGCAGCGTCTGCCAAATCAATGGCCGTCGTAATGTGCAGGCCGCTATCTTTTAAGAGGCTCAAGCCTAACTCAGCGCTGTTGCCCTCTAAGCGGACAACCACCGGAACGCTCACCCCTACCTGACGCACGGCCGAGATGATCCCTTCAGCAATTAAATCACAGCGCACGATACCGCCAAAAATATTCACCAGAATCGCCGCGACGTGCTCGTCAGCGACCAGTAGCTTAAATGCTTCGGTGACACGCTCCGGCGTCGTACCGCCCCCAACATCTAAAAAATTGGCAGGCATGGCGCCATAGAGTTGAATCATATCCATGGTTGCCATAGCGAGGCCCGCGCCATTGACCATGCAACCAATGTTGCCATCAAGGGCAATGTAATTTAAGTCATAGTCTCGTGCCCGCATCTCCTTAGGATTTTCTTGTGAGATATCACGCATCCCTGCAAGTGCCGGTTGGCGAAAAAGCGCGTTGTCGTCAACGCTGATTTTTGCGTCCAGGCAAACAAGCTTTCCTGCGGCAGTGATTACTAATGGATTGATTTCGATCAAAGATAAATCTTTTTCAATAAAAAGGCGCGCCAGGGATTGCAGCAAACTTGTTAAATCAGAAATTTGTCCCAGGGTTAGATTCAACGCAAACCCTACTTCTCGTGCCTGAAAAGGTAATAGCCCCACCGTGCCGTCCACGGCAATGCGCAAGATTTTTGCGGGATGTAATTTTGCGGTTTCCTCAATTTCCACCCCTCCTTCGCTGGACGCCATCAATACCAAACTATTGCTAGCGCGATCTATGACCATACTTAAATACAGCTCACGGGCAATCTCCGTCGCCGCTTCAATAAGCACGGCGCTCACGGGCAGGCCCTGATCCCCGGTTTGGTAGGTAGTGAGCGTCTGACTGAGGAGCGCTGCAGCGGCATTGCGGGCTTCGGCCACACTCGCAACCACGCGGATGCCGCCAGCCTTACCCCGCCCGCCGGCGTGTACTTGCGCTTTTACTATCCATCGCGGCCCCGTCAGCTTCTCGACTGCCAGCCCCGCTGCCTCAGGGCTGCGAACCATGTCGCCAGCCGGCACGGCTACTTTGTATTCCGACAACAGTGCTTTAGCTTGGTATTCGTGGAGGTTCATAGCGGGCGATATGAGTAATTGGACGATTGCCTTTTACATTTGCAAAAGCAAGGCAGACGGTTCTTCTAAGATTTGTTTAATCTCCACTAAAAATAACACCGCGTCGCGCCCGTCAATGAGTCGGTGATCATAGGACAGGGCAAGATACATCATGGGGCAAATAACCACCTGACCGGCCTGCGCGATAGGGCGCTC
>CAYYOS010000008.1:0-3756 GCA_964473355.1 uncultured Burkholderiales bacterium | reverse complement strand
AAAATCGCGGCCTGCGGCGGGTTTAGAATGGGTGTGGACATCATCGAGCCGAACACACCGCCGTTAGATAAAGTGAAGGTACCGCCGGTTAGGTCTTCCATAGAAAGCTTGGCATCTTTTGCCTTATTGCCAAAATCAAACAACTGCTTTTCTAGTTGCGCTAGGGATTGTTGATCGGCGTTGCGGATGATGGGTACGACTAAGCCACGAGGACTGCTCACGGCAATGCCGATGTCATAGTAGCCGTGATAGACGATATCTTGACCGTCCAGCGACGCATTCATAACCGGGTATTTTTGCAAAGCGGCGATCGAAGCTTTAATAAAAAAAGACATGAACCCCAGTTTCACCCCATGCTTTTGTTCAAATTTCTCTTTATATTGATTGCGCAAAGCAATAACGGCTTGCATATTTACTTCATTGAAGGTAGTGAGGATGGCCGCGCTATGTTGCGCCTCTAACAGACGCTCCGCTATTCTCGCCCGCAGTCGTGTCATGGGCACGCGTTTCTCCGGCCGATCGCCTAATATTTTGGCCAGTGCTAAAGGCGATTCAAATTCCCCGGGCTGTGCCGCCAGGGAAGTTTGCGCTGCCTGAGATGGCTTGATTTCCAGCTTGGGCTGGGGGGGTGCCGCCTTTGCAGCGGGTGCGGCTACTGGAGGTAGGGTTTTTGCGCTACCCGTTTTTTCTCCCACCGTAGCGATCCCGGTATCAATAATGGCGATAACTTCCTCGCTGCCGACGCTTGCACCCTCCGCCTTTAATATTTGCTTTAGTGTGCCGGTTTGCGGCGCGGGTGTTTCCAAAATTACTTTATCGGTTTCGACGTCAACAAGGTTTTCGTCGCGCTCTACCGGATCGCCTTCCTTTTTATTCCACTCCAACAAGGTCGCTTGTGAAATGGACTCAGACAGCAGGGGGATTTTTACTTCAATTAACATTACGCAAGTGCCATTTCAATTAAAGTTTTTAACTGCTCATTATGCATAGACAGATACCCTGCGGCAGGGGATGCAGAAAAGGGCCGTCCAGCATAACGCAGTGAGAGCGTTGCCGGCATGCACTCGCGTAAGTGATGCTGGCTTTGGAACCAGGCACCTTGATTTTGTGGTTCCTCCTGAGCCCACACTAACTCCTGTGCATTCGCATAGCGCGTTAGTTCCGCAGTTAATTCTGAGCGTGGAAAAGGGTAGAGCTGCTCGACCCGCACCAATGCAATGTCATTTAATTCCCGTGAATCACGCGCGGCAAGTAAATCAAAATATACTTTACCGCTACAGACAACCACACGCTTAACCTGATTCTCGACTAGCGCAGTTTCGCCGATGAGGCATTGAAACTTGCCGTCGGTTAAGTCCTTGAGCGCTGACGTAGATTCTTTATGACGTAGCAAGCTTTTTGGGCTGAATATTATCAGCGGCTTGCGGAACGGGCGCAGCATTTGCCGCCGTAAAAGATGAAACATTTGCGCCGGTGTGCTGGGTACGCACACTTGCATATTATTATCTGCACATAGCTGCAAATAGCGCTCCGGGCGAGCCGAGGAATGTTCTGGCCCTTGGCCCTCGTAGCCATGCGGCAACATCATCACCAGGCCACACATCCTTCCCCATTTAGCTTCGCCGGCGCTTATAAATTGGTCGATGATGACTTGCGCGCCGTTGGCGAAATCGCCAAATTGTGCTTCCCACACTACCAGCTCATTTGGCTCTGCGGTGCTGTAACCATATTCAAAACCCAGTACCGCCTCCTCAGAAAGAAGCGAATCAATCACCACGAAATTCGGTTGGTTTTTTCGGACGTTTTGTAGTGGCACATATACGCCGTCGTCCCATTTTTCACGGTTTTGATCGTGCAGGACCCCGTGACGATGGAAAAAAGTCCCGCGTGCCGAATCTTGACCGGAGATACGCACCCCATAACCTATGTCGAGGAGGCTGGCATACGCTAAATTTTCCGCCATACCCCAGTCCAAAGGCAGCTTACCCTCCCCCATGGACTTTCGGTCGGCAATGATTTTTTCTACGCGCGGGTGTAATTTAAATTTTTGCGGAACGGTGGTAAGGGTAGACGTGTAGCGTTTAATTTCTGTCAAACTCACCCCGGTTTTTACGGCGCCGGAAGCCCCGTCGTTTTTAAATGGCGTCCAATCGATCGCATGTCGACGTTTTAAATTGCTGACTACCGGCGCTACCGAAGACACGCCCGCATCTAGCGCCGCACGGTAATCGCGAACCATCCCCTGCACGCTATCGGCGCTCATAACGTCTTGGGCTATCAATTTATCCGCATAAAGCTGCCGCACCCCGGCGTGTTGATTGATGCGCTTATACATCAGCGGTTGGGTCACCATGGGTTCGTCTTGTTCGTTGTGGCCCAAGCGGCGAAAGCACACCAAATCAATCACCACATCTTTTTGAAAGGTCATGCGAAAATCTAACGCCAGCTCGGTAACAAACACCACGGCTTCGGGATCGTCGCCATTGACATGAAAAATAGGCGCTTCCACCAACTTTGCCACGTCGGTGCAATACAAAGAGGAGCGAGTGTCGCGCGGATCCGAAGTGGTAAATCCGATCTGATTGTTGATCACAACATGCACGGTGCCGCCGGTACCAAACCCCCGAGTTTGTGACATTGCCAAGGTTTCCATCACTACCCCTTGGCCCGCAAAAGCGGCGTCCCCATGCACTTGAACGGGTAACACCAATTTGCCCTGCTTATCCCGGCGGCGTTGTTGCCTGGCCCGCACCGATCCTTCTACTACGGGATTCACGACTTCCAGGTGAGAAGGATTAAACGCCAGTACGACATGGATGGGGGCTTTTGCTGTCGCGATATCGGATGAAAACCCTAAGTGGTATTTAACATCGCCAGACAGCGGTGTTTTTTCACTGGGCGTTGCCAGGAAAAGCTC
Source organism: uncultured Burkholderiales bacterium (assembly GCA_964473355.1). Classification (GTDB taxonomy): domain Bacteria; phylum Pseudomonadota; class Gammaproteobacteria; order Burkholderiales; family REEB80; genus CAYYOS01. Next base: position 839 of record CAYYOS010000008.1, on the reverse strand, counting down.
GTCAGGCGTTTTACCCAAGATGTTAATCAGCACGTTCAACCGGCCACGATGCGCCATACCCATGACCAACTCTTCAATATCATAGGTACCGGCATGCTGCACAAGTTGGTAGATTAGCGGAATAAAGCTTTCCGCACCCTCTAAGGAAAATCGTTTTTGGCCAACATAGCGTGTATGTAGATATTTTTCTAAGGTTTCCGCGGCGCTGATTTGCTCCATTATTTTGCGTTGACGATCCGTCGAGAAATGGCCCTGACTAAGACTTCCCTCCAAGCGTGCTTGGATCCAACGTTTTTGGTCGGTCTGGGTGAGATACATATACTCCGCACCGATGGTGCCGCAATAAGTTTTGCGCACCGTGTTTAATATTTCACGCAAGGTCGCCTGCGCGGGCCCAACCAATGAACCAGTGTTAAAAACCATCTCCATATCGGTGTCCGCCAAACCGAAATAATCGGGGTCTAATTCCGGCGGATGCGATCGCTCCGAGCGTGCTAATGGGTCGAGTTGGGCGGCGTGCACCCCCAAAAATCGATAGGCATTGATTAGCTGCAATACCGCGGCTTGCTTCCGCTCCACCAATTGAATGGCGGCGCGTGAAGCGGACTGCACGTGAACGCTGGGCTCCGGGCCGGAAAACGTGAAAGCTTTTCTTATCGGCGTATGCGCAATATCTCTAACCGCGCTGTGACCGGCCAATTGCAAATGATCGAAATACTGGCGCCAGGATCCATCCACTTCGTCTGGATTGCTCAAGTAACGCTCGTAGAGATCCTCAATGAATGCTGCATTGCCACCGTATAAGTAGGAATTTCCGATACGAGCTGTCATTATTTGCG
>CAYYOS010000007.1:11023-32941 GCA_964473355.1 uncultured Burkholderiales bacterium | reverse complement strand
GGATTCAACGTGGCCACCGCGGTTTGCGCCCTGCCCAGTTTCAATTGCACGGCGGCCAGCAACTTACGGGCGTAGGTGTGACTAGGATAGTTGGCGAGCACGGCCGAAAGGTGCTTCTCCGCCTGCTCATTGGAGCCTCGCGCCTGCGCAATGGCGCCTGCAAGCAATAAGCTGGGCGGATGGTTGGCGTCGCTTTTCAAGGCGTTCTGAATCGACTCCTCTGCCGCCGCATAGTCACGTTTTAGAAAATGAATGCGCGCTTGCAGGTGATGAGTTAAATAATGGGCTGGGGCAATTTTTTTGAGTTCTTCTACCTCGAGCTGCGCCTTATCAAGTTGCTGCATATCCAATAACAACGATGCCAATTTGGCGTGGGCCATAAAATACCGCGGCTCCAATTCAATCGCTTTCCGATAAGCCGCCACGGCCTGCTCTAATAATTGTGGCTGACCGGCTAAAAGGTCGGCTTGCACGCCCCAGGCCAATTCATATGTGGGATGTTTAGCCAGGACTTGATTATTTAGCGCGAGTGCTTCGGCAAACTTCCGTTCACCCGCCAAAACTTGCACCATTCCTAAATCCGCGCTCGCCAGTTGCGGTGCAATTTTTTGCGCTTGCTGAAAGCTGGCGCGGGCTTCCGCGTATTGCGCGATAGCCAGGTAAGCTAAACCACGGCTAACGAAAATTTCCGCCAACTCCGCCGCCGCATAGCCCGGTTCGGGCTGAATTTCGTCCAGTAACTCGCGAAATTTGGTCTGATGCAGCAAGGCTTTCCCAAGGGTAGCGGATATCTTGGCAGCATCGAACTTAAATTGTTTGGCCTGACGGAGTTCCTTTTCGGCAGCCGGAAAATTTCCCGCTTCTATGTATGCCGTCGCCAAAAGATAGCGTGCCTCTGCATCGGTGGGGTTTTTTTGCGCGGCATTTTTAAACTGAATTACCGCGGCGTTGTAGTCTTTTTTTGCTAACGCCGCTTTACCGCTGGTCATAAAGGATTCGAAGGATCCGCCCAAGGTGCAGGAAGCAAGAATAATTAACCCGAGCGATATCGAGCTAAAGTAAATTAAGGAGTGCCGAATGGCACCGAACTGTAGGACAAGCATAAACGCTCCGCCAACGAATGAATAAAGATTATACCCTTATAATCAAAGCTGATTCAAAGGCGGCGCTGCTGCATTGAATGGATACCAAATGCTGAGAACGGTAAGCGGTAGAAGCCCCTTAAGACATGCATCGATTTATAACTGATTCAAAAGCGTTTCCGCTTCCTTTATCTGCGGGAAGTTTTTGTGGTCAGCCAACAATTTTTTTAGTTGCGCGCGTGCGCCGGCTTTATCACCGGATTTTGCGAGGGCCGCGGCAAAATGATAAGCAATTTGAGGATCTCTGGGGTTAAGCGCGGTAGCGCTGCGCAGCGTTTCCAAGCCGCGGGTAAATTTACCAAGCTCCACTAGAATCCAACCTAAAGTGTCCAATACTTCGGCGGAATTGGGGTTGATTTGATAAGCCCGCTCCGCTGTGGCCAAAGCCCGGTGATCTTTCTGCACCTGATAAAGCCAAGCAAGATTATTCAGTGCCAGAATATTATCTGCTTCCTTTTTTAGAACGGTTTCATACAAGGCTGTTGCCTCTGGATAGCGCTGCGCGTTTAAATGGTTCTGCGCAGCATATAAACGGCTTTGTATATCATTAGGATGGCTGTTAATCCAAGCATTAAGTTTTTCATCGGCTTGGCTGGGGCTAGTTGCTTTGCTCCGCGCAAAGTGTAATTTAATTGCGAGCGTCCCCGTATCGCTTAAGGCCTGTGCTTCCTCGTAAGCCCGAACCGCATCGGAAAATTTGCCGGAAGCCGTTAGCACATCGCCTCGTAAGATCCGCCCAGTGGCGGACTTGGGGTTTTGGCTTTCGATTTTGGATGCCAAGGAAAGCGCCGCGTCATAACGCTTGGTATCCAGCATAACAAGGATTAACGCTATTTGCGCATCTTGATAATTGGGCTGTATGGACAACGCTTTTTTTAAAGAGGCTTCGGCCCCGGTGGGATTACGCGTGGCAATTTGCGCGCCAGCCAAACGCCCCCAAGCCACTGGGGATTGCGGAAATGCTTTAGTAAATTTGGCGAAACTCGCTAAGGCTTCGCTAGATTGACCGTTAGCCAGCTGGGCAACACCCATTGTTTCCATTACTGCGGGATCCTCCGGATTCAATTCAAAGGCTTCCCGCGCCATGGCCAAGGCTTTTTCGCGCTGATTGGTTTGCAAATAAAAATTAGCCAAGATGACGCGAGGGCCAATTGCACTGGTGTCCGCTTTTCTTGCCTTGTCTAGCCAAGCAATGGCCTCTGTTATATTTTTGTCCTTAGCCGATAATTTCGCTAACGCCACCATCGCCCCAACATTAGACTTGTCCTCGTTTAAGACGGCCAAGAAGCGATTACGCGCGCCCTCCACCTTGTTCTCTTGAATATCCATTTGCGCGAGATTCATTATCGCCGGGAAGAATTTGGGACTGAGCGCCAAAGCTTTTTCAAACGCAGCCCGTGCCTTTACTTTATCTTGTTTGCCCAAATAGGCAGCACCCATAAGATTATGCGTAATGGGATTTTTCGGTTGCTTCGCCTCCAGGGCCGCAATCGCTTTTAAAGCGTCGTCATATTGTTTTTTGTTGAGATGCAAAAGAATCAGCAGGACCTCGGCGTCATGTTTGTCTTTTTCTAGCGTAACAGCCGTTTCTAGATCAGCTGTGGCGCGGCCGAATTCCCCCATGGCAAGCCGGGTATAACCCAGACCCGTGCGCACCGCCGCGTTACCCGGATCTGCCGTAGCGGCACGCTGAAAATACTCGCTCGCCTTGGCGAAATCCCGGGTTTGCACGTAGGCGTTAGCTAATAACGCCATGAGCTCGACGTTTTCCGGCGCGGCCGCCAAGGCAGGCTTGAGAATTTCAATGGCTCGGTCCGGCTGCTTCATTTTAAGCAGTGTGGCTGCATACACTTGACGAGCCAGCGCATTGTTAGGCACGGCATTTAAAAATTTGCGTAGCTGCGCTTCCGCTTGCTGATAGGATCCCAGCGAATAAAGCGTAGCGCCCGCTAACAAGGTACTCGGGAGGTGATCCGGCGCCACGCTGAATACCTGCCCCAACGCATCGTTGGCGGCAGCAAAATTCTTTTTCTTAAAATGAATTAGGGCTTGGTTGTAATTACCCAGGGGGCTTAACGGGGCTTTTTTCTTGATTTCATCCACGTGTTTTTGTGCCCCATCGTAATCCCCCTTATCGATTTTAAGAGAAGCTAAGCTGATTAGCGCCGTGAGGTTGCCTGGATCGGTTGCCAACGCTTGGTTATAAGCCTCCGCGGCAAGTTCGGTTTGCTGGCTTAGGCGTTGAATGTCGCCACGCATAAGCCGCGCTTCGACGTTCTTGGGTGCCGTAGTGATGACATTATCCACCAGCGCTTGGGCGCCAGCGAGATCACCGCTCATTGCCGCCAAACGCGCCAGGCCCAATTGCGCATCGGGATATTCCGGCTGGCGCTTTAAGGCATCTTGATAAGCAGCCTTGGCTTGTTCCAACTGACGCAGCCCGCCATAGGCATTGCCACGCAGGGTTAATATGGCCGCTGTCTCTGCCGGCGTTAATTTTTCCGTGGGCTTTACGCCATCTATAGTCTTTTGGTATTGGCCCAGCGCCAGATAGGCGCGCCCAAGTTGGGTGAGTACCGGTCCTTCGGCCGCGCCCAACTCCTTGGCCTTAAGCAATTCTTTTTCAGCACTGCGGGCATCGCCGCTCTCGTTATAAGCTACGCCTAATAAATAACGCGCTTCAGCATTGTTGGGCTCTTGTTGCAGCACATTTTTTAACTGAATAATAGTGGACTTGACGTCTCCTTTTTGTTGATATTGACGGGCGTCGGTCAAAAGTTTGTCGGTGGACGGCGCGGGTTTACAGGCCCCAAGGGACACGGCGAGCAGCAGCCCAATGACTACTTGCGAGCGGTGTGCGGGTTGTTTAAAAATCATAGCGCAGCTCCGTATAGACTCTATCTTTACTATTAAAGCGGCCAAAGAAACCCACGCTGTCCCCGCCAAAAATATCCGCACCAAAAGTGGCCCGCCAATTTGGCGCAAACTTCCATGCGATTTTAGGGCGTGCCATCCAATCGCCGCGATTAAAGCTTCGCGCCAGCAAAATTTCGGCACTGAGGTTGGTGCGCAATTTGCCGCTGGCAAAAAAACTTAAGCCGCTTTCATGGCGATCGGTATACATATCCGGATCACTGTCCATAAACCAACGCTCAAAAAACTGCACATTAAAACGCATGTCCTCTGGAGCGGGCAAATCCACACCTAATACATAGTCTAGGGTATCCAATGGCACTAAGCCATCCGCTTCGCTTAGGCGAGAAACATTAAATTCACGGCCACGGGTATACACGGCTTCCGCTCTAAAAACGGTATCCCGGAGACCTTTTGAAAGTGTGGCACCCCATTGATGCAGTTTAGTGTGTATGGGTTGATACACGAAGGTAGCAGGGGAATCGATAACGCTACGCGAAAAAGTCGGGGATGCGTCCACGCTGTGGTAATAAAATACCGAGCCATCCCAGCCATTCTTTAAATAGGATAAACGCGTGCCATAAGCTGAGTTGGAAAGCTTGCGGTCCGGCCGTTGTTCGTTTTCGATCACATAACCGTATCCGAATGGGCTGGCTGGGGGAAAGGGATAAAATTCCGCGCCCGGTTTGCCGATTTTGTCGTAAGTCATAACCGGTATCCAAATCGCCTCGGCGTGAAAATCATTTTTAAAATATTCAGCTCGTGCCGCCCATTGAGGAATGCGAATCTGATCGAACTCTGGCAGAAAAAATTCGCGCATATCCTTCGCAGAAACCACGTCCGCAAAAAATAAGCCGATTGCTTCCCCCCAAATGATGTGCTGTCGCCCGATGCGAAAATCAAAATTACCTGTCGAAATATCCAAATAGTTTTCCAGAGGTAACAATTCAAAACGCTGGTCGTCACGGACTTGGTTCGGATAAAAATTGTTTAGATCATAAATCGCGTTATAGCTCGCCCGTCCGGAAAGCTTCCAACGTACCTGAGGCGTGATATTGCCGGTGGCAGCCAACTCCAGCTTATTTAAAAATTTGGAACCGTGGCCGGGCGAGGGGTAGGTGTACGCGGCTTCAGATTGAACGAAACCACTAAACTTAGTCTTCGGTGCAGGAGCGGGCGCGGTAGCTTGGGTTTTAGGTTCGTCAAATAATGCGCCCAAGCTGTCGGGTTCTTTGGCAGCGGGCTTAGGCGCAGTTTTTTTTGCAGGCGCGGGTTCACTGGCTTTGGCGGGTGGGCTAGCGGTACCAAACAAATCATCAATTGATGTGGGCGCGGACTTGTTGGAACCCTGAGCGACGCTTAACGGCGCATAGCATCCCATCCATACGAACATTATCAGCGTAAGACGAAAACGGCTATTCATTTATTTCCCCCTTTTACTAAGCTTACCTTATGGCTGCCAATGGCGCTCGGGCGCTTTTCTGCCACGTGCGACCAGGTCTTTGCAACGCGAATACCTAAACGCGTTATTTCCCCATCTTCTATATTCACTAAACGATCGGCCATTTTCATGACGCGTTTATCGTGCGTGGAAAAAATAAATGTGGTATTAGCGCTATGGCTAATTTTTTTCATAAGCCTCAACACCTCTTCGCCCGTTTTGCGATCCAAATTTGCTGTGGGCTCATCCGCCAATACGATTTTTGGATGCGTGCCCAACGCTCTAGCGATCGCTACGCGCTGACGCTGGCCGCCACTGAGCTGATTGGGACGATGATGGGCAAAGCGGCTTAATCCCACGATATCCAAATAATGCGCCACCCGCTCTTGCCGCTCGGTTTTGTTGAGCTCCTTAAAACCCAAGAGCGGGTATTCCACATTTTCCGCAGCCGAGAGTACGGGCAACAAATTAAAAGTCTGAAAAATGAACCCGATGGTGCGGGCACGCAAGTCCGCCAACTGATCGGGGGTTTGCCCGGCAACCGCCACGTCATTGATAAACACTTCACCTGAAGTTGGGGTGTCGATACCGCCCATAATATTTAATAGCGTTGACTTTCCGCTGCCCGACGGGCCCGCTATGGCAAGGAACACGCCGGATTCCACGCTCAGGTTAATAGCTTTTAAGGCTGGGACAATCTGGCCGCCCAGCAAATATTCTTTAAATACATTTTCAACGCGGACTATAGGCACGAGTTAACCGGGTTTATGTCTGAAATTGTAATGACCGCTTTAATTTATGTCGTTATTATAATATATTTGTCGCATACGCTAGGCTATCTCTATGAACCCCCATCTATCGAAATCATTTGCTGTGCGCCTTTGCCTCGGCCTGTGTCTCGCATTAGGTGCTTTGACTACCCTCGCCGAAGACAATTCAGCGGAAGAAATTCTAAATCGCGCCGATGACATCCGCTTGCCTGACGAGGGTTTCCAAATGGATGTGTACATCTCCACTCTAGCACCCGAGCGCGATGCCGAAAAGCGGAAATATCGGGTTCTTTCTAAGGGTAATGAAAATACTTTGGTAATGACCCTGGAACCGGCAGCAGAAAAGGGTCAAATATTGTTAATGAAGCAGCGAGATTTATGGGTGTTCTTGCCTAATATTTCGCAGCCCATACGCTTATCTTTAGCACAACGCTTAACCGGTCAAGTCGCTAACGGCGATTTGGCGCGTTCCAAATTCAGCGGCGATTACAACGCCAAGATTATCCGTACCGAGACCATTGAGGGAGACGCTTACCATGTTTTAGATTTAACCGCGCAAGACCGCGGTCTAACCTATAACCGGGTACTTTATTGGGTAAGAAAATCCGACTACCAACCTTTGAAAGCGGAATTTTACAGCCTCTCTGGCCGGCTTTTAAAAACCTGTAAGTATGAAAACTATCAACCCTTGCTAGGGAAGCTACGCCCTACGCGACTAGTCCTAGAAGACAGTTTAAAAAAAGGTGAGCAGTCCATTATGGAATACGCCAGCATGCAGCTTAGAGATTTGCCCGACAAGGTTTTCACCAAAGACTACCTTAACAAACTACAAAATTAGTTATGCCGCAAGGCCTCCACCACCGGCATGCGTGAAGCGCGGCGCGCCGGATAAATCGATGCAACGATGGTGGCTAAAAATCCTACAAAAAACGCCATCACAAAAATATTGGGGACCAGCTGAATAACCGCCGTATAACCATTATTAGAATTAGGCGGAGGCGGCATGGGAATTCCAATAGCGGATATAATTATTGCTAACAAAAACCCCAGCACGACGCCTAACACGCCACCCATGGCACCCAGCAAGGTATTTTCTAGAATCACCAGCGCAAGTAAAGATCGCCTTTTGCTCCCCAGCGCCATAAGCGTGCCGAATTCACCAGTGCGCTCAAAGATGGTCATGTTGACGCTGTTAATTACGCTTAATAACACCATCATAAGAATAATCAATTTCAGCGCTCCGAATTGGCGATCGTAGAGCTCCACGGCATTACGATAAAAATCCGATAGCTGCTGCCAAGTTTTAACTTCATAAGTGTTAAGATCCAGCGACTTTGTTAGCGCGGCAAAAGCACTGTCGGTGTACTTGGTTTTGCGTAAAGAGACAACCAAAGAGTTAACCGCGCGACTCGTCAGGAGCTCTTGCGCGGCGGGTAGCGCAATGCGCACCACGCGCGCGTCGTAATCCTTGGAAAAGCTTCTTGCGACCCCAATCACCTCGAAGTCGAGACTGTTTAACGCCCCTTCTTTAGTATTTAACAGCAAGGTGACAGGATCACCCGGACGTAATTTTAGCGATTGGGCCACACCTTCTCCTAAAATTACCCCATAGGCGTCGCTATCCTTAAGTTGACGGCCCGCAATAATCTGTACATACGTACCGAGCCGCGCTTCCTTTGCGGGTTCAATACCTTCTCCGATAATGGGTAGATCCGCCTTGCCATTATTGGCCAGGCCGGAGAAATTTAAACGCAGCATAACGTCGTCTACGTTGTCGTGACCTTGAATAAACCGCCGCAACGGTTCAGCATCGGCTATTTGGTACGCGTAAGGATCACGGGTACCGAATGCGAAAAAACCGCGCTTGGCAACCTGCAAGTGCCCTAGTTGCGAGTGTATGGTTTGCTCGCCGAGCTGGACAAAAATATCCTCCACAAACCCGCCCGATAGGATAAGCCCGATGACGCCAAAACCAATGGCGGCCAGTGTTAATGCCGAGCGCATCTTGTGGCGAAAAACATTACGAAAGGCGAGGGTAAACATTATCGGTTGTGCCTAAGCGCATCGACAATTATCAATCGGGACGCTCGGAAAGCCGGGTAGGCGCTCGCTAAAAGGGTAGTGATAATAGCCAGGGCCAAAGCTTCCAGCGCAATTTTGGAAGTCACCATAATGCCCGCGATAAAACCCGTGCTCATGCCTGGTGGCGCCGGCATAGGAATACCAATAGCAGAAATAATTTTAGCTAAAATAACCCCGAGGGTTAAACCCAGCAGCCCGCCGATTATGCCCAAGAGCAATCCCTCGCTTAAAAAAAGCCGTAATATGTCGCGACGCTTTTGGCCTAAGGCCATCAGCGTGCCGATTTCGCCGGTGCGCTCTAACACGCTCATAATTAGGGTGTTAGAAATACTCAAAATGATAATTACTGCAATAACCAAACGCACGACGTTAAGCTGCTTGGAAAAAAGATCCACGGTTTTATTGTAAAAATCGGCGAGCTGATTCCAGCCGGTAAATTCCAAATTTGCTTTTTGATAACGCCCGCGTAATTCATTTAATACTCTATCGGTGGATTCAGTTTTCTTAAGATATACCAGCCAAGTATGCGCGCCTTTGATGCGCAGCAACTCTTGAGCCAGCGGCAGCGGGGCACGTATCGCCAAGCCGTCGTACGCTTTAGCGTCGGTGGTAAAAAATCCCCGCACGCGCACTTCTACGGCATTCACACCCCCGGACGTGGTATTGGCTAACAACACCACCTTGTCGCCGAGCTTCAGCCCGAGGAATTCACCCAAACCTTTCCCCACGACAATTTCCCTAACGTCGTTGGAAGGCAGGGCACTGCCGGAAAAAAATTGCAAGGATTCGGCGGCACCCTTTTCTTTGGCGATATCGGTAGCTTCACCAATAAATGAAACCGTGGTGTCGTTAAATGCGATTAAGCCGGTGAAATCCAATTTAGGGGCAACCGCCTTGATTTCCGGATCGTCTAGCAAGGCTTGCGGTTCCGGCGACTGCGCGACCAAAAGATAGGAGAAAGGATCGGAACGCCCGGACTCAGCATAGCCCGGTCGGGTGATTTGTATGTGACTCAATCGTGAATGAATCATGCCTTCACGAAAACCCCAAAATAGCCATTCCATGAATCCGCTGGCGAGAATCAACGCCGTAATGCCAAAGCTGATTGCGGCCAGCGCAATAAGTGTTCTGGTGCGATAGCGAATAAGGTTACGGAGCGCTAGGGTGAAATCAAATAGCGGGGTCAATTTTGATAGTCAACGGTTGAGCAATGCGATCTTGCAAAAGATAAGCATACCAACTCTCACGAGTTTGCGCTCGCTGTTACTTTAACCCATAGCGATTGATCAGATCATACAAAGTAGGACGGCTTACGCCGAGCATATCGGATGCCTGAGCAACATTGCCCTTGGCTCGACTTAAAGCTTTAACCACGGCTGCGCGCTCAGCTTCTTCCCGAACTTGGCGCAGGTTGACGGGTTCCGGCGCGCTTTGGGTGCCCGGCAGGCCCAAATCCGCCAAAGCAATTTGGCTGCCCTCCGCCATAATCACCGCACGCTTAATACAATTTTCCATTTCGCGGACATTTCCCGGCCACGCATAATTCTCGATGGCGGTAATGGCCTCGGCAGAAAACGCTCGCACCGCCGAGCCGTGTTGTTTGCTAAACTTGTCCATGAAGGCATGAGCGAGCAGCGCATTGTCTCCCGTGCGTTCCCGTAATGGGGGAATCAAAACGCTGATTTCTGCTATCCGATAATACAGGTCCTCGCGAAATTTGCCTTGACGAATTAAATCCATTAAATCGCGGTGCGTGGCGCAGATGACCCGCACATCGACGGGAATTTCGCCTCTCCCGCCTAAGCGCTCCACGACGCGCTCCTGAAGAAATCGAAGAAGCTTTGCCTGCAAGGGTAACGGGAGATCCCCCACTTCATCCAGAAAAAATGTACCGCCGTGGGCGTATTCTATTTTTCCCGGTGTCTGTTTGGCGGCACCGGTAAACGCGCCTTTCTCATAGCCGAATAATTCGCTTTCCAGCAGATTTTCTGGAATGGCCGCACAATTGATCGCAACAAAGCGTTTGGTGGCTCTCAAACTCAGGGCATGTAAGGCTCGTGCTAACAATTCCTTGCCCGTACCGGATTCCCCCAACAACAGCACCGTGACATCGGCGGGCGCCACTTTTTCCACGAGGCGACAGACTTTCTGCATCACCGCGCTCGCGGTTAGAATGCCTTGCATAGGGGTATCTAACTGCTTGAGTTGCAGCTTGCGATTTTCCTGCTCCAGGGCGTGCGCATGAAATGCCCGGCCGACAATCAAACCCAACACTTCCGGATCCATGGGCTTTTGGAAAAAATCATAGGCCCCTAAGCCGACCGCACGCACGGCATTGGCGCGATCTTGGTTACCGGAAACCACAATTACTTTGGTGCTGGGCGCCAAGGCTAAAATTTGTTCCAGCGTGGCTAAACCTTCGCTCGCGCCATCCGCGTCTGGCGGCAAACCCAAATCCAAAGTCACGACGGGCGGCTCAAAGCGGCGTAGTTTTCGCAACGCGCTTTCCCTATCATCGGCAAGCAAAACTTCGTAGCCATCAAAACTCCAGCGCATTTGCTTTTGCAAACCTGGATCATCTTCAACTATTAATAAGGTTCCGTGGTTCTGACTCAAACTATATTCTCCGCTAACGCTTCCCGCCCTATATCCGTTTTGGGCAGCCAAATGGTAAATGTCGTACCTTTACCCGGTTGGCTGGCGACGTCAATACCGCCGCCCAATTCTACAATGGCTTCGTGGGCCTCGTAAGCACCTATACCCATGCCGTTGGACTTAGTGGTGGCAAACGGCCGGAACAAGCGCTCGCGTATAAATTGCTCATCCATGCCGCAGCCGTCGTCTTCAATTTCAATCGTAGCACCCTTGTTGTCGCAACGCAGCCTCATTTCAATGTTGCCATCGCTGTTCGTCGCTTCGATTGCGTTTTGTAGCAAGTGGGCGATGATTTTCTCCAGTCTCTCGGGTTCCACTAGCACAATAAAGCCTGGGCACTGGCTGGTAAATTTTGGGCGGGGCGCGTGTTGCGCATAGCGTTGCGCCACCCCCGACAGAAGCCGGGAAAGCTCGATGGGCTGGGGGGCTTCGGGGCTCTTGCTGCTATGCATTTGCGACAACAGCTTACGCATTTTCGCGACCGAATTTTCGACGGTGCTCAACATGTCATCCTGAAATTCCGGATTGCTTTTATGCTTCTCCGCGTTCGACAACAATAAAGATAATTGCGCTACCATATTTTTCAAATCATGCACAATAAAAGCCGATACCCGGTTAAAGGATTCAAACTGGCGAGCAATCATGAGTTGTTCGGCTGCTTCGACTTGCGCTAAAAAACTCGCTGCCTGCCGGCCCGCCGTTTTTAGTAGGTCGCTTACCTCCCAATTTATTGCCGTGCTACCCCCCAGAGATCTCGCCAAGATCACGAATCCCAGTAAGTGTTGATGCACCATTAACGGCACAACTAACCAGGCATTCGGCGTAGCGGTCAGCCATGTCGGTAGCTGTAAGTTGCCGTATAGCTCGGGGTTAACCTCATACTCATTGAGGTTGACTACCCATTCACGCTCCTTTAAAAAAACTTCCAACTCCCCTGATCGCGGTTGAATTCCGCCGGCTTGCGGCATATTCCAATGGGCAATACGCGTGTAGCCCTGGTGCTCATGCGTTACCCATAACGCGCCTCCGGGGCTTTCCACTAAGCGTGCGATGGCTTGAATGGATCGCTCGCGTATGCGTATGCCCGGCTCGCCCTCGGATAAAGTCTGGGTAAAATTCAGCCACTCTTCGCGATAATCGTAGCGGTAATTAAAAAAATGTTTGCTCAGAAAAACTTTTAAGCGGGCGCGCAACGTGCCGGAGAACATCAAAACCACCAGCATCACCACCGCGCCAAACAAAAACACAACTTGAATCACGCGCCCCCAACTGCCGCCAAATACTCGTATGTAGTATCCAGCAGCCGCCATGCTTAATAAATACAGACCCGCGGCTAAAATGGCAGTGGTATGAAAGACCGCGCGACGAGAAATAAAAACGTCTAGTGACCATTGCGGATTGCGTGCCGCGGAAACTGCAATCAGGGGCATGATGAGCGCATTAACAATCCCTCGCGCCTGCCACAGCTCAGTGTCAATTCGTTTAAACAACAAGGCATCGGCATACATGTAGAAATCGTAAACAAACATTCCGCCTATACCCAAACAGATAAATTTGATGCCCCAGCGGTGCTCAATTCGGGTGCTACGGAAAAGTTGTTCAACTAAAACCATGCCGGATATCGCTAAGGTTAACGGACCGATAATGCGCGACCAAATGATCACGGAAATATCGCTAGTTAGCATCGCAGGAACAACTATGGCTAAACAAGCTAAACCCAGCAACAGGAATAAGATTTTTTCGGATCGCCGGGAAATAACTTGGTTGCGCTCCGGCATGGCCAACAGCTTCAGCAAAAAAGCGATCCATAGCCCGCTGTGCAGAATCTCCAGAGCATCAATGAGTAGCGGTATGTTAAAAGAAGGGAGCTGCCCAAGACTTAAAATGAGGGCCCATACAAAAGTCGTGACGCTAGCCGCTGCTAACAGCGCACCCTGAAAGCGGCCACGCCAACTCGTCGCCAGCAACACCGATAGAAAGAGATAGGCGAGAGCCGCCACACCATAACTCAATGCGCCTATAGAAAACGTCATGGCAAGAACGTAAAACGGATTGCACCACTATCACGCCAGCATATCAACCGACATTGCGTCGCAGTGTAAAAACGTTGATATTGGGGGAATTCTTCAGGCATGCTATCGCGCCCCGCGGCCCCACAGCACGACCCGTGCCGTTTGAAATAAAATCATGAGGTCTAAAAACAGGCTATGGTTTTTTATATAATATAAATCATATTGCAATTTTTGTATGGCATCCTCAACCGAGGCGCCATACGGATATTTAATTTGGCTCCAACCGGTAATCCCGGGTTTAACCGTATGACGGGCAGAATAGTAGGGGATTTCAGTAATCAACTGCGATACAAAAAATGCGCGTTCCGGCCGGGGGCCCACAAAACTCATTTTCCCCATAAATACGTTAAAGATCTGCGGCAACTCATCGATGCGCAGCTTACGAATAATTTTTCCGACGCGGGTAACGCGCGCATCATTTTGGCTTGCCCATAGTGGTTTACCATCTCTTTCGGCGTCTACCGCCATGCTACGGTATTTAAGAATAGTAAAAATTTCACCACCTTGGCCGACGCGTTCCTGACGATAAAGTATAGGGCGGCCGCTTTCTAACATGATCAGCGCCGCAGTGATAGCCATGATGGGTAGGGTAGCTAAAAGTAGCACGGCACTGGCAACGATATCAAAAATACGCTTGACGGCATCGCGATATAAACCAAAACGGAATCCCTCGGACAAGATCAGCCAACTGGGATTAAGCGATTCCAGCTGGACTCGGCCGCGCTCCCGCTCGAAAAAAGTGGACAATTCGATTATGCGCGTGCCTTTCAGTTTACATTCCAACAGCTCGTCGATAGGCAGCGCGCCGCGGCGCTCGCGCAACGCCAGAACAACTTCATCGATACGGTACTTGTCCACCAAAGTGGGGAGGGGTTCCAAATCCACTAAAATTTTTTCTTGATCGACATAATGGTGGGTACCCCCCAACGGAAGATAGCCGATGATGTTTAAGCGGCTTCCCTCTGGTGTTTTTAACACGGGGTCGATTTTTGCGGCGCGCGTGCCTGTGCCTAAAACTAACACACGGGGCTTTAATATCTCCAGATGCGCCCACTGAAAAAAAGCCAGACGCAGCAATATAACCCCGGCTAAGGAAAACAAAAACGAAATCGCCAAAATCCCGCGACCAATGTTGAGATTCGGTAGAATGTAAAATACCAACGTCATGCCGATTAGGCCGACCATGAAAGCCGTGCTAACCCGTAAAACCATCTGCCAAACTTCTTCTCGAACCTCGAGCTCATAAAGCCCAAAGGCGGTCATCACGCTCACCATGATAAAAGCGAACAACATAGCTTTGGGCAGCAGCGGCTCCAGTAAGGGTACATCAGGAGGCGATTCCAAAAACCGCAAGGAAATTCCCAGGTAAATGGAAACGATAAATAACAGTACCTCCAGGACTAGTAGAAATATGGCCTGTTGCGGTATGTAATGATTGAAGACCCGTATCATGTTTTTTTAGATTTCCTTTTTGCGACAAACGCGAGACTTGCTTTGCATAAGTTGTTCCTGATTAATATTCTGCTAAGTGACTGATTACAAAGATTGGGGATAATAGGAAATGTCGCAATATCGGCGTGCACGTCAATAAATCGGCGTACCTCATTGGAATCTATTGCCCTAAGTTTCAGGGATAGCCAACATAAGCGTCTCGAGCTCATCGACACCGACACGTCTCATGGGTTTACGCTCTACGAGATCTAAGGGGGCATAACAAAATTCAGGGCCGGGAAAAACGGCGATCTCAGCTTCGCTAAAATCTTCGGATAGGATGTAGCACGTTGCTGCACAAGTTTTGTCCGGGAAGTGAAATCTTTTGGCGTATGTTTTAAAGGGAATTCCCGCGTTAATAAGAAATAGCTCCAGTTCCTTAAGATTATCGGTAAAAATTTGCAGTTCTATTTTCGAATGGCGGTGGGCGGTGCCCTGCAGGACCTCACCGGTTAAATAAGGGTGAAAGCGTTCGAGACGACGCATTACATGCAGCGCTGCGCTGCGCAACTCCTGTAGTCGATCTCGTTGTTCCTGCTCTTGAAATAAATCCTGATAAGTAGTGCGCGCTGCCAGAATTTCCCGGTTGGTGGGCAGCATGCCGGATTCTGAGATGCGTAATTGACGCGCCGCCTTTTTCTTCGCCAAAGCATAGTCTTGAATACCATCCTCGGCCATCAAGCGCGCTGCCACCTGCGTTAGCTCAGCACGCACTTTCCCCGGTAAATGATGACGCGATTTACTCATATTAAAAATTAAAAAAGCTGGTCCTTGACTTCGTCGGCGGCGCTACCTGCCTCGCCATTGCTCTCACTATCCCAGCTACTCTGTACATGCGGCACGTTTTCCGCATAAAAATACTCGGTCAAGCCGCCACCACCGTCGCTTACCCGTAGGCCGTTCCCGGCGTTGATGGGGATCGCCACCACGCCTTCTGGCATGGGCCGCACCGCTTCCGGCTTTCCTTTCAGGACCTTCGCCATATAATTTATCCATATGGGCAGCGCCGCCTGCGAGCCAGTTTCGTTTCCGCCTAAAGTGCGTGGCTTATCGTAGCCTATCCATGCCACAGCAATCAGATTAGCGTTATACCCCGCAAACCATGCATCAATTAAATCATTAGTCGTGCCGGTTTTTCCGGATAAGTCACTACGCCCTAACTGCAGTGCGCGCATCGCTGTACCGCGCCGGATTACATCCTGCATCATGCTGGTCATGATAAAGGCGTTACGTTCATCGATAACCCTTTCCGCGCCGGCACCGGCACGCACCGGGTTAGCTTGCGCTAAAAGATTACCCCGATAGTCTAAAATTCGCTCAATGAAATACGGCTTAACTCGGTAGCCACCGTTGGCAAAAATCGAATAGGCACTGGCCATCTGATAAGGTGTAACCGAACCCGCCCCTAAAGCCATCGTGAGATAGGGCGGGTGTTGTGCGGCAGCGAAGCCAAACCGGGTGATGTAGTCTTGCGCGTAATTCACACCGATGGCATTTAGGAGGCGGATTGACACCATGTTTTTTGATTTAGCCAATGCCGCGCGCATCCTCAAGGGCCCAGAGTAGGTGCCGTCGTAATTTTTTGGCTGCCAAAGCTGGCTACCCGATCCAAAGGTCACTGGTGCGTCATTTATTATAGAGGCGCTGGTAAACCCTTTTTCCAGGGCCGCCGAATAAATGAATGGTTTGAAGCTTGAACCTGGCTGCCGCCAAGCTTGAATAACGTGATTAAATTTGTTGCGATTAAAATCCATGCCGCCCACTAGTGCTTGAATGGCACCATCGTTAGGATCGATGGAAACAAAGGCCGCTTCAACCTGTGGCAATTGGCGGATTTCCCATTTGCCTTTTTCATCTTTTTGCACGCGAATCAGCGCGCCTGGGCGTATTTTATTCTTGACATCCGTTTTCGCGCCTAAGGCTTTTTGCACAAATTGCAGGCCCTCTCCTGTAATGTCAATGGTTTCACCGGTAGATACATAGGCTTTCACTGATTTCGGTCCTGCATCAAGCGCCACCGCGGGTAGCAAACCATTGACCGCTTGGACCTCCTCGAAAGCCTGATCCAGCTTGGTTTTTTGTTCTGCCATATCCGCAGGTAAGGCGATGAAGCCCTCCGGGCCACGATACCCATGACGTTTGTCATAATCCATAATGCCTTGCCGCAGCGCCCGGTTGGCTGCCACCTGATCGTCTTTTTTTAGCGTGGTGTAAATCCGAAATCCGCGCGTGTACGCCTCGTCAGAATAGCGATCAAACATTACCTGTCTCGCCATCTCCGCAACATAGTCAGCACTCACTTCGAACTCCTGTAAAGCGTTTTTTACGCGTGACTGTTCCTTTAGTGCGGCTTGATATTGAAGCGGAGAGATGTATCTTAACTCTTGCATGCGCCGTAGCACGTAGTGCTGGCGCTCTTTGGCGCGCTGCGGATTAACGACGGGGTTAAAGCGCGACGGCGCTTTGGGCAGGCCCGCTAACATTGCCGTTTCCGAGAGGCTGAGCTTGTCCAGGGTTTTGCCGTAATAGACCTGAGCCGCAGCCGCAAAACCATAGGCGCGCTGCCCCAAATAAATTTGATTAATATACAGTTCGAGAATTTGGTCTTTAGGGATACTACGTTCAATCTTCAGTGCCAATAACACTTCGCTAAATTTCCGCGAGAAAGTTTTCTCGTTGCTTAGAAAGAAATTCCGGGCCACCTGCATAGTCAGGGTGCTGGCCCCTTGCTTGTCGCCCTTGAGGTTGGCCCACGCGGCCCGCAAGACGCCTTTGTAGTCCACGCCCCCATGACGGTAGAAGCTATCATCCTCGGCGGCCAGGATCGCGTCCCGCATCGTCTTGGGCACCGCGCTAATTTTAATTAGGGCGCGCCGCTCTTCCCCAAATTCGCCGATCAACGCCCCATCGGCGGTGTAAACGCGCAAGGGGATCTTAGGCTTATAGTCGGTTAACGCATCTAGAGATGGTAACGTCGGGTAGACAATCAGTGCCGCCAATACCAAAGCCAAGGCCGCGGTCACTCCTATGGCGGCAAAGACAATTAAAAAGTAGCGCCCAAATTTACGCGCTAAGACTGCATAGTCCATTATGTGTTTTACCTAAGGGGGCAAATTTAGCCATTATCCTTGAAAGCCTAGAAGAACGCACCTTGGTCGGCGAATAGAGCGCCGTACCGCGGCACCTTGGTGGTTTGTTACCTAAAATCCGCTAGTCAATTAAGTGCAGGGCGTGTCCATTTATGCCAGCGGAAAACCCCCGCCAATATGTCAGATGCAAAGAAAACAAATTTAATTAAAAAAATAACTTTACAGTCTGGATAGTTGTTGCTAGGATTTAATGTAAATTATATGTTTCACTATAAATAAAAACATAATCACGAGGACACTTCATTGCAACTGGACTTGTTCAAAGGTAAATCCACCCCGCTGATTGGCGTCGACATCAGTTCTTCCGCCGTCAAGATGGTCGAGATCAGCGAAGCGGGCAAAAACCTATATCGAGTAGAGCGTTACGCAATGGAGCCGTTACCAAAAGACGCGGTAGTGGATGGCAATATTGCTAACATCGAAACCGTTAGCGACGTGGTGAAGCGCGCTTGGAAACGCTTAGGAACACGCACAAAAACCGCTGCTTTAGCCCTACCCGCCGCCGCGGTCATCACCAAAAAAATTATCGTCCAGGCGGGCATGCGGGAAACCGAGCTGGAATTACAAGTCGAAAGCGAAGCCAATCAATACATTCCTTTTGCCTTGGATGAAGTCAATCTGGATTTTCAAGTTCTAGGTCCGGCCCCCACCGGCCACGAGGAAGTTGAGGTGTTGATTGCTGCCTCGAGAAAAGAAAAGGTTGATGATCGCGTCGCCGTCGCCCAATCCGCCGGGCTAAAAGTGCTCATTATGGACGTCGACTCCTTTGCCACCCAAACAGCCTATGAGCTGATCGCCCCGCAACTACCCAATGCCGGTCGCGACCAAACCGTGGCCATCATCGATATCGGCACGGCTATGATGCACCTCAATATGCTCCACAACAATCAGTCGGTTTACATGCGCGAGCAAGGGTTTGGCGGACATCAACTTAACCAAGAAATTCAGCGCCGTTACAGCCTTTCCTCCGAAGAAGCGGAGTTGGCTAAAAGAAACGGTGGCCTCCCGGATAGTTACGACGCGGAGATCCTGCAACCCTTTATGGATACCTTATCTTTGGAAATCTCACGGGCGTTGCAGTTCTTCTTCTCTTCCACCCAGTTTACCAGGGTTGATCATATTGTCTTAGGCGGCGGCACCGCGATGATTCCGGGCATAGACGACGTCGTGTCCGCGCGTACTCAAATCACCACCATTATCGCTAATCCCTTTGCCAACATGTCGCTGTCCCAGAAGGTTAAGCCCCGTCAACTAACCGCGGATGCGCCAGCCTTGCTGATTGCGTGCGGACTGGCGATGCGGAGATTTGATAAATGATACGCATCAATTTACTGCCACATCGGGAACATGCGCGTGCCGCGCGTACCCGACAGTTTAATTTTATGGCGGTGGGCGTAATCGTATTGGGTGGCTTTTTAATTTTCCTGGTGCATTCGTATTTTGCGAGCAGCATTGATGCCCAAGCCGAGCGCAATAAGTATCTAGAAGGCGAGATCGCTAAACTAGACAAAGAAATAGTAGAAATCAAAGGTTTGCAAGAACAAATTCAATCCCTGCTAGCGCGCAAGCAGGTCGTAGAAAACTTACAAAGCAATCGTTCCATGGTTGTTCATCTGCTCGATCAACTTGTGCGGTTGCTGCCCGATGGCGTCTATTTTAAAGGCGTAAAACAAACGGGTAACGTGGTTAATTTGCAGGGCTACGCGCAATCTAACGCCAGAATTGCCACGCTCATTCGCAATCTGGATTCATCGCCCTTTCTGGAAGCCCCAGATCTAGTTGAAAGTAAGGCGGTGATGCTCAATAACCTGCGTGTTTCGGAATTTTCTTTAAACGTTAAATTGACGCCTCCGCAAACTCAACAAGCAACGCCCGCCCCTGGGGCGAAAGCGCCTGTTGCGAAAAAATTATGAACATCAACGAGCTTAATTTTAAAGACATCGGCAACTGGCCAGTAGCTAGCAGGATGGCGGCTTTGGGCGTGTTGCTCGTGGTGATTTTGGCCGCCGGATATTGGTTCGATTGGAGTAACCAAATTACGCAACTGGATGCCGACAAAAATAAAGAGATCACCCTCAGAAAGACTTTCGTAGACAAGAAAAAGCAAGCAATCAATCTCGAAACCTATAAACAACAGCTAAAAGATATCGAGCAGTCGTTTGGTGCGTTACTTCGGCAGCTGCCCAACAAATCGGAAATGGACGCCTTGCTCACGGATATCAACCAGGCCGGCTTAGGGCGAGGCTTAGAATTTGAGCTATTCAAGCCCGCGACCCAAGAAACTGTCTCAGAATTTTACGCTGAGCTGCCTATTACCATTAAAGTTACGGGCGACTACCATGACCTTGGCGCGTTTGCCAGTGATGTCTCACAACTACCCCGCATTGTGACGCTAAACGATATCAATATTGTAAACGTGGCTAAGGATGGCAAACTTAGTATGGAGAGCACGGCGCGGACTTATCGATACTTGGACGAGGAAGAAATCGCCGCTCAGAAAAAAGCCGCGAAAGACAAGGAGCCTAAGAAATGAGGCTAAGTCTACTGCTCTTGATCTTTACCCTCAGCGCTTGCGGTAGCGATGATTTGGTTGACGTTAAACGATTTACACAAGCTACGGGGGAAGAGTTACGGGGTAAGGTCGAGCCGCTGCCGGAGGTGAAACCCTACGAAGGCTTTACCTATAACGCCTACGACATCCCGGACCCCTTTAAGCCCCGAAAACTGCAACCGCAAGCCGGCAGCAGCTCTGGTATCCAACCCGACCTCAATCGCCGCAAAGAGGCGCTAGAAGCATATCCGATAGAAAACCTGAAAATGGTTGGCACCTTGCGTCAAGATAAAACCAATTATGCCTTGGTGAAAACGCCGGACAATAACGTTTTTCGCATCAAGGCAGGCAATTATCTGGGGCAAAATTTCGGTATGGTTACCAGCATCAGCGATACCGAAATCAAACTTAATGAAATCATCCAAGACGGTAGCGGCGAGTGGTCGGAAAGACAGAGCACTCTTCAACTGCAAGAAGAACAGGAGCAGAAAAAATGAACGTTTTTATTTCTCATAAATTTATGCGTTTCGCTCAGCTAATAAGCTGCGGCGCGCTTCTGTCAATTTCCGGGTGGACGTTTGCCGCCGAGCCCGCGAGTGAGAATTTAAATACCATTGATGCTGTGGATTATTCGGTGCAGCCAAATGGAAAAATTGTGGTTCGACTGGGTATGAAAGCCCCGCTAGCGGCGCAACCCGCCGGCTTTGTCATAAATAACCCGGCACGTATTTCCTTGGATTTTGCCGAAACCGGTAACGGCCTAGGAAAAAGCTCAATTAACATTAATGAAGGCGTGCTACGAAGCATTAATGTAGCCCAGGCGGGATCACGCACACGCGTGGTAATGAATTTAACTCGTCCCGTTGCCTATGAAACCAGCACCGACGGACGTAATTTGCTGGTTACACTGCAACCCGGTAGCGCCAGCACCACTACGACCACTAATGTTACCCCGCGGTTCGCCGAGGCGCAGGTTACCAATCAAAAACACAGTGTTCGCGATATCGATTTTCGCCGCGGCGCAAGTGGAGAAGGCCGCGTAGTGGTAGATTTATCGGATACCACCACTGGCATTAATATTCGCCAGCAGGGGAAAACCATCGTTGTGGATTTATTGGATGCGACCCTGCCACGGAATCTTGAACGCCGCCTCGACGTATTGGATTTCGGTACACCCGTGCAAACCGTCGATGCATTCACGCAAGGCGGGAATGTACGTATTGTGATTGAACCCAAAGGGTTGTGGGAGCACTCGGCTTACCAGACCGACCGCCAATTTTTCATAGACGTTAAGCCGGTTGCCGAGGACCCGAACAAATTAGTGCAGGGCGCGCGGCCTGGCTATGCGGGTGAAAAACTTTCACTCAATTTTCAAAACGTCGAAGTTCGCTCGGTTTTGCAAGTCATCGCCGACTTTACAGGCTTAAACATCATTACCAGTGACTCCGTTTCCGGGAATTTAACCCTGCGCTTAAAAGACGTACCGTGGGATCAAGCCCTGGATATTATATTGCAGAGCAAGGGTTTGAGCATGCGCAAAACCGGCAATGTAATTTTAATTGCGCCCACCGATGAATTGGCGACCAAAGAAAAATTGGAGCTAGAAGCGCGGCAGCAGATTTCCGATCTGGAGCCGATACGCACCGAAAGTT
>CAYYOS010000007.1:0-11013 GCA_964473355.1 uncultured Burkholderiales bacterium | reverse complement strand
CAAAAAGCCGAAGCTTTCCAGAAAATTTTAAGCGATGACAAGCAAAAGATACTATCCAAGCGCGGCAGTGCAGTCATTGATTCCCGGACCAACACACTTTTTATCCAGGACATCCCCAGTAAGCTGGATGAAATTCGCCGTCTCATCGCGCAAATCGATGTCGCTGTGCGTCAGGTGATGATAGAGGCGCGTATCGTGATAGCCGACGATAAATTTAGCAAACAGTTGGGCGTGCGCTTCGGTAATCAAGCTGCGGGCACCTCCGGAAACCTGGCAATCGGAACCAGTGGCACGTTGGAAACCTTTCCGCCCGTGCCAATTAACCCAACCGGCACGCCCAGCTCTTTTGGGCTATCCACAGGTATCAAGCCGGCGGGTGGGCAAAACTTAAACGTGAATTTGCCGGTTGCGGGCGCGGCTGGCTCCATTGCGTTGACGCTACTTAATCTGGGCAGCGGAAATTTAATTAATCTGGAGCTCTCTGCATTAGAAGCCGATGGGCGCGGCAAAGTTATTTCTAGTCCGCGCGTCATTACCGCAGACCAAAAGAAAGCGGTTATCGAACAGGGGACCGAGATTCCTTACTTGCAAGCTTCATCCAGCGGCGCAACCAGTGTCGCGTTTAAGCCGGCAGTGTTGAGTTTATCGGTGACGCCACAAATTACTCCAGACGATAAAATCATCATGGATTTAGAGGTTAAGAAAGACTCCGTCGGGCAAATATTTGTAGGCATACCCTCCATTGATACTAAAAAAGTGCTGACCCAAGTATTGGTAGGCAACGGCGAGACGGCAGTATTAGGCGGTATCTACGAGCAAGTGTCCCGAGATGAAGTGGATAAAGTACCCTTCTTTGGTGACTTACCGGTATTGGGGAATTTATTTCGAACTACCAGTAAGCAAGACGATAAAACCGAACTGCTTATTTTCATCACGCCGAAAATCATCAAAGAAAGTTTAAACCTTCGTTAAACGTCGTATCAAAACGGCTACGTCGTGGCCGTTTTGATATGCGCATCCTTTGCATCGCTTGACTGCGCATTAACCTAGGCTAGCTCTAAAGCGCGCCTTCCCCTACAATACAGGGGCATGGAAGTAGCGGGAAATATTTTTCTGATAGGACTCATGGGCGCGGGTAAAACGACCGTAGGAAAACTTCTTGCCCGGCGCCTGCACAAAACATTTCTGGACGCTGATCATGAAATCGAACGTCGCACAGGCGCCCGGGTTCCACTAATTTTTGAATTAGAAGGCGAGGAAGGTTTTCGCCGGCGCGAAGCAAGGCTGCTTAAGGAACTGGTTTTAAGACAAAACATCGTGCTGGCGACGGGAGGCGGTGTCATTTTATCCCCAGAAAATCGCCATTTTTTGAGCGAAAACGGTACGGTTGTCTATCTTAATGCCGAGGTAGGTGAGTTGTGGCAGCGCACCCGGCACGACAAAAATCGGCCGCTACTACGTACTCCCAACCCGCGCGCTAAACTCGAAGAACTACACCGGGAACGCGACCCCCTCTACCGTGAAATTGCGGACATTATTATTGATTCTAGTGCTGCTAATGTGCACGCGCTACTCCAAGATCTAGAACAAAAACTTCTGCATAGAATTGCTTCTTCGTGCTAAGCCTGACGGTAGATTTGGGCCATCACGCCTACCCTATACTTATTTCCGACGGCCTATTGCTGGAAGCCAACGCGCGGTTGGTCCCGTACCTTGGGCAAAATCGAGCGGTGATTATCACCAACATAACCGTGGCACCCTTGTATCTATCGCGGCTGCAAGAAGCGCTAGAGAAGGCCGGGATCGCGGTTACCAGCATTGTATTGCCGGATGGTGAGGCGTATAAAAACGCGGAGACCTTAAATCATATCTATGATCAGTTGCTGGAAAACCACGTGGAGCGCAAAACTACGCTCATTGCGCTAGGCGGTGGCGTTATCGGCGACATTACCGGCTTTGCCGCCGCCAGCTACTTGCGGGGCGTGCCGTTCATCCAAGTACCCACCACATTGCTGGCTCAAGTGGACTCCTCGGTCGGCGGAAAAACCGGTATCAATCATCCGCTCGGTAAAAATATGATTGGGGCTTTTTACCAGCCGCAGCTGGTACTGGCCGACACTTCCACCTTAGACACCTTGCCAGACCCAGAGCTTTCGTCGGGCTTGGCTGAGGTCATAAAATATGGATTGATACGCGATCCTGAATTTTTTGCGTGGCTGGAAGAGAATATTGAACTTCTTGTGGCCCGCGATAGGCAAGCCCTGGCCCACGCAATTTTCCGTTCGTGCGAGAACAAAGCGAAGGTCGTAGCAGCCGACGAGTACGAAAAGGGTACGCGCGCACTATTAAATTTGGGGCATACGTTCGGCCACGCCATCGAAGCTGGCGCCGGCTATGGGCAGTGGCTACACGGTGAAGCCGTGGCCGCGGGGACAATTTTGGCCGCAGATTTGTCGCTACGTTTGGGCTTGCTCAATCCTGCCGTCGTAGCCCGCATTAATAATTTGTATCGGCGCGCCGGATTGGTTCGCCGCGCCCCCGACTTGGGTTGCGAGACCTATTTAGGTCTTATGGGTCTAGATAAAAAAGTAGAGGACGGCAAAATCCGATTTGTGTTGCTACGTGATATTGGCAGTGCATTTCTAGCTTCAGATGTTTCTAAAGACGTGTTAAGTCAGACATTAAAAGACCCCAGCCAGTATGCTTGACCTTGCGCCCTTTGCCGCCCACACTTCGCGCGGAAGACGGGTCGCCGAACTTCCGCCGGTTGGCCGCAGCGACTTTCAGCGGGACCGTGATCGCATCATTCACTCCACCGCTTTCCGCCGCTTGGAATACAAAACACAAGTATTTGTAAACCACGAAGGGGACTTGTTTCGTACCCGCCTCACCCATAGCCTGGAAGTCGCGCAAATTGGGCGCTCGATCGCGCGAACCTTAAATGTCAATGAGGATTTGGTGGAGGCCATCGCGCTGGCGCATGACCTAGGACATACGCCCTTTGGCCATGCCGGGCAGGACGCCTTAAACCACTGTATGCGGGAGTTTGGCGGCTTTGAGCATAACTTACAGTCGTTACGCGTCGTGGATTTTTTAGAAGAGCGCTATGCGGAATTTGATGGCCTTAACCTTTGCTTTGAAACCCGCGAAGGCATACTAAAACACTGTTCCATCAAAAACGCAAAAATACTCGGTGAAGTCGCAGAGCGCTTCATCCGCAAACAAAGGCCCAGCCTGGAAGCGCAAATTTCGAATCTAGCCGACGAGATCGCTTACAATAATCATGACGTCGATGACGGTTTACGCTCAGGCTTAATTAGTATCGATGCATTAACGCAATGCAGTTTATTTGCGCGTCATTGGCAAGAAACCAAAACCCGCTACCCGACGTTGCATGAGCGCCGCGTCGTGCACGAAATCGTGCGTCGCATGATCAACACATTGGTGTCGGACCTGATCGCCCAAAGCCAAGAAAACATTCGCGCCGCGGCCCCGCAAACCATTGATGACGTACGTAGCGCTGAGCCTTTAATCGCATTTAGCCCGGGGATTCGCCAAGACCAACAAGAATTGAAGCATTTTTTGGCCAATCAGCTATACCAGCACTATCGCGTTGCGCGCATGAGTGATAAAGCTAAGCGCATCGTCCAAGAATTGTTTGCAGCGCTAACCCATAATCCCCGTCTTCTTCCCCCGCAATATCAAATAAAGGCCAGCTCAGACTGCCCTCGCGCAGTGGCCGATTATATCGCCGGGATGACTGATCGCTATGCAATACGTGAACACCGTCGCTTATTTGCTGTGGAAGAGTTTTAAGACCTGGCTTTAAATTTCTTAATCTGGCCGCCAGCCGTCAGAACTTCGACGCATGTTGAATATTAATCACAAAATCTGTAACGAAACTCGCTTATTATCGAGCTGGCGACTAAAACCTCGGGAAACGGGAAGAGTAGGGGGCTAATACCGATGACCCTATCATAATATTAATCGTGGAATGCGTTTTGCTTATTCCTCCTAGTTCCAGGCTTAGGTATAATGGCGGTTTTGCAAGTTTAAGGAGGACGCAGTGGTGGCGAATGTCAATCGGTTTACACGTATGGGGTTAACGGTATGCGCGCTGATACTTGGCGGCTGTGCGACGCAGGCTTATCCACCTCTGCCCGCGACGGCATCGACGGGCCAGGCGGATTATTTGATCGGTCCTGGGGACAACGTAAATATTGTGGTGTGGCGTAATCCTGAGGTTTCGCTTTCCGTACCGGTGCGACCCGACGGCAAAATTACCACGCCTTTGGTGGAGGATCTTCCCGCCAGCGGCAAGACGCCCACGGTCTTGGCGCGTGACATCGAAAAAGCGCTGGCAAAATATATACAAGACCCCGTAGTCACCGTTATTGTCACCGGTTTTGTTGGTCCGTACGATAAACAAATACGCGTCATTGGCCAAGCAGCTAAGCCGCAAGCCTTACCCTATCGCGACCGCATGACTTTAATGGATGTTCTGATAGCCGTGGGCGGCATTACTGATTTTGCGGACGGAAATAAAGCCAGCATACTGCGGGTAGTTGATGGACGCCCGCAACAATTCGGGGTGCGTCTAAACGACTTAATCAAAGATGGCAGAATGGCCGCGAACGTCGATATGCTCCCCGGTGATGTACTAATCGTGCCCGAAAGCTGGTTCTAAACCAAAGGAAGCATTATGCGTGAAATCCTCGCACAGTTTTTTGGTTATCTGCGCGCAACTTGGCGCAAGCGTTGGTACGCTATTTTAGCGGCTTGGCTGATTTGCGTCATAGGTTGGGTAGTAGTCTGGCGTATGCCCGACCGCTACGAAGCCACTGCGCGGGTCTATGTCGACACGCAGTCGGTATTACGTCCCTTGCTATCCGGCTTAGCCGTGCAGCCCAACGTCGATCAGCAGATTGCAATGGTGACGCGAACCCTAATTAGCCGCCCCAATCTGGAAAAAGTTGCGCGCATGACCGATCTCGACCTAAACGCCAAAACGACGGCTGACATGGAAAATTTGGTTTTGGGCCTAGCAGCAAGAATTTCTTTAATGGGCGCCGGTCAGGATAATTTGTATACCATCAACTACCAGCATAGCGATCCGGATACCGCTAAGCGCGTCGTGCAAGCATTATTGACGATTTTCGTAGAAAGTAGCTTGGGTGATAAACGCAAGGATTCGGACTCGGCGCGGCGTTTTATTGAAGAACAAATTCAAGCTTACGAACAGAAGCTGATCGCCGCCGAAGATCGCTTAAAGGAGTTTAAGCGAGCTAACATCGGCATGATGCCGGGGGGCAACGTCAATTATTTTGAGCGCCTAGGTGAGGCCGCCGGTAATTTAAGTCAGGCGAAACTGGCTTTAAGTGAAGAAGAAAATCGCCGCAATGAGATTAAAAAGCAGTTAAGTGGCGATGAGCCGGTGTTGCTGGCTGATCCCGTGGAGGTTGCCAGCCCGGAAGTCGACGGCCGCATTCAAAATTTAAACAAACAACTCGACGCGCTACGCCTAAAATATACCGAGCAGCATCCCGATATTATTGGCACGAAACGCATCATTGCCCAGTTAGAGGAACAAAAAGTCCAGGAGGCAAAAAAACGCAAACCCTCCACTTCCGCGAGTACGGGTCAAAGCGCTTTTTCACAACAGTTAAGTTTGGCTTTAGCGGAATCCGAAGCCAATGTCGCTTCCCTAAAAGCCAGGGTCGCAGAATACGAAAACCGTTACGCCCAATTACGGGCGGCTTCTAATGCCCTGCCTCAGGTCGAAGCGGATTTCACGCAGCTTAATCGCGATTACGAGGTGAATAAATCCAATTATGAGAAACTCCTGTCTCGTCGCGAGACCGCGCAAATTTCTGAAGATATGGAAGCAAAAAAAGGTGTCTTGGATTTCCGTATTATTGACCCGCCTCGCGTTTCTCTTACGCCCAGCGGCCCTAATCGACCCTTGCTCATCTCAGTTGTCTTGCTCTTGGGTATCGGTGTAGGCGCAGCGGCGGCGTTTTTATTGAGCCAATTGAAACATACGGTTGAAGATAGGCACGCCTTAAAACAAGCGACCAATTTGCCGGTGCTAGGCACGGTTTCGATGGTGTGGACTAATGCACAAAAAACCCAACGACGCCGCGGCTTGGTCGCGTATTGGCTGGCCTTTTTAAGTCTATTGGGGGCCTATGGGGCCGTCCTGGTAATCAGCATGTTGGCTGCGCGTACAAGTTAGGGGAAACGTATGAGTATTATTGAAAAAGCCGTTAACCGATTAAATGTCGCGAGCAAAGAAACGCCTGCCACCCCCGAGCTCATTGTCACCGATAACATAGAGCCGACCTTAGAAGCGCGCGTCGATCCGGTTCAGGAACCAAACCCGAAGAGGGATGCAAACGCTGGGGCGCATCCTGCGGAAACAAAAGGACTACGCAACTCGCGCGTGGTGAATTTAGATTCTAGGAAGTTAACCGCCTCCGGCATGATTTCCCCGGACGGGGAGCGCTCTCAAATTTCCGAAGAGTTTCGTCTCATTAAGCGCCCTTTGTTAGCCAATGCCTTTGGCCAGGGGGCAGTTAATATCCCCAACGGTAACCTCATTATGGTCACCAGCTCCTATCCGGGCGAAGGTAAGAGTTTTTGCGCGACTAATTTAGCATTGAGCATCGCCATGGAATTAGATCGAACGGTACTGCTGGTGGACGCTGACGTTGCCAAGCCGTCATTACCTAAGTTTTTTGGATTCCAGGCGGAAAAGGGCTTGTTAGATTTATTATTGGATAAGAATTTATCCGTTGCTGATGTTTTACTGCGCACCAGCGTACCTAAGCTCACTATATTGCCTGCTGGGCGCACGCATAAATACGCGACTGAATTGCTCGCCAGTGAGGTAATGAATAACCTCATTGAGGAGTTGGCCAATCGCTACTCGGACCGTATTATCATATTTGACTCACCCCCTCTGTTGGTAACCAGCGAGGCCAGTGTCTTGGCAACCCATATGGGGCAGATCGTGCTGGTGGTCGAAGCAGAGAAAACCCCACGCGAAAAAATAAACGAAGCGCTCGGCCTCATTGATTCCTGTGAAGTTGTCGGCCTCTTGCTCAATAAAGGTAGCCGTGCCCACGACGGGGATTACTACTATGGAAGCTATGGCAATTAGTCTGGGTGGATTCTCGGTTCTCCTATCTGTGTCGTTAGGATAGCGAGTGACCATTTTCAGCCTGAGGGGCTGCAAACTTCACGCTTATCCCATGTTGTTCATAGGCATATGGACGGCCACCAGTTCAGGGCACCTGATCGCTGCGGATTGGCAAATTACACCGCGACTCAATGTTAGTGAGACCTATAGTGATAATATCCGGCTTGCCCCTAAGGGTCAGGAAGAGCAAAGTTTTGTTACGGATATTAGTCCTAGCATCTCAGTGAAAGGAACAGGCGCGCGGTTTAAGTTTAGTCTGGATTACACCCTACAAAATTTATTCTATCACGGGGACGTGGGGGGCAGCAGTAACAGTACCAACCACGCGTTGGCGGCAACGGCGGCGGCGGAGTTGATAGAAGGAGCGGTATTTGTTGATAGCCGCGCCTCCATCAGCAACCAGAACATTAATATTACCGGCCCGCAGGCTTTTGATAATATTAACGAGACGCAAAACCGCACGGAAGTAAAAACTTTCGCTATCAGCCCCTATTGGTTGCATAGCTTTGGGAGCTTTGGCTCCAGCGAAGTTCGCTACACTTACGACGTAGTAGACTACGCCAGTAATGCACTGGCAAGAAGCATCGGCAACAAGCTCAACCTGCGCTTCAATAGCGGGCCGCAATTTAATAACCTGCAATGGGGGTTAAATTACGCTGCGGAGAAGATTGATTACTCAGACAACCAGTCAGCCTCCCTCGCCCAGGACACGGACTCGCAAATTTTTACCGCCAACGCGCGCTACCGATTAAACTCCAAATTTAGTTTGGTGGGTTATGGTGGCTACGAAGATCATAATTACCCAACGACCGGGGAAGATCCCAGTGGCGCTTGGTGGCGGGTGGGTGGGGCCTGGTCTCCCACTTCCCGCACTTCCCTGGAGGCCACGGTGGGTCGGCGTTTTTTTGGCACTACCTATGGTCTTAATTTTAAGCATCGCACTCGTCGCACCACCTGGAGCCTTTCCTATGTAGAAGACGTCAGCTCCGCACGTACCGAAGCTCTGGTCGCTGCCGGCGCCCTGCCCTTATATAACTTGTTGATCTGCGATCCCCGCATTGATCCGACCTGTCAGCCGGTCGGCTTCTTAGTATTATTTAACCCGCAACTTGTCAATGAAACGTTTGTTACTAAGCGCTGGCAAGGCGACGTAACGATGAATACCGGCAAAAGTGTGTTGACCTTAACAGGCTTCAACGATGCTCGAATTTCGCAATTAAACAGCTTTAACGATTATCGCCAATACGGCGTTGGCGCAACTTGGAATTATCGCCTCGCTCCCCGAACCACCTCTGATGTGTCGACGTTATGGACGCGCTCCAGCTTAGCGAGTGCGGTGGGCGCGGATGACTTATGGCACGTCCGACTCGGGTTAAATCATCAATTCCGCCCAAAACTGTTTGGGTCGATTAATTTACGGCATACCCAGCGACGCGGCAGCGACCCCAGCAATGATTACCGCGAAAATTCAATTAGCGCTACCGTCAACATGACCTTTTAGGGCGCAAGCGATGTATGAGACTTTTTATCAGCTGCGCGCTAAACCTTTCCAACTTAACCCGGATCCGCGCTTTTTTTTCAACAGCAAAGGCCATAAACGTGCGATGTCCTACTTGGAGTATGGGCTTAGCCAAGGGGAAGGGTTTATTGTTATTACCGGCGAAGTCGGTGCTGGTAAAACTACACTTGTTAGTCACCTCATAAAGCGTTTAGCAGCGGCAAACATTATCCATGCGCAACTGGTGAGCACGCAGCTCGGCGCCGACGATACGCTGCGGATGATAGCCGCGGCCTTTGGGGTCGCACACGACGATACCAGCAAAGCCGTGTTATTGAAAAAACTAGAAACTTTTTTGCTCACTTGTCATCGGCAGAAAAAGCGGGCTTTGTTAATTGTCGATGAAGCGCAAAATTTGCCCAAGCAGGCGGTCGAAGAGTTGCGCATGCTCTCCAACTTCCAAGCTGACAACACGCCACTTTTGCAAAGTTTTTTGCTCGGTCAGCCGGAATTTCGAGACACTATTCAGTCGGCAGAAATGCAGCAGTTACGGCAACGGGTCATTGCCTCATATCACTTGGGGCCATTAGATGCTGCGGAAACCCGCGCTTACATTGAGCATCGGCTTAAAACAGTGGGCTGGGCGGATTCTCCGCATTTTACTGATGACGCATTTGCTGCCATCCACGCTTTTACTGAAGGTATACCGAGACGAATAAATTCCCTGTGTGACCGCCTCATGCTTTTTGGTTATCTGGAAGAAAAATCCAGTTTTGATCAAGCCATCGTACAAGAAGTAACCAATGATTTGCTAAGCGAAGTGGCGGGCAATAGCAATTCCACCACCCAGCGGCGGGAGACAGGAGGCCTCAACGGGCAACCCGATACCGCCATCGAAGCGCGGCTATCTACCATTGAAGATTCGTTGGGACGTATATTGCGCGTGTTGCGCCGCGTGCTGGCGGCGATGACAAATCTTGAAAAACTAAAATGAAAATTCTGTGTGTGGTGGGGGCCCGCCCCAACTTTATGAAAATTGCGCCAGTAATCGGCGCTCTGCGCGCTGCGCCGCACATCTTTGACGTTAAGCTCGTGCACACCGGGCAACACTACGACCAAGAGATGAATTCGCAATTTTTTTCGTCTTTGGGTATCCCCGAGCCGGACGTTAATTTGGAAGTGGGATCGGGAAGTCATGCAGTGCAAACGGCAGAAATTATGCGGCGCTTTGAACCGGTATTAGATACCGAGCAACCGACCTCGATTTTAGTCGTGGGGGATGTCAATTCCACCATTGCTTGCGCTCTCGTTGCGGTGAAAAAGAATATCCGGGTCATACACGTAGAAGCAGGATTACGAAGCTTTGACCGTGCCATGCCGGAGGAAGTGAATCGCGTGCTTACCGATCAAATTTCTGATTTATTATTTATTACCGAGCGCAGCGCCGAACAAAATTTATTAAACGAAGGCATCTCCGCCGCGCGCATTCATTTCGTGGGAAATGTAATGATTGATACGCTGCATCACAACTTGAGCCGCGCGATTCCCCTGCAACAAAGTTTAGCGAATGCTGGGCTCACTGATTTGGCCTCGACCCGACTTAAGCGCTACGCGGCGGTAACTTTGCATCGCCCTTCCAATGTCGATGATAAGGATAAGCTCGCATCCTTACTAACAACGCTGCGTGCCGTTTCAGAACGAGTTCCACTTATCTTTCCGCTGCATCCCAGAACACGAGCAAGTTGTGCGCGCTTTGGTTTGGAGAGCCTCTTAGCTAGCGAGCGGGTCAGCATCCTGCCCCCCTTGGGTTATCTGGAAATGCTCGGGCTTATGAGAGACGCAACGGTAGTCTTAACCGATTCCGGCGGTATTCAAGAGGAGACGACGGCCCTGGGTGTGCCTTGTTTAACACTACGCCACAACACTGAACGCCCCATTACCGTCTCCGAAGGCACGAACACGGTAGTTGGCCAAGACCACGCCCGGATTCTCGCAGCAGTGGAAGATGTCTTAGCGAGCGGTGGCAAACGCGGAAAAATTCCTGAATTTTGGGACGGCAAAGCATCTAGTCGAATTCGCGCTATCCTAAGCGATACGTTACAGACGGATAAAACAGCAGTGTCCGCAAAAAAATCGCGGGCGCGTGTTTAATTCTCGGCACGCATGAAGTCCCACATTACGAACGCCCTGACTATCGATGTCGAAGATTATTTTCAAGTTTCCGCATTTGCACGCCACATATCGCGCGATACTTGGGACAATATGCCTTGCCGGGTTGAACGCAATATCTCGCAAATTTTAACTCTACTCGCCC
>CAYYOS010000006.1:12139-33931 GCA_964473355.1 uncultured Burkholderiales bacterium | reverse complement strand
GCAAAAAAAATTATGGACGCCGGTGGTTTGGTGTCGGATGACATTATTATTGGTTTAGTAAAAGATAGAATTAAAGAACCGGATTGCGCCAAGGGCTTTTTATTCGATGGATTTCCGCGCACCATTCCCCAGGCTGACGCCATGAAACAAGCCAACGTGCCGATCGACTATGTAGTGGAAATCGCCGTAGCAGACGAAGAGATTATTCGACGCATGAGCGGCCGGCGCGTACACGTCGCGTCGGGACGCACCTATCATGTGGTCTTTAACCCACCAAAAGTCGCTGGCAAGGACGACGAAACCGGTGAAGATTTAATTCAGCGGGAAGACGACACTGAAGCAACGGTCAAAAAGCGTTTGGACGTATATCATGCGCAAACGGAACCTTTGGTCGCTTACTATTCGCAATGGGCAGCTAAGGGTGAGCCGGGTGCGCCGAAATACGTTAAAGTTGAGGGCGTTGGCAAAGTAGAAGAAATTCGCGACCGGATTTTCGCCGCTTTAAAATAAACTATCTAACACCCGACTTAGGGGCTTGTTGTGGCGAGGGCTCTATCCACGCCCAGCGAGCTCTCGGTTCGATAATCAAACGGAGCGGGAGAAGAGAAAGAAAGTTACGAGGCCCGATTGGGTGCGTCATAAGTTTGCCCAGACTGCAGGCAGATCCCCAGAACGGGTTGGTGTCGCATGGCATCACTGGCAAAAAAATCAAAAATTATTATATATAGGACTAAAGTATGGCAAAGCAAAACGCGTTTTACGCGCAATCGGGTGGCGTCACCGCCGTTATCAACGCCTCAGCATGTGGCGTCATTGAAACCGCGCGCAAATATAAAGACAAGATCGGCAAGGTTTACGCGGGGCGTAACGGTATTATCGGCGCCTTAACTGAAAATTTAATCGACACCAGTAAAGATTCCGCAAGCTCCATTGCAGCTTTGCGCTACACGCCCTCCGGCGCGTTTGGGTCCTGCCGCTATAAACTTAAAGGGTTAAAAGAAAATCAAGAACAGTACGAACGCTTGATTGAGGTTTTTAAGGCGCACAACATCGGCTATTTTTTCTATAACGGCGGCGGGGATTCACAAGACACCGCGCACAAAGTTTCGCAAATTGGCGCGCAATTGGGTTATCCGATTATTTGCGTCGGCATACCCAAAACCGTAGATAACGATTTACCTTTAACCGACTGCTGTCCTGGCTTTGGCTCCGTTGCCAAGTATGTGGCAACCAGTATTCGCGAAGCCGGGTTCGACGTGGCTTCCATGGCCAAAACGTCCACCAAAGTGTTTGTTCTGGAAGTGATGGGCCGCCACGCCGGATGGATCACGGCCGCGTGCGGATTAGCGCATGAAACTGAAAGCGATGCGCCGCATATTTTGTTATTTCCAGAAATCACTTTTGACGAAACAAAATTCTTAGCAAAAGTGGATGACTCGGTAAAAAGGCATGGTTACTGCGCCATTGCGGTATCCGAGGGTGTGAAAAATTCCGAAGGCAAATTTTTAGCAGAGTCGGGTTTACGCGATGCCTTCGGTCATGCGCAACTGGGTGGTGTGGCGCCGGTGATCGCTAACTTGGTTAAAGAAAAGCTGGGTTATAAATACCATTGGGCCGTGGCCGACTATTTGCAGCGCGCCGCACGGCACATCGCTTCTAAAACAGATGTTGATCAGGCCTACGCGGTAGGCAAGGCCGCCGTAGAATTTGCGCTGAAAGGTCACAACGCCGTAATGCCGATTATCGTGCGCACCTCTAATCAACCGTATAAGTGGAAAATCGGCATGGCGCAGTTAAAAGACGTCGCCAATCAAGAAAAAATGATGCCGCGCGACTACATCACTAAAGATGGTTTCGGGATCACGCCTAAATGCCGCACCTATCTCGCACCATTAATCAAAGGTGAGGATTACCCGCCCTTTAAAAATGGCTTGCCGAATTATGTGAAACTAAAAAACATTGCCGTCCCTAAAAAACTTAAAGGGGAGTTTAAAGTTTAAGTGGCTTTTGAGGGCGAAAATTTGGCTAAGGTGTTTTTATCCGAAGAGCAGCGTTAGCAGGACAATCGGCGGTAGATTAGCGCATTAAAGAGGTCGGGCTACATAGTATTTGGTTTTGTACCCGGTATCTGTATTGAAGGGGTTTGGGCAATCAAAGATAAATTTAGTACTTAGAACAAACTTTTTTAGGAGGATTGCATGTCCGAGGGATTACTTTTCGCATTAGCTAGCGCCGCGCTTGCCATTATCTACGGCATCTTCTCCATTGCATGGATTTCCCGCAAACCAGATGGCAATGACCGCATGCGCGAAATTGCCGCTGCCATCCAAGAGGGTGCTTCTGCCTATTTAAATCGTCAATACATGACTATTAGCGTCGTCGGCGTGATCCTCTTTGCGGTGATTTACATTTATCTAGGTAACTTAACTGCAATTGGATTTGCCATAGGCGCAATCGCTTCTGCCGCGACGGGTTATATCGGCATGAACGTCTCCGTGCGCGCCAATGTGCGCACCGCAGAGGCGGCTAAAAATGGCTTAAATGCGGCACTCAATATTGCGTTTAAAAGCGGTGCGGTGACGGGTATGTTCGTAATCGGCTTAGGGCTTTTGGGGGTTGCCGGCTATTTTTACGTATTGCAAGTACTCACCCCCGCCGGACAAGCCGTCGACATCACGCCTTTAGTCGGTTTAGCTTTTGGCGGTTCTCTAATCTCTATCTTCGCGCGTTTGGGCGGTGGCATTTTCACTAAAGGTGCGGACGTCGGCGCGGACTTAGTCGGCAAAGTCGAGGCCGGTATTCCTGAAGATGACCCGAGAAATCCCGCTGTAATCGCGGATAACGTTGGCGATAATGTCGGTGATTGCGCCGGCATGGCTGCGGATTTGTTCGAGACCTATGCAGTAACCATTATCGCCACCATGCTTTTGGGTGGCTTACTCATGCCGACCTTTGGCAATGCCTTGCTTTATCCCTTAGTATTAGGCGGCGTTTCTATTATTGCTTCCATTATTGGCACTTTTTTTGTTAAAGCCAGAGACGGTGGCAAGATTATGAATGCGTTGTATCGCGGCTTAATCGTCGCGGGCGTCTTGTCCGCGATTGCGTATTACCCCGTTACCAATTGGTTCATGGCAAATAATCCGGGGAACTACACAACGCTTAACATCTACTTTGCCGCTTTAATTGGCTTGGCTGTCACCGCATTATTAGTAGTCATCACGGAATACTATACGGCTACGGAATATAAACCGGTGCGCTACATTGCAGAGGCTTCCACCACCGGCCATGGCACCAACGTCATCGCCGGTTTGGCGGTTTCTATGAAGTCCACCATGGCGCCTGTCTTGGTTATTTGTGCCGGCATTTTAGCCGCGTACGCATTGGCAGGCATTTATGGCATCGCCATTGCCGCTACGTCCATGCTTTCTATGGCGGGTATGATCGTCGCGTTAGACGCCTACGGACCGGTGACCGACAACGCCGGGGGAATCGCGGAGATGGCTGGTTTGCCTGATTCGATTCGAGCGATTACCGATCCCTTGGACGCCGTGGGCAACACCACTAAAGCAGTAACCAAAGGTTATGCCATCGGCTCCGCCGCTTTGGCGTCTTTGGTATTGTTTGCGGATTTTACCCATGGGCTGAGCATTCACACCGGCGGGGCGACGACGTTTGATTTATCCAATCATTTGGTGATCGTCGGTTTATTTATTGGCGGCTTAGTACCGTATCTGTTCGGGGCAATGGCAATGGAAGCGGTTGGGCGCTCGGCGGGTGCCGTTGTGATCGAAGTACGCCGGCAATTTAAAGAAATTCCCGGTTTAATGGAAGGCACCGCCAAGCCAGACTATTCCCGCGCGGTAGATATGCTGACCAAAGCGGCGATTAAGGAAATGATTATACCTTCCCTGCTGCCCATTTTGGTTCCGGTTCTGGTCGGTTACTTCTTAGGTGCGCAGGCTCTGGGCGGTGTATTGATGGGCTCCATCGTTACCGGATTATTCGTGGCAATTTCCATGACCACCGGTGGCGGTGCTTGGGATAATGCTAAGAAATATATCGAAGATAATCACTTTGGCGGCAAGGGTTCAGAAGCGCATAAAGCGGCCGTTACCGGTGATACTGTTGGCGACCCCTATAAAGATACCGCTGGCCCGGCAGTGAACCCTTTAATTAAGATCATTAATATTGTTGCTTTGTTGATGGTGCCGTTGCTTTAATAGTTGTCTTTAAAGGAGTTCGCATGAATTTTCTAAAAGGGTTAATCCTAGCAAGCGCTATCCTTGTTCCTGCCACGGCGCTCGCGCAAAAGGCTCATTCGTACGATGGCAAATGGACCGCGAAATTTGATGGCCCGGTGACTGCAAATGTTACGGGCACGGTAATCATCAAAGACGATCAAGGATCCTGGAAAACGGTGACGCTTTCAAAGAAGAACCCGTGTATAGGCTTAGAAGCACCGCTTAGCGTGCAGCGTGCTACGCCGGACGAGCTGGTCTTCGAGGTAATGCGTTCCAAGGCGTTGGCAGGTTGCGAGGATACGGTCTATACCTTTAAACGCATCGATGACAAAACACTGCAAGGCGAATTTGGCGAGGGTCGAAAAATTATGATGTTCCGAGAGTAAATTCCGTTGCCCTTGGGGCGGTCATCTGAGGGGCGCCTTAAAGCGCCTTTTGTTTGTCATGTCTTCCACTACGATACGCCTCACGTGCTTCGCCCCACCCTAAGTGTGAACGCTGATCTAAATAAAACTTGGGGTGGTAATTCCAACGCCCCGCTCTTATGAGCGCTTTATTTGCCACTACCGCAAATAAGATGTGGGTATAATATGCTCTTGAGATAACCTGTCGCGTATAGCTTGGGGTATACGCGAGATTCATGGGGCACAAACATTTTCAAATCGCGCCTAACTTTAAATAGTACCTTTTTGCGGGGCTTGCGTAAGGCGCGGAGGGCTGCACTATTCTTGGTAGCCAGTGCAGGTTGTGCTTGGATGACGCCGCTTTTTGCGTCGGGGCATGCGCCTTCCAGTCTCGTCGCAAATGTCATTTCTCCCTATCAGATTAATTTGTCTTGGGCGGGCTCGGCGCCGCGTTATCAACTGGAACGTTGCTATCGCAACCCAAGTTACTGCACTATTTTTTGGTTGTCTGCAACGAGCTTTTTTGATCAAGGGCTTATTCCGGGAACACTCTATGACTATCGGGTCCTTGCCTATGATAGTAATGGTCACCCGAGCAGTTATTCAAACCTCGCTACCGCGACGACCCCAGCTGCTGTTCCCAATCCCAACATGACGGTAAGCGTCGCTGCAAACGCTAGCACGCTGCCGGCGCCGGCGAATTTAACGCTCACTGCTACCGCGAGCAGTGGACTCGGCATTAGCCGGGTGGAATTCTTTTTGAACAAATGGCTCATCGCAACCAGCGAATCCCCGCCCTATACGGCTAGCCTGCAAAATTTATTGCGCGGGAACTACGAATTTTGGGCGCGAGCCACCGATAATAGTGGCGGTAGTAAGGCATCAGCCAGCGTGTTTGTCACCGTCAACCCTGGACCGGATCTGGTGCCACCAACCGTGCCAGGAACTCTCTTGGGCAGTGCGGGTGACAGGCAAGCACATTTAAATTGGGGGGTTGCGACCGACGCGACCTCGCCACCCGTTCATTACCACCTGGAGCGTTGCTCCCCCGGTTCCCCGCTTATTTGTACCGCCTTCCTGCTAGGAGCAACGCAGTTTACAGACCGGATGCGGGAAAATTCGAATGACTACGATTACCGCGTTAAGGCCATGGATGCAGTAGGCAACGCCAGCGGTTTTAGTAATATGGTGCGCGTGCGACCCGGCTCGCCAGGAGGAGATAGCACGCCGCCGACAGCGCCGGCCAACCTGATTGTTAATTCCACCTCTTCGACTAGCACCGCACTTAGCTGGAGCGCAGCTAGCGATAATGTCGCGGTAACGGGATATCGTGTCTATCGAAACGCGTCTCTGGTCGCCACCGTGACGGGTTTAGCCTACAACGATACTGGCTTGACGCCGCAAACCCAATACAATTACGTTGTCTATGCCATAGACGCTGCCGCGAACATCTCGCCCGCCTCGGCCGAGGCGGGCACGATTACCGCTGCGGCGCCGGTAAATGGCATAAGTGCGAATGCTTATCTCGTCAATGCCGGTGGCAGCTTAACGCTTTCTGGGCCGGGTGGTTTCGGTGCTAAGAGCACCCCGGCGCCCTTTAAATGGGATAACTTTGAGAATGGTACGCCGGGAAGTACGTTAAGTACCGGTGGCTGGGAGCATTATCAGCCCGGCTCCCCTTTTCCCCGATATACCACTTTACAAGCCTATAGCGGCACCCGCTCGGCCTACAACAATATGATTCTTGGTCCTACTGACGTGGAAAATTTTAATACCGCGGGCTTGAAAGGCCTGGCTGCGACGGAAGTTTACTTTTCCTATTTGTTTCGCTGGGAAGTCGTGAGTGGTTCCACGGGCGGCGGGTTTTTTAAACTTTTACGCGGTAACGGCGCACCTAACTTTTATTCCACTCGTCCTCGTTTCTACACGTCACTTAATCCTGGTGCGCCGCTAGTGAATGCCGGCTATAGCTACACAGGAGCAGACGCGGATGGTGCGGGAGAAGATTTTATTAGTGTCCCCGCCAACACCTGGCATCGCTTCGAAGGTTATTACAAACTGTCGACGCCTGCAGGCAGTAATACCGGTGCCCTGCAAACCTGGACTAATTTGGATCAAAATGTAAATTTAACCAACGTGATGACGCTCTCCGCCCCTCAAGCCGGTTTGCTCCTAGATAAGTTTCTGCTGCCCCTCATGGCTTCAAATTTGCCCGCCGTGGATCTGAGACTATATGTCGACGATATTTATGTGGATCGTACCCGTGCCCGCGTAGAAATAGGCGACGCTAACACCTGGGCAGGGTGCACGCGGCGAGAAGTACAAATCCCTAGCGCCTGGTCAGACCAGGCAATAACCGTGAACGTAAATCGTGGGGGTTTTGCACCGGGTAGCACCGGTTATGTTTACGTGGTTAACGCTGCAGGACAAGTTAATCCCAATGGCGTGCCTGTCAGATTTAGCCCTTAACACCGTCATGCAGGGGCAGGCTTACTTCTACCTGTAACCCGCCCCCTGGACGGTTTTGTAAACTTAATCCTCCCCCATGCATTTTTATAATCCGCTCGGCGATGGCAAGCCCCAGACCAGCGCCAGCGTGGCCGCTACGGGCTTCATCTAAGCGCGCGAAAGCTAGTGTCACGCGGGGTATATCCGCTTCGGGAATACCGGGTCCTCGATCGAGAACAGTTACGATGGCGTTTTTATGATTTTGCTGAGTTTGAATTTCGATTTCCTTGCCGCCATAACTAAAAGCATTTTCTAATAAATTGGTCAACATCCGAGATATGGCCAGCGGGCGAATAGCCAAAGGGGGCAACGGGGACAGTGTGCAGCGCAAGGTTTTTCCGGTTCTTTGGTAACGTTCACAAATTTCCTCAATAATTTTATTTAAGTCAGTCATCACTGTCGGCTCGCTTTCTTCTTCGCGGGCGAAGACTAAAAACTGAGCAATGATGGCATCCAGATCTTCAATGTCCTGCGTCATTTCATGCTTGAGTCGCTGGTCTGCATCGCTAAGCATTTCAATGCCTAGTCTGAGCCGCGCCAGTGGCGTGCGTAAGTCATGCGATACACCCGCCAAAAATAAAGTCTTATCCGCGTTAGCGCGCTCTAAACTAGTTGCCATGCGATTGAATGCCAAACTCAAGTTTTGCATCTCAAGTGGTCCCTCGGCAGACATGGGTAAGGGTTTTTCGCCACGACCTATTTTTTCTGCCGCGGCGGCAAGGATTCGGAGCGGGCGGTTGACTCGATAAACGATGAGATAGGCACCTAACAAAGATAGAATCGCCAGCAATGTCCCCCAGCCTAACCATACCCAGCGAGACGGTCGCTCAAATCGAGCGCGCGGAAACATGACCCAATAAGCGTCTTCCTCAATATAGAAGCTAACCCACAGTCCGGGGATGCCACGTCTTTCTGTGGTGAGCTCGGCGGCTTCTCCTAACTGCGCTTGAATCTCGCTCCTTAGTTTACGCAAAAAAGGACGC
Source organism: uncultured Burkholderiales bacterium (assembly GCA_964473355.1). GTDB lineage: Bacteria > Pseudomonadota > Gammaproteobacteria > Burkholderiales > REEB80 > CAYYOS01. Next base: position 25,792 of record CAYYOS010000006.1, on the reverse strand, counting down.
GCCAAAGGAGGAAGAGGCGCTTCATTTGCGTCGCCGGGATAAATTCGAATGCCTTCCCGGGCTGAGAGTTCCAGCAGTAGATCGCGGCGTCGCTCACGCTGGGCATTAATAAGGGCAGCGCGAGTTACGTTGATTACGCTAATAATCTGCTGGGCGACTTGCTTGGGTTGTGGCTCTGCCGCATAAAGCCGGGTGATTTGCCACCAGAGTGTTTGCGAAATAATTAACAGTAGCGCGATTAAAACAAAGCTACGCCATAGCAGAGATTGAGGCAGCAACATTATTGGGTTTTAGCATCGGGCACAAAAACATACCCGAAGCCCCAGACTGTTTGTATATATTTGGGTCGAGTGGGTTCAAGCTCAATCAAACGCCGCAGCCTGGAAATTTGTACGTCGATGCTACGGTCATATACCTCATAATCCCGATGCCTGGAGAGATTCATGAGTGCATCGCGGGATAGTGGCTGACCAGGATGCGTCACCAGGGTTTTTAAAAGCGCAAACTCCCCGGTGCTTAGTGTTATTGTTTTGTCTTTACTACTTAAACTGCGGGTTGCGAAATTTAATCCATAAGGACCAAAGCGAAAGATTTCCTCCGTCGCCGTCGGACCACCTGGCGGCACCACGGCACGGCGTCGCAATATTGCGTGAATGCGCGCGACGAGTTCTCGAGGATTAAACGGTTTCGGCAAATAATCATCTGCGCCCATTTCCAGTCCAATGATTCTGTCCACTTCATCGCCTTTTGCCGTCAACATAATAATCGGCGTAAGATTATTGTTCGCTCGTAAATTACGGCATAGTGTCAAGCCATCAAGCCCAGGCAGCATTAAATCTAAAACAATAAGATCAAAAGGTCGGCTTAAAAGACGCTGCTCTATTGCGGATCCATCCGCTAGGACTTCCACTTCGAACCCTTGCTCAATCAGATAGCGCCTGAGCAAATCTCTTAAGCGCACATCGTCATCCACCACAAGGATTTTTGTTTTGCGAGCCTTCAAGTTTTCATTTCCATGTTTCTTTTTAAACCTACTTATGAATTTTAAGTGAAGATTTAACTTGTTAGTGCGTTGTAATATGTTTTTACAATTTTCTCGTTGCAAGTAACACTTACTGGCAACTTTCCGACTATCATTAATTCATGAGCGCGGGTAAAAGGAGAAACAATGAATAAAATGCCATTAGCAAAAGTTGCGAGTATCTTGTCTTCGCTGGCGTTCGCAATGGCGTTTTTTCTCAGCAGCACCCCACACGCCGCCACGGTCACCGTGATCGAATTCTACCACTCTGGCTTAAAACATTACTTCACGACGGCTGATCCCATCGAAGCCAGCGGTATCGATAATGGTGCGGCAGGTGCAGGCTGGGTACGTACGGGCTTAAGTTTTACTGCCTGGCCGAGTCTAGCCGATGCTCCTGCTGGAGCAACGCCCGTGTGCCGTTTTTACGGAACACCGGGGAAAGGCCCTAACTCCCATTTTTATACGGCAGATAGTACCGAGTGCGCGGGGGTTAAAAAAGACCCGGGTTGGTTTTATGAAGGCATCGCTTTTTATAGCTTGCTTCCCCAAGGCGGGAGCTGTGCTTCCGGTTACAGCCCCGTTTATCGCAACTACAATAACCGCGCCGCCAACAATGACTCTAACCATCGTTTTACGACGGATAACGCCGCGTATCAAAGCATGGTAAGTGCCGGGTGGATTGCCGAGGGGGTGGCGATGTGTACGTCGTCTACCAATAAAGATTTGTATCGCTTTCTTGAACAAGCATCGTTTGGCCCCACAGAACGCACCATAGCGCGGGTTGCCGAGATAGGTATTAATGCCTATCTTAACGAGCAATTTAGTACGCCGATGTCGAGCTATGCGGACTATGGCTTTTACTCAGCACAAGCGCCTGAGGATTGTGACCGTATTTGCCGACGGGATAAATACTCTCTATTTCCCCTGCAACAACATTTTTTTAAAAACGCGTTAAGCGGCAACGATCAGCTACGTCAGCGCGTGGCCTTTGCCTTGAGCCAAATCTTTGTTGTATCGGGCACGGACATCAATTTACCGTATGCCATGGCCCCATTTCAAAATTTATTGTATGCAGGCGCATTTGGTAATTTTAAAGACTTGTTATACAACGTCACATTAAATGCAGCCATGGGGCGTTATTTAGATATGGTGAATAACGATAAACCCAACCCCAGAACCGGTACCACCCCAAATGAAAACTATGCGCGCGAGGTTTTACAGCTGTTTTCTATCGGCGTGACCGAATTACACCCGGATGGCACACCCAAGCGCAACATGCTAGGCGAGATGATACCTTCCTATGATGAGGAAGTTATCGAGGGCTTCGCTTACACCTTTACGGGATGGACCTTTCCACCCACACCGGGGACACCTTCACGTACGCGCAACCCGCCTTATTACGACGGGCCTATGCTTTTAGTCCAGAGCAATCATGACACCACGGCCAAAACGTTATTAAGCGGCTATGTTTCGCCAGCCGGTCAGGATGGCAACAGCGAACTTAGGGCAGCAATAGATAATATTTTTACCCATCCCAATGTCGGCCCATTTATAGGCAAGCAACTGATACAAAAGTTGGTGACGAGTAATCCTAGCCCCGAATACGTGGGACGAGTGACGGCAGCGTTCAATAACAATGGTAGTGGCGTACGCGGGGATATGAAAGCCGTGATTAGAGCGGTTCTCACCGACAGTGAGGCGCGCGGCGAGGTTAAAATTGCTGCCGACTACGGGCACTTGCGAGAGCCGGTATTGTTCATGACCCGGCTTTTACGTGGTTTAAACGCAAGCAGTGATGGTGTTTATTTAGCGCAACAGAGTAGCACAATGGGGCAAAATGTTTTTTATGCGCCTTCGGTATTTAATTTTTACCCCCCCGACTATATTGTTCCTGATTCCACCTTATTAGGCGCAGAATTTGCCATCCAAGACACCGCCAAAGCCTTAAATCGGATCAATTTTGTTAACGCCTTAATTTTTTCAAATGGAATTGCAGCGGATACCTCAGTGGTTGGGGCAACCGGGACGCGGGTCGACCTCACGGCGTTGCAAAGTTTAGCGCAGGATCCCGCTGCGCTCTTAGATCGTATAAATGCGCTGCTTATGAATAATAATATGTCGCCGGAAACGCGTAACGTCATTATCCAGGCGGTCAACGCTGTGCCCGCCTCAGACAGTTTGACGCGAGCGCGAACGGCGGTCTATCTCATAGCAAGCTCATCCCAATTTCAAGTGGAGCGCTAAGATGAAAACTTCTCGCAGAGATTTTTTACGGCAGTTAGGTACGTTAAGTGCCGTAAGTTTGGCTTCTAGCCCTTTTCATCTTGGTCTGATGCAGGCGTTGGCAGCCGACACGGTCGCGAGCGACTACAAAGCCCTAGTATGTGTATTTTTATTCGGCGGAAACGATGGCAATAACACCGTTGTCCCAATGGAGACAGCCGAATACAACGCTTATGCAACCACTCGCGGGGCGCTCGCTTTAGGGCAATCTTCATTAATCCCCATTGCGCCCCTGAGCTCCAGTTTGCGTTACGGATTGCACCCGAGTTTGGTGGATCTGCAGTCAATCTGGTCGGAAAAAAAGCTTGCAGTATTAACTAATGTGGGGCCATTGGTTGAGCCGCTAACCAAAACGCAATATCTGGCGCGTAGCAAAGCCTTTCCGCAAAGTTTGTTCTCGCATTCAGATCAACAAACTCAATGGCAAACAGCTGTATCCGATAAATTAAGTCGTACGGGTTGGGGCGGTAGACTAGCTAACGCCACAGAAGGTTTGAACGGCGGCAGCACTTTTCCCGCAATCATTTCTACGGCAGGCACCAACCTTTTAGTGACCGGGGAGGGCACGATTCCGTTGGCTATACCGACCAGCGGCGGTTTCGGCCTTAACGGCTTCTCCGGTTCGGCAGCGTCTTCTGCTCGCCTTAGCGCGCTAAAACAATTGTTGGGGATAGATGGATCTAATACTTTGGTTAAAGCTACCAGCGAAACTACGACCGATGCGATCAACAACAGCGCTATATTAAGCCCCATTCTTACCAGCACGACCTCGCAAGTCACCCCAGTTTTTACCAACCTTAATACGAATATAAGTAATCAACTTCAGCAAGTGGCTAAAACCATCGAAGCACGCAATACCTTAGGCTTAAAACGACAGATATTTTTCTGCTCTTTGGGCGGTTTTGATACGCACGCCAACCAACTGGTTACCCAGGCGAACTTGTTGGGGCAATTAGGTGCTGCGCTCAAAACTTTCTATGATGCGACTGTGAAGTTGGGCGTTGCGTCAAGTGTGACGACGTTCACTTTGTCAGACTTCGGGCGCACCTATAAACCCGCATCAGGAGGCGGTACCGATCACGCTTGGGGAAATCATCAGTTGATTATGGGTGGCGCTGTGAAGGGCGGTGATTTTTACGGACAATGGCCAACCCTGGCCCTGGGTGGCCCCGACGATATTAGTAGCGAAGGACGCTGGGTGCCGACCACTTCAGTAGATCAATATATCGCTACCCTCGCGCTATGGTACGGCCTGAATCCAAGTAACCTCTCCCAGGTGCTGCCCAATATTGGCCGGTTCTCCAATGTTAACTTGAATTTTTTAGCCTGATAATGGACGCAAAAAAAATACTTGCGGGTGCGATGGTGGGTTTAGCATGTTTGCCAAACATTGGCCACGCTCATGCCCCCAGACACGATGGCTACCAGCGCCCGGGTCCGGGCGTCCACCAGCCTCCCGGCCAAGGAATCAATCATCGGCAACTTCGGCAGTTACGACGAATAGAAGATGGGGTGATGCGGGGCGACTTGACCCGTGAGGAGGCCCAACAGCTTATACAGCGTCAACGCGAGCTGCGTCGCAAAAAACAATTCTATGCCAGTGATGGCAGGCTTACGGTAGAAGAACGCCGAGAGCTCCATCAAGATTTGGAAGCTATTAGCAGGGAAATTTATATCGAGCGACATGACCTCGAACAACAGTAATCCGCATTTATTTTTTTACTTACAAGGAGAGTTCAAATGAAAGGGTTTTTAAAAGAATCGTTCGTCTTAGTTTTGGCGCTGGCTATACCGGCATTAGGCATGGCCGGAACGCGAGATCCTGGGGTTAATAACCGCCAGGCGCGGCAGTCGGACCGTATCGAACAAGGCGTGACATCGGGTGAATTAAACAAGCGCGAAGCAAGACGCTTGCATAGGAAAGAGAGCGCTATTCGGAATAAGGAGGACCTCTATAAGGCGGACGGCAACCTGAGCCACGCTGAACGTCGGGACTTACATCAAGATCTTAACGCTTTAAGTCGGGATATAAAACATCAAAAGCATGATGTACAGCAGCGCTGAGAAGGGCGCCCCCGCCGCGCCTTCATGAAGTGGGCGCGCGGCCGCCGACCCTGTTTTTTATACGCGCCTTTCTTGATTTTGCTTCTGCAAATTGCAAAATTATGTTAGGTTTAGTCATGCCTCACGTGGAAAAATCTGTCCTCGTAAACTTCTCCGCCGAACAGATTTTCGACCTGGTTGAAGATATTGAAAAATACCCGGATTTTTTGCCGTGGTGTGGTGGTGCCGCCATAGTCGAACGTCAGCCGCAGCACACGACAGCAACGATTATGATCAGCTATCATGGTGTGAAGCACAGTTTTACCACCAGCAATAGCAATGAGCGCCCGCGTTTAATAGAAATGGAATTGGTGGACGGCCCCTTTAAATTCTTAAGGGGCAAATGGCATTTTCGGTCCTTAAATGAGAGTGCCTGCAAAATTACCTTTGATTTGCAGTACGAATTTTCAACTGCTATTTTGGGCGTGATGCTGGGACCGGTGTTTCACCATATCGCACATACTTTTATAGAAGCTTTCATTCGTCGCGCCAAAGAAATTTATGGACCGCATTCAAGTTGAAATTGCTTATGCGAGTCAGGATAGACATATTGTTCTCGCACTAGAGCTGCATGCCGGCGCATCCGTACTTGAGGCCATCCAGGAAGCTGGGCTTCTCGCTAATTTTCCAGAAATCGATTTGACTACTAACAAAGTGGGTATCTTTGGGAATATTGTCGCGCTGGAAACCATTCTTCAGAATGCCGATAGGGTTGAGATCTACCGCCCTTTAGTTTGTGATCCTAAGGAACTCCGTCGACGTAGGGTTTCAGAACAAAAATCGCGCACTTAGTCACGAAGACACGGGCGGCTTCATCAGATCAAAAAGATTGGTTGACGCCGGTTTTACCCGCGCGCTCTTTTTTGGGCGATTGCGTAGCGTAAATATTAGGGTTTGTCGTAATTGAGAAAAATCATCGCGCGGCGCTGAGCTAAAGCTGATGCGATTCAGGCGCTCAATTTGATGTTGCAGCGCGGCATTGCTGCCGAACTGTTTTTGATAGCGCTCCATCCATTGTTTCAATGTACCCCCATAGTTGGGCGCTAGAAGGACGTGGCGTAGGGTGGCAGCATCTTGCGCTGCGGCGAGTCGCCTTAACCAAGCGCGCTCTGCAAAAAACTGGCGGAAATAGGCAATCACTTTCCATAGAATCAAGGCCAATACCAAGCAGACCACCAGCGACATTGCGACCCACCGCAACCACTGCGCCAGGGGATTGAAAACTCGCACGACGCCATCAGGCACCGCCGCGGCTTCTATGCGTCCGAGCCGTGGATCGTAGTACGGGAAAGTGATTCGGGGTAAGCTGACCACACCCGATTTTAGGGGTACCGCTGGCACTGTAAATTTAGCGGTTTGTAAAACGGTGCTACTATTTTCTTGGATTTCAATTTGCGGCGGGTAAACTTTTAGCGCATTGCTTTCAGGAAAATCTATAAGCTTGGACAATGCTTCCTCGCTTAATCCGGTTCCGTGAATAACGAACTCCCAATTAAAAGGCTGGTTTATTTTAACCTCGGGGGCCGAATGGGAAGCGGTGACGATAACCTTACCCACGGGAACGTGTAACGGCAGGTATCGCGGAATAGCCACGACATCTAAATTTATGGGGGGAATGGCATAGCGCAAGGGCTCACCAAATTTCGAGGCTTCCAGCAGTGGCCAGGAAATTTTAATGATGCCCGACCGTAGAGGCATTAGGGAATAGCCGTAGCGTTGCCTCACGGTGCCATCACTATTCGTTACAGCCTGAATAGGAGGTAGCGCACTAATATGTGCATCCGGCGTAACGGGCGCTCGCGGTGGCTGCCACTGCAAGCCGCCGTCGTGATGGACGTCGATGTAAAAATACACGGCTTGGCGTTCCACAAAATGGGTGCTGGCAAACCCGGTGTGCACTAATACACTAGATATATCGGGGCTGGATTCCAGTATGACTAGGTTCAGCGCTTTACTACGTAAGCCTGCAAAAGACAAAGGGGGAATGCTAATGAGCCCCGCTTTTAAGGGGTAGAGGCGCAAGCTCATAAATTGACTTTTACCCTGCTCCTGAATGTCCGTGCCCACTATGACGAAATCCTTTTTCAGAATATCCACGGGGAGTTGTTTAAGACTAGGTGCAACATTGTCCGCGCGTAACGTTAAGATAAAGCTTTGCCCCAACGTTAGTTCCGTTTTATCGGTGGTGGCGGAAAAGTTTGCTCCGTGAACCGCAATCGTGTAACCGAAGCTTATCAGTAAGGCGCACAGCCACTTCACTTGCCAGCCTCCTGCGTTTCATGTTTCATCAAAGACTTTAAAAGCGCGTCGGGTTTATCTTCTATATATTCTAATTTTTTGGATGCAGCGCGAAAGGCGACGTTAGTGCCGAAATCAATACGCGTAGCACTGATATCCGTAGCCCCCATGGCCGCTGCTAAGGCGTCACCGGCGGCAACCCGGCGGTTAGCATCACTTAAAATTTTAGCCATCAACTTGTCGTCGTTTTTATCGGCTTCCATCGTGACCGGAAGATCAGAAATATCCTCATTTAACCTGCCGCCCGCCTGCAACCCACGGCGGCCGGGAATCCCTTGCGTGGGTTTACCGACCTTGCGCTGCAATCCTAGCTTCCCGGCCGTTACCGCCAGGTTATTCCGTGCCCTTGTGTCATTTGGACGATATCGTAAAACGCCCAAATAAGCGTCCGCCGCCACACGAAAATTACTTGCCATGAAAGCGCTGTTTGCGACATTAAACAGAGCGTCGGCACGCTGATGGTTATCCGCGGCCTGAAGCAGCGCCGCACTAAATTGCCTTCCCGCGTAAACGAAATCTTGGCGTCGATATGCGGCGGCGCCTTCGCCCATGCGGGCCGCAAAACCAGGCAGGGTGGCATAAAGAACTTGGGCTCTGGCGTACTGTTTGCTCTGCAGGGCAGCGTACGCTGCGTGTAATTGATTTTCTGCCGCGCTGGCGCTAGGCGGGAGCATCGCTAAAGCGAGCAGCGCTGTCACTCCCAAGGGTACTCGGGTGTATTCCCGCGGCGCCAGGCGCGTTAATAAAATCAGTAACGCGGGAAATAAAAACCAACGAAATAAAGGCAACCAATTTTGCGCGCTGGGAGGAGGGCGGCTATCGCTTGCTAATTTACCGATGCCTTGATCGTATAGCGATACCCAGTCGCGTTCGCCATCGCGCACCGCTGCATATCGTCCCCCGCCGAGGGTCGCTAATTCGCTTAGACGATTTGAGGCATCCACACCCCCCAAGCCAAGTATGTAAAGCGGAATCTTATGTTGTGGCAACCGCTGTGCAGCTTGTAAAGCTTGTGCGCCAAGCTCCCCCTCTAGCCCGCTGGGGTGATGATCGGTGAGCAACAATACCGCGCTCGATTTGAATTTTTGCTCGCTGAGGGTTTTTTGCGCTAAAGATAAAGCTTTGCCCAAATCGGTGCCCGAAGTCTCCAGAAGTTGCGGGCCTGAAAGCTTTAAATAATACTCAAAAATCCGATAATCGGAACTCGGTGGCAGTACTAAGCCGGCGTCGCCGGAGAATATAATCAATCCTATGCGATCGCCGCGTAAACGTTTCACTAAATCCTGAAGTTCGAGTTTGGCCCGCGCTAAAGGTGTCACGCCACTTACACCTTCTGCCATGCTTGCCGATATGTTTAGCACGACCATCACACCGACGTCTTGACGTAATTTTGCGGATAGGGTCGGGTCTGCGCTGAGGTTGCCCGCCGGAATGCGCGGACCCGCTGCCGCCAGCGCAAGGAGTAGCCAAAATACCATATTGGCAATAGCCGCACCGCGTTTTGGCTTAGCCATTTCCGCGCCGCGAACCGCCCACGGCAATAAGTGAGGCTCCGCATAGTTTAAAAGTTTACGTCGGCGTATGAATAGCAAGCCATGCATTAATAGTGGCTGTAGTGCGAGTAACAGCCATAGCGGTTGCTGCCATTCAAGTTGGGTAATCATTGCAGCCTTCGCAGGATTTCCAGCACGCGATTAAAAGACAAAAGACCGGCCGCCAATAGCAGAAGAAATGGAAAGCCTTCTGTTACCTGGCGTTGTTGCAGGGGCGGTGCAATGGTTTTTTCCAGCGAACCGATGTCGCGGATTATGGTTTCCAAAGCTTCGGGGCTCGTTGCTTGGTAGTGCTTACCCTTCGTGATTTGAGAGATTTGTAGCAAGCGCGGATTATTAATTTCGGCCCGAGGATCGGGGCGAGTGTTATGGCCAAATAAATCGGTGCCGATCTCTACGGTATAAATTGGCACCTTCATTTCTATGGCGATTTCGAGCGCTTCGCGTGGGGACATGAGCCCGGAGGTATTGGCGCCATCAGTAAATAAAATAAGCGCGGGACGGTGCTTGGGGTTTTCGCGTAGCTGTTTTAGGGCCAACCCTAACGCGTCACCAAGCGCCGTGTCATCGCCCAACACGCCTATAGGTAAGCGCTGCAGCATATTCACTACCAGCTCGCGGTCGAAAGTCGGCGGAGTTAGTGTCGCTGCAGTACTGCCGAAAGCAATAAGCCCGAATTGATCGCCCGCGCGAGCTTTAACAAACTTGCTAACTAAGCCCTTCAGTACCTGAATGCGTTCCACCGGCTGTTTGTTAAGTTGGAAGTCATCGATGCTCATTGTTCTAGAGGTGTCGAGCAGTAACATCATTTCACGCCCCTCCGGCGGAGTGGGCAGAAAGTCGCCTATCCATTGGGGTTGTGCTAACGCAGCAACGATTAGAAAAAGGGCGAGGGAGTTTAATAGCGCCGCGAGCATGGGCCGAAACGAAACAACCGGTTCGGTGAGGGATAAGCCGTGCATGTCAGGGTGCACCAGGAACATGCGTGGCGCTGAATATTCTTGCATTACCTCTTTTTTAAAAAAACTCAGGATAAAAGGCAGGAAGGCAATCGGGAGCAGCCATAGCCATTGGGGTTGCGATAAAACTAACATCCTGGCCGTTTCAGCCAACGTAGGGCGAGTTTAAAAACCTCCTCTAAATATTGTTTTTCGGTCGTGACGCGAGGATAGCGTAAGTCCGCCAATGCTGCCTGCAGCGCCAGCCACGCTTTGTTTTTGGCCGCTGCCGGGTTTAAGTGCCGCGCTTGGACCACGCGACGCAACTCAAAGGCGATTAAGTAAGCGGCAAGGCGGCTATCGAGCTGGGCGTTTTGATAAGCCGCCCGAATTTCAACTAGACGTTTTTTCGCTCGACGTAATGGGCGAGCTTTGAGCCACCTCGAAGCTGCCGCAAGAAATAATATCGAGAGCAAAATTCCTATCACTATTGGCAACGTGTTGACATCCTCCACCAGCGATGGCGGAGGGGCAGGGGAGATGATGTCAAAAAATGTCGCTTCGCTCATGGAAAGTCACAATCTTTAGCGCAATTACATGACACCTTTTTTTACCAGAAAATCAAATGCGTCGTCGTTGCTAAAGCAAACGAAATGCGCCGCGTCTATGCGCTGTAACATTTTCTGTTGCCCTGCAAAAAAACTATCCGCTTTTTCCCTGAATTGTTCCCGCACCGTCGCATCCGCAGTATTGATCCAACGTGCCGACGCCGCTTTATTGTCCCAGAAACACGCGTAGCCGATGTTGGGTAAACTTTTTTCGGCCAGATCGAGAATCTGCAAGAATAGAAGTTGGTGACGCCCCGCGAGCTGCTGTAAAAAATCGGCATCGGATTGCGTTATGGCACTAAAGTCACTAACGATGACAAAGTGCGTGCTGCGTGGTAACTGATCATCCAGCGCGGCCAACGTGGGACGTAAGGGAACCACCATTGGCAATGCAATGGGCGGGCAGGGCGTGATGGCGGCGTTCAGTACTTGCAGCGCGCCCGTTTCGCCGTTAGTCGCGGGTAAGTTAAGGCCATCGGGCTCTAGCATTGTCGCGCTGATGGCCGCACCTCGTTTTGCCGCAGCAAAGGCCAAAAGAATGCTCAAGCGCGCGCCTTGCGTCACTTTAAGTTGATTAACCGTGCCAAACCGCATACCTGGACTTCTGTCCAAGATAATATGCAAACCCGGCTGATGCTCTTCCCGATAAATTTTTAGATAGGGTTTGTTGCTGCGGGCCGTGGTGCGCCAATCCATGTCCCTCAAGTCGTCACCCCGTTGATAAGGGCGGGATTCTTCAAAATCCAAACCTCGGCCAAGATATACCGAGCGAAAATTTCCGGCATGCCGTCGATGAACATCTCGCTGGGACGATTGCAAGTTCGTGACACGCTCAATCAATTCGGTGATCTCTGTTTCGCTAAGCAAGGGCGCGTAAGCCTTTTGTGCAGCTAAGCTCCGCTTTCGGGGAAGGTTGAACATTAGGGCACGGGAACAACTTCCAGCAAATTTTGAATTAAAGAATTCCGCGATACTTTTTCCATACGCCCGCTTACCGATAGAATAATGCGATGGCGCAAGCAGTCGGGCGCAACCTCAACAATATCATCCGGGCTAACGAAATCGCGGCCGCGCAAATAAGCCTGTGCGCTGGCAGCGTGCGCGATAGCTAAGCTAGCTCGCGGCGAGGCACCCACCGCGATAAATCCCGCCAAATCCGGCAGCCACACGCCTATGTCGCGAGTGGCGTTTACTAAGGTCACGATGTAACGCTGTAACATGTCATCTAGATATATGCGATTGACTTCTTCACGTGCGGCCAACACCGTCGCAACATCGATAGCTGGGGAGGGCGGCACAGAGACGGTTCGTAAGCGCTGGCGGTCCCGTTGGAGAATTTCAAACTCATCTTCCTGAGTGGGATAACCTAACTCCACATGCAGTAGAAAGCGATCCAACTGGGCCTCAGGCAACGGGTAGGTGCCCGATTGTTCGATAGGATTTTGGGTTGCCATCACCATAAACAAAGGTGGTAACGCCCGGGTTTCACCGCCCACCGTTATTTGATGCTCTTGCATCGCTTCTAGCAGCGCGGATTGGACCTTAGCGGGCGCGCGATTAATTTCGTCAGCTAAAATAATTTCGTGAAAAAGCGGACCTTCAACAAAACAAAAACTGCCTTCTTGCGGATTGTAAATATCCGTCCCGGTTAAGTCGCCCGGTAATAAATCGGGCGTAAATTGAATGCGCTTAAAACTTGCGTGCACGCCGGCGGCCAACGCTTTAACTGCGGTGGTTTTCGCCAACCCCGGCAAGCCCTCGACCAAAATGTGACCATTGGTTAAAAGGCCAATGATCAAACGATCTAGTAATTTTTCTTGGCCGACGATAATCATTTCCAAATGCCGGCGCAGTTTTAGCATAGGAAGTTGCGGAGCTGTACTTTCTGCTACCTCAGGAGTCATATTTGTTATTGTCATTGGTTAATGGCTTGATTAAATGGTTACTTTACGCTATCGAAAAAATCTTTTACGGCCTTTACCATTGCTTCTTCCTGGTTGGCGAAAAAATGATCCGTCTTGGGCACGACCACTTGCTTCGACCCCACTTTGCCTTTAAGAGAGTTTTTACGCGCGACCGCGCCTGCGAGCACATTGGGCAAATCGTTGGCGCCATAGAGATCAAGAACGGGAACCTTAATCCCTTCATAGGTGATGGGGGTTTTGCTAGCCAGTACATTTTGCATACCTAGCGATGCCCACGCGCTGATCTCCGGCGGGTTTTTAATCATATAGGCATGTGCCATGCGCGATCCCATACTGTGAGACACAACACCGATACGCTTATGCCCTTTTTCCTTTAAAAATGCTGCTGCCAGTTGCAGGCGTTCGACGCCCTCCGGAAACGTTGCGGCATAGGATTCGGGTTTGGCGTCCACCGCCAATATCGGCATTTGAATAGAAAGGGTCGCATAGCCTTGATCTGCCAATTGCTGACGGAGTGTACCCACCATACCCCAGTCAGGATGGATGCCTATGCCGTGGACGACGATTAAGCCCATCTTTGCGTTAGGCGCTGGGCTATAGATACCTAGGAATTTGTGCCCATTTTTTTGCTGGAGATAGACCGTATCACCGATAACGATGCCAGGGACCACCTCGTCCGCCCATTTTTTTTCTCTCCCATAGTCAGAATCGGCAAGTACAAGTTGGGAAATAACACAGAGAAGAAGTCCGCTAATCACACGCATAGTAATCGTCCAAATCTGCCGTTAGTAAAGTTAAGCTTAGCACTTTTTGGGTACCACAACAGGCCGGAATCAGCGACTGTAATGATTTCGTTCTGTCCAAATAAAGCTGCGGTACCTATAAAACAAGGTCTATCGTACTTATCCATTTGTTCTTCGG
>CAYYOS010000006.1:0-12129 GCA_964473355.1 uncultured Burkholderiales bacterium | reverse complement strand
CGGAATCATTGCCCAAAAAATTCTTTTTCTTGTTCAAGATAAGCCAAGTTAGCGTTACGCCCCGCGAGCTCTTCAAAATTTGCCAGTTTACTAAAGGGTGTTTGGTTTAGGCGATGAATGGCTTCTTGCAAGGGAATGCCGCCCTCCATCATTTTTTTCATATGCTCATTTAATGTGACTAGATAAGTTCGTGTGGGAAATTCGAAGGCTTTAAGTTTTGCGGGCTTGCCATGGCCGGGAATAAAGGTCGCGCCACCAAAAGGCTTAAGCTCGTCGAAAGCCGCGATCCAGTTTTTGATGCTGCTATCTGGCAAAATGGCCAGCAAGCGCCCGGAATATAGGATGTCGCCCGCATAGACAACGTTATCCGCGGGGATATGGACGACGAGTGAACCTAGAGTATGCGAGGCGCGAAAGGGCTTGATCAGTAGCTTAATCCCGCCGAGATCAATTTCTGTAGAATCAGTGATAAGCCGATCCGGTGCTTTAGGTACCGTGACGGAGCCCGCTGAAAACCCCAGCGTACTCGCGATGCTATTAGCGTATTGAGGCGCATTTGCCGCAAAGCGTTCCGCTTCCTTGGCATGCATCAAAACTTCGGCACCTGCCCGGCGGAACGCTTCATTACCCATGGTACGGTCGGGCTGCGAATTGGAACTTATGGCGTATTTAACGGGGGCGGACGTAATCTTACTAATATGTTGCAGCATCTCTTTTGCCATGGCTTCGGTATAACCCGTTTCGATGACGGCCACGGCATTTTTCCCGACCACGAATGCCATATTCATGCGATAGCCCTGATTTTTTTTGTCCGGGCCGCCATGGGGACCTATCCACGCGTACACGTGTTCGGACACTTGTTGCGGTGCGGGCAAGACTGCCGAGTTGGCCGGGAGACCCAGGCTAGCAACGACAATTCCAAAAACCATGAAGGGGATAAAATTATTCATCGCGCTGCCTTTCATTTGAGTAGTATGTAATATATACTACAAAAAAGTAGAGTACGCTACATAAATTTATGACCCCTTGGCTAGTGTTAGTCTTAAGTCTTCCGACTGAGAACGCTACGCTCCGCATGCGAATTTGGCGGGCGCTAAAGGCGTTGGGCTGCGCAAATTTACGAGACGGCGTGTACCTCCTGCCCTCGAACTCAGCTCATGAAACCAGCCTTGCAGCACTAGCCGGGGAATTAACGGAGGCGGGTGGAGTCGCTTATATCTTCAAAGTGATCGATACTGACGCGGACCACGATAAATTCTTTAGGACTTTATTTGCGCGCACGGAGGAGTATCAAAGGTTAACTAACGCCGTAGCCGAATTTACAAAAAACATTCCGGCGCTGGATGTCACCACCATTCGCAAGCGGGTTAAGAATTTGCGCCGCGAGTATAAAACAATTGAAGCGATCGATTTTTTCCCCGACGAAACAAAATCTGCGGCGGTAGCCGCTTTGAGTGAAATGGAAGCGGTGGTGATGGCGATACTCTCCCCGGGAGAACCGCAACCCATAGCCGTTAAGATTAAGGCCTTGGATGCGCGCCAATACCAAGGTCGCTTATGGGCAACGCGGCGGGATTTATGGGTAGATCGCTTAGCGAGCGCATGGTTGGTGCAGCATTTTATTGACCATAAGGCACGATTTATGTGGTTAACCAAAACTAAAGATTGTCCCGCCGATGCCTTGGGCTTTGATTTCGATGGCGCGACCTTCACGCATATTGGTAAGCGAGTAACCTTCGAGGTGCTGCTAAAAAGTTTTGGATTAGAACACAATGCCGCGCTAGTGAACATAGCAGCCGTGGTGCATTACTTAGATGTCGGCGGCCTGCCGGTTGCCGAAGCAGGGGGGGTGGAAGCTATACTACGCGGCGCCAAGCAGCGTTGCGCATCCGATGACGCCTTACTTGTTGCCGCCTTCCAAATCTTCAACGATTTATATATCGCCTATCAGGAGACATAAATGACCGATGCCACACCGACAACGCCACCACCACCAGTTACTTTTATCGAGGCCTTTAAATATTGGTTGAAGCTAGGCTTTATTAGCTTTGGTGGCCCGGCGGGGCAAATTTCCATGATGCATCAAGAGTTAGTCGAGCGTCGCCGCTGGATTTCTGAGCAGCGTTTTTTGCATGCGCTTAATTACTGCATGTTATTGCCCGGCCCGGAAGCGCAACAATTAGCGACCTATATCGGCTGGCTGATGCACGGCGTCAAAGGCGGGATTATGGCGGGCGTGCTGTTTGTGTTGCCCTCACTTTTTATATTAATTGCGCTAACCTGGATTTATTTGGCCTTTGGTGATGTGCCGTCCGTGGCCGGAATTTTATATGGTATAAAACCGGCGGTCGTGGCCATCGTGGTATTTGCGGCTTATCGTATCGGATCGCGCGCACTAAAAAATGGCGTGCTGTTGGCGATAGCGGCGGCGGCGTTCGTCGCGATTTTTGCGTTTGATGTAGCTTTTCCTTATATCGTTTTGGTGGCCGGGCTAATCGGATATGTAGGCAGTCGCATCGCCCCGGACAAATTTCAAACGGGCGGTGGTCACGGTGCCAGCAATAAAAGCTACGGCCCAGCGATCATAGACGATGCCACACCTACCCCAGAGCACGCCAAATTTAAATGGTCACGTCTGGCAATGTTTGTTTTAGTGGGCTTAGGTTTGTGGGGGGTCGTCCTCGCGGGTCTAGCGGCTAACTACGGTTGGCAGGGTGTCCTCACGCAAATGGGTTGGTTTTTCACCAAAGCCGCGCTCGTGACTTTTGGTGGCGCCTATGCGGTGCTGCCTTATGTTTATCAAGGCGGCGTTGAACATTATCAGTGGCTCACCGCCACGCAAATGATAGACGGTTTAGCGCTCGGTGAAACCACCCCGGGGCCCTTGATCATGGTAGTTGCATTTGTCGGTTTTGTCGGCGGCTGGACTAAGGCATTGTTTGGCCCCGAGGCCTTATTTCTTGCCGGTGCGGCGGGCGCAACCGTCGCGACTATTTTTACTTTCTTGCCGTCATTTCTTTTTATCTTAATTGGTGGCCCGCTGGTGGAATCCACGCACGGTGACCTTAAATTTACCGCGCCCTTAACCGGCATTACCGCAGCGGTGGTGGGCGTGATATTGAACCTTGCGGTATTTTTTGCCTACCACGTTTTGTGGCCGCAGGGCTTAAGCCAACCGGTAGCGCTTAACACGGCGTTGATGGGTTTCGATTGGGTGTCCGCCTTAATTGGCTTGGCCGCTTTTATCGCACTTTTTCGCTTTAAGGCCGGCATTATTCAAGTGATAGGCGCATGCGCGGCCTTGGGGTTGATTTATACCTTGTTAAGGCCTTTGCTGTTCGCGTAGTCGACTATTTCCCCGAGGAGCGCGATGAACACCAACCCAACCAAGTTTCGCAATCACGCGTGGGAAATCGTAGCGGTGTTCCTAAAGTTGGGTGCAATGAGCTATGGCGGCCCCGCGATCATGGGAATCATGCAACACGAAATCCAAGAAAAACGCAGTTGGCTATCGAAAGAAAACTTTGTAGAAGGTTTGGCGCTCGTTAATATGTTGCCGGGGCCGGGTGCCACGCAGTTGGGGATTTTTTTGGGGTATGTTCGCGGCGGTTGGTGGGGCGGATTTGCGGCAGGCATAAGTTTTATTTTGCCCGCACTTATCATTATGCTGGCGCTCACCTTTGCCTACACGGCCTACGGAGAATTGCCACGCGCCCGTGATTTATTTTATGGTCTAACTCCTGTGGTGGTAGGCATATTCGCTATCGCGATATTTCGTTTAAGTAAAGCGGCCATTAGGGATGTTAAGCAAATCATGCTTGCGGTAGTGAGCGTCTTAATTCTGGCGTTTACGCCTCTGGGCATTGTCCCCAGCATGCTATTTGGCGGTGCGCTGGGGGTGACGCTGTACGGATCAAAAATAAAAGGCCTAGCAGCTATTTTGATTCTCGCCCTGAGCTTGGGCTGGTGGCATTTTTTTGGCGGATGGTTTACTGCCTCCGTCGCCTCGACCTCGCATGCGGGCGCTAGCATTTTAGACGTCGGCCTATTTTTCTTTAAGGTGGGCGCATTTACATTTGGCGGCGGTTTAAGTGTGTTGGCCTTCATGCAAGAACAAGTTGTGAATCAGTTGCATTGGCTAAATAGCCAGGAATTTTTAGATGGGTTGGCGTTGGGGCAGTTAACGCCCGGTCCGATATTAATGATCGCCGCCTTTGTCGGTTATAAAGTTGCTGCACTACCCGGAGCGCTGATAGGCGCCATTGCGATTTTTCTTCCTTCATTTATGTTGATGTTATCGTTGCTTCCAGCGTTCGATCGCGTAAAACAAATTGTTTGGATAAAAGCGGCGCTCAAAGGCATCGGTCCGGTGGTGATAGGAATGATAACCGTAACCCTGGTGCGTATGCTGCCCGCGGCCTTGCCCGATATGCTTACTATAGTCATGGCGATCGCCACGGTGATCATTTTAGGTCTTTGGCGAAGGGTGGGTCCGTTGTCCCTGATGGTTTGCGGCGGTGCTCTTGGCTTGCTATTAGGCTATCACTAACTTCTTTTAGCGCCACGTCTGTTCGCTTTAACTCGGATTATTGGAAAAACGCTATTTCAGGCTATCCAGAAAATTCCTAACTGCCTGAACCATCTCGTCTTCGTGGCCAGCAAAAAAATGGTTGGTGTCGGGAATGACGATTTGCCTCGATGTTGCATTACTTTTAAGCGAGATCTTTCGCTTAAGGGCGCCGGCCAGGACTTGCGGCTCATCGTTGGCGCCGTAGAGGTCGAGTATCGGAACCTTGATGCCATCGTAGGTGGTTGCGGCGCCAGTGCCCAATGCGGCAGGCATGCCCAGTGCCGCCCAAGCGTTGACGCCCGCGGGATTCTGGGCCATATAACTATGGCTCATGCGTGAGCCCATACTGTGAGAGACGATAGCGATACGTTTATGTCCTTTTCCTTTTAGGAACGCCACGGCGAGCTGCAAGCGCTCCATCGCTTCCGGGAACAAGGGAAGGTGCAACTCGGGTTTAGCGTCCGCTGCAAGGATCGGCATCTGAATAGACAGCGTGGCGTAGCCGTAATCGGGCAGGCGTTGGCGCAGGGTGCCGATCATACCCCAATCGGGATGTATCCCGGTGCCGTGCACCACCACGACGCCCATCTTAGCTTTGGCTGGTTCAGTGTAAATGCCCAGAAACTTGTGGTGATTCTTTTGCTCTAGCTGCACGGCGTCGCCAACGACGATGCTTGGCGTAATTTCCTCGGCCCATTTTTTCTCCCGCGCATAATCCGCGGTCGCGAACACAAACTGAGAAGTCAGGCAGAATAGGATTGCAGTGATAAAGCGCATGTGTACCTCCTTCATTGGCCTACCATGTTAGTTAAGATTGTTTTGGCGTCATTTGCCGTTGCCCAGAATTGGACGCACTATGTAGGTAGCTAAGCAATAAATTGCATCATTCCCCAAGGCGATTTGCATCCCGATTTCCGAAGTGGTAGATAAGGGAAATTTGCACGGACGGCAAGCAAAGCACAACTGAATTGTTTCTGAAGTTTTTGTCAGGAATAGACAGGGTAGGTAAAGCGCGCGTAAATTAAGGCATGGAAAATAAGCTGGGAATTTTACTGATCGAAGATGAGCACAAGCTTGCTCGGTCGCTGGAAGCCGGTTTAGTCGAACAAGGCTATGGGGTGCGGCTAGCTGTAAACGGAGAGGATGGCATATTTTCCTTGCTTAGCTTTACGCCGGATCTTGTCCTGCTTGACTTGGGGTTGCCGGGCAGAGATGGGTTGGAAATATTGACACACTTGCGAAAAGCTTACCCTCACCTTCCGGTATTAATTCTGACCGCTCGGGATACGGTAGAAGACCGCGTTCTTGGACTCGATACCGGAGCAGATGATTACCTTGTTAAGCCTTTCGCCTTCGCGGAGCTGCTTGCGCGTATTCGTGCATTGACGAGACCCGCGCGTCAATTGCGGTTTAGCTATCGCATTGCCGATCTAGAGATAGATGTACGATTAAGAAAGGTTAGCCGCCACGGCATCGCTATTGAATTAACCCCTAAGGAATTTGAATTGCTGGAACTGTTGGCGGCGAATCATGACGCAATCGTATCCCGGCAAACAATAGGTCGCGAGGTTTGGGGGGTAGACCGCGCTACGCCATTAGATAACGTCATTGACGTTCATATTATGCGACTGCGAAAAAAAATAGATACCTTTCCACAGAGGCCTCTGGTCCATACCGTGCGCGGGGTGGGTTTTATGCTCAGTGATGGGGAGGTGCCTTAACACGATGAACTTAAGCTGCGTGCGCGCTAAAATGGCCTGGGCATCCGCAGTGGTAATGTGTGTTGTGCTAGGGGGGTTGGGCGTCGTGTTAACGCTGCTCTTCGGAATGAGCGTGCGTGAGGGTGTAGATAAACTTCTGGTTGAAGATATCGAAAAGATAGAGCGCTCGCTCTCGAGCGGGAAAGTTGCCCTCCTAGAAAGCCCCCTCCAAGAAAGCAGTTTTGTGATTTTCACCACCGCCGGGAATATTCTTTTTAAGGGCGGGCCGCTCGCTAACGCACTGCTACGACCACGCACGGACAAACCAGATTCATCGCGCGATATAACAATCAATGACGAACAATATCGTATACGCAGCAGGTTAACCGCTAAGCCGATACAAGTCGGGGCCACTTACTTGGTCGTGCAGGTAGCGCGGCCCCTGGCTCCCTACCAAAGAAACCAGCGCGAATTGGCTCAGCTCATGCTCTGGCTTTCTCCGGCCCTCATCCTATTAGTAGCGGTTCTGAGTTGGTTCGCCACGTCCTATTCGTTACAGCCCTTACGCCGCATGATCGAAAAAGTACAAAGTATGGATGCCCAACGTTTGCATCCGCGACTACCTGTATATGGAAATGACGAAGTCGGTGAATTGGCAAGAACGTTTAACGGTTTTTTCGAGCGCCTCGAAAATTCGTTTAATGCGCTCCGCCGCTTTACCGCGGATGCTTCCCATGAACTGCGCACCCCGCTTTCAGTACTGCGCACGCAAATGGAGGTAGCGCTGTCGCGTGAGCGAACCGCGTCCGAATATCGCTTGGCCTTGGAATCGGCTTTAGAAGACCTTGCTCGGCTGCAGCATCTTTGTGAATTGCTATTGGAACTGGCGCGGCGCGATGCGGGAGCCATACCTATTCAACTTGCAGAGACAAATCTTTCAGACCTCGTCGGCGCCTGGGTCGAACGGTTTTTGCCCGTGGCCGAAGATAAGGATATAGGCGTATCGATTAGTATTAGGAAGGATATTATTGTATACGCAGATCGCCGCTTGCTAGAAATGGTAATTGTGAATCTCTTGGATAACGCCCTGGCCTATACGCCGAGTGGCGGCAAAATTGAAGTCAGTTTACATGTGCGGGATGAAGTGATACTTAGCGTACAGGACACTGGCGCGGGCATACCAGAAGCAGATCGTGAACGCATATTTGAGCGATTCGTGCGCCTGCCGGGGACACGCATGTCCGCTAGCGGCGCGGGGCTGGGTTTGGCCATCGTGAAATGGGCGGTAGAAGCGCATCGTGGCCAAGTGCAAGTAACTCCTGCGGGGGCCCAAGGAAGTAAGTTTGTTGTCTCACTGCCAATGCTAACCGAGTGCATCAACCAAACGGGTTCCACCAACCTCGTTTGCGCAGCAGAGTCCGGCGGCATTATTTAATTCTCCCACGCGGCCAACAATCTCATTCTTGTTTTATATTGCGATGACGAAGATAAATTAATCCCATGGTGAAGCTGATAAATAGCCCAAACAAAACAATAATGGTATTAATCGACAACTCCATTTTCAGCATGAGCGCATACGCCCCCAATAATACAAGAATGCCAATATTCTCGTTAAAATTTTGCACCGCGATGGAGTGACCCGAACCCATAAGCAAGTGTCCACGATGTTGTAATAAGGCATTGAGGGGCACAACAAAAAAGCCGCTTAGGGCGCCAATAAAAAATAGCATTACAGCCGCGATGCGCCAGTCGTGCACAAAAATAATCAGGATTGTTAAGCCCCCCATCCAAATTCCGGCGGGGAGAGCGTTGACGGCGCGCTCCAGGCGTATGGTGCGCGCGGCAACCACCGCGCCCGCGGCGATGCCCGCGGCGACCACTGCAGTCAACTGCGTAGCTTTTTCTAGCGGGAAGTTCAAAGCTAGCGCGGCCCAAGTTAACACCACTAAACGCAGGGTGGCCCCTGCGCCCCAAAACAAAGTGGTTACTGCCAAAGAAACCTGGCCTTGAGGATCTCGCCAAAGCAATTTAAAGGCATGCCAAAAATCGTGCAAGATATACCAGGGGTTTTTGCGGGGCAATTTGTGATCGATGGGCACCGGGGGAATATACAGATTAAACAGCGCCGCTAATAAATAAATAGCGGCTATCGCGCCTACCGCCATCATCGGATCTATCGCCGCTAACCAACCTCCGGCAATGGCCCCCAATATAATGGCGGCAACTGTCGAGCCTTCCATCCAGCCGTTTGCCGCAACCAATTTATGAGCCGGCAAAATCTCCGTAAGAATGCCGTATTTGGCCGGGGAATACGCAGCCGCGCCGATTCCAACTATGCCATAAGCATAAATAGGCGGCATACCAAAAAACATGCCTAAACAACCTATAAACTTGATACCGTTGCTAATGAACATAACCCGGCCTTTGGGAATAGCATCGGCAAAAGCACCGACAAAAGGCGCCAGAACAATATAAGAAATCACAAAGAATTGCTGCAGAATGGGAACGTGCCAATCGGGCGAGAGAAGGACTGCAAGCAGCGCGATGGCAGCAAACAATAAAGCGTTATCGGCAAGCGCGGATAAAAACTGCGCCGCCAAAATAATATAAAAGCCTACACTCATTTAGCGAAGATTTTTAAGGCGAGCAGCACCTTATTTAATTTGCTTTGATTTTTGTAATTCCCTTAGCATGGCTTCCTGTTCAGAAAAGGAAGGGATGCGCTTAGCTGGGCGCGGATGCGTAGCCGCTTGCATGGGCTGCTCCGCTGCTTTTTCCTGCAAATAATCGTCCAGTTCCGTATCCACATAATGACCGCGAAATGCTTTAGGGGCAGTTAGGCCGGGTTTTTTGTAGACTTTCATACGGGCAGCTTTATTTAGCGTAGCAACCGCGTCGTCTATCCAGCGTAAATCGTAAACGGCAAAAATGAGCGCCATGGCAAAAATACTTAACGCAAATAATTGATACCCAGACAACGCCAATACCAGCGCGATTAAAGTGATAAATCGATAAGCCCATGCGCCCACTTTATTTTCAAGATAATCACGATGCAAGCCCAGGGGAAAAACTGCCAACAACGCATAGGCGGTCCGGCGTTTCTTCAATAGCGCAACCAATTCGATATTTGCGCTTTGCAAGCCCTCGCTCGCTATACTTAACTTTTTCCATGCTTCCACAATCGTGCTACCCTTAAGCTGAAAAGTATGATTGAATTGTAATTATCGTCGCTTAAAGCTTAACATAAGTAAGTTAACCCATGGCAGACCGCCGTTTACAAGTTTTTTACACTGTGGCCAAGCAGCTCAGCTTTACCAAAGCCGCTGAACTATTGTTTATGACGCAACCGGCTGTCACGTTTCAAGTGAAGCAGTTGGAAGAGCATTTCAACACGCGCCTATTTGAACGAAGTCACAGCAAGATTACCCTAACGCAGGCGGGAGAAATTGCGCTCGATTACGCCGAACGCATATTAACGCTCTCTTCGGAAATGGAGACGCGCTTAGGAGAATTAACCGATCAAATCAGCGGCGCGCTATTAATCGGCGCCAGCACCACGATTGCGGAATATATGCTACCGCGCATGTTGGGAGAATTTAAAGCGCGGTATCCGCAGGTGCAGGCCCGCCTCACCGTAGCCAATTCAGAAACCATTGAATCAAAAATAGTTGATCACACTTTGGATGTCGGGTTAGTGGAAGCACCGTCGCAGCACCCTCACTTAGTCACCGAAGTGTGTTGCAACGACGAACTCGTCGTAATCTGCAATCCCCACCATCGCTTAGCAAAACTGAGTGCGGTGACTGCTAGCCAACTTGCAGAAGAACCCTACGTGAGCCGCGAAGGCGGTTCCGGCACGCGTCAGGTTATCGACGCGTATTTTCGGCGATCCGGTATTACCCCGGAAGATCTAAACATTGTCATGGAATTGGGCAGCCGCGAGGCGATCAAGGGCGCAGTAGAGGCGGGCCTAGGCATCGCCATCGTCTCCCGCGCGACCATTCTTAAAGAATTGAAACTGGGCGATCTTGTCGCTGTTCCCATCGACCCACCCTTAATACGCCCACTAACTTTAGTTTATGCACGGGAGAAATTTCAATCCCGTCTGCTGCTATCATTTCTAGAATTTTCCGCAACCACATTAAAGAAACGCACAACAGAATCCACGCCTAACCCAGGGACGGGATCTAAGTCTAAATGAAACGGTTTTTGGTCGTGCAACACAGTTATTCAGAATTCTTAGGCACGATCGAACGGCAACTCGAAACCCGCGACATCGGTTTCGCCTATTATCGTCCCTTTGTTGGTCAATCCTTGCCCGGCAGCGCCTTCAACTTTGATGCGCTATGGAGTTTGGGCGGCGCGCACCCAACCGCAGACCACGAAGCCAACCCTTGGGTGGAAGATGAGCTGCGTTTAATCGGCGTATTTAAACATGCAAAGCGCCCCATCGTTGGTATAGGGTTTGGCGCTTTGCTCTTAGCGGAATACGAGGGCGGACAAGTGTATGAGGATCCGCAACACACTGCTTATTGGACCATCGCTCGGAAAACCGCAGCCGGAGAAAAAGATCCCTTAGCTATTGCAGTAGATGGGCACAAAGTTTTGGTGCTGTATAACGGTAGCGTCACTTTGCCTTCAGGCATGGAGCCTATCGTGGTGGATGACGCCGGCAATTGGCTGGCAATCCGTTCCGATGAGCTAAGCTACGGCATGCTGTTTCGACCCGAACTTAAACCCGGCATGATAGAAGATATGGTAATGGAAGCGCGCCGTCCGCTACCGGAGAATATTGCCGAACTCTTAACTGAAGCACGGCAAAACTGGGAGGAAACACGCTTGGTTACCGATAAGGTGGTGGTAGCCTTGGTCAGCGCGCTGGATCTAATGCAAGAGCGCCGCAAAATGCCGGTGTTTAGTTTAAATGTGGTTAAAGACTAGTGCGTCCTGAGGAAAAACGACTTCTTGCGCTCTACTCCTCTCTCAGTACGGAACAACAACAAATGCTTCTGGACTTCATGCTATTTTTGCAATCGCGTAGCGAGAAGGTGCCGATGGCGATACCAGAACCCATCCCTCGCCCGGAATCTGAATCCGTAGTCAAAGCCATTAAGCGCCTGATGGCATCGTATCCGATGCTAGAACGCTCCAAGTTGTTGCACGAAACTTCAGCCGTGATGACCCAACACATCGTCCAAGGCGTGCCCGCCAAGGAAGCGATTGATGAATTGGAAGCGGTATTTAAGAAGCATGTCGAGCGGCATCAACAAAAAAGTTGAGTAGGGCGCAGTAACCAACGGGCATTGCGCCGAAGGTTAATCGGGGTAACTTAACTGGTTCGGGCCACCCGCCCAATCCAATGAGTAAACGCCTTCCGTGACTAATCGATGAAACGTGGAATGCGGCCAATCTGCCACGCGAGGGACTAGTCCATGTTTAACC
Organism: uncultured Burkholderiales bacterium; assembly: GCA_964473355.1. Lineage (GTDB taxonomy): Bacteria > Pseudomonadota > Gammaproteobacteria > Burkholderiales > REEB80 > CAYYOS01. The sequence goes on along the minus strand of CAYYOS010000006.1, from coordinate 417 downwards.
GGATTGATATGCACGTAATCCATGTGCCCGATGAAATCTGCTTCGTCGCGAATCAGGTGTTCCCAATAACGCCGTTGCCAAATGCCGCGTTCTCCACGGCTCGCACGAATCTTCGAGATTTGCTCGGTGCGTGGTAACGCTTTCGAGAAGTTCATTTTAATCAAACGCCAGCGCACGGCAAAATCCGCATCGCCTTCCGGTAACTCAATAATACAGTGCAAATGGTCGGGAAGAACAACCCAGCCATGAATTGCGAACGCATAACGGTGGCGAACATCGCGGACGACGTCACGCAATAAATCGATATGGCGGACAAGCAAGTCGTTGTCTTTACGTTGAAGCAAGTTAACCGTAATGAAATAAGTGCCACCTGGGTGCCAGGCGCGGCGGTAATTCGGCATGATGATAGTATCGTAT
>CAYYOS010000005.1:0-35315 GCA_964473355.1 uncultured Burkholderiales bacterium | reverse complement strand
TGGAAAAAAGCGATCAACCCTGGTTTATCGATCAGATAATGGAATTGGAAGCACCGCAAGCCTTAGAAACGCTTAAGCAAACCGTGGATGGCTTGTTTAAGCAAGCCTAAACATAGCTTGCCGCCGGACCCATTTGATTTAGCCGATGACAGCGCTTATCGCCGTTGGCGCGATCAAAAACTACATAATTACCCAAGCCGCGGCGAAGAGTTATTGGTGCAAGTAAAAAACCCCCACGCGCTGAGTACAGCCGAGATTGGCGCATTGCGCCGCCACTGCCAGAAAACTAATATGGTTTTTTATGCAACGTCTTCGGCCCATCCGCCCGATAAATCTATACCCCGCAGCATCGCCCAGCAGCTGGGCTTGGTGCGTCTTGATCATAATTTGCTGGCGGATGAAGACGGTTGGACATCCTTAGCGGTGGCAAGCCAAGGTGCGCGGCAAAATTATATTCCGTACAGCAATCACGCCCTAAAATGGCATACCGATGGCTATTACAATGTTACCGAAGCGCGCATCGCCGCGTTTCAGTTGCACTGTGTACAGCCCGCGGCCCAAGGCGGGGACAACGGTTTGCTCGATCATGAAATGGCCTATATTTTGCTGCGCGACGCAAATCCTGATTTCATCGCTGCCCTAATGGAACCGAATGCCATGACTATTCCGGCGCGCGAGGATGAAGAAGGGGTCGCTCGTCCCGCCCAAACGGGCCCGGTATTCAGCAAACATGCTGATGGCTCGTTGCACATGCGCTACACCGCGCGTACCCGCAGCATCGTTTGGAAGGCAACAACAGAAACGCAAGCTGCAGTTCAATTTCTAGCAAACTTATTGGCGCAGCCTTCACCCTATATTTTCCATGCGCGGCTGGAAGCGGGCATGGGATTAATTTGCAACAACATTCTGCACGATCGCACGGCGTTCCAAGACGATGCACAACAAAAGCGGCTCATCTATCGCGCCCGATTTTATGACCGCGTCGCTTAAAATAACGTAGGGGATGATGTGCCATGAATACTGACGTACAACCACCCTTAACTGCGGTTATGCCAGCAGGCTTTGTCTATCTCGACGAATTTATTCCCGATCTAATTATCGAGCTCGCCTACGCCGGGGCCCACAATTTTATCGGAGAACCGATAGCGGGATATATAAAGCCACGCGGCATTCTAACTTTAGAAGCTGCAACGGCACTGAAGCGTGCTCACGATGAATTAAACGCCTTTGATATGAAGCTAAAAATTTTTGACGCCTACCGTCCGCAGCAAGCTGTAAACCAATTTATAGCCTGGGCTGAAGACGCGCAGGACACGCGGATGAAGAAAGAGTTTTATCCTGAATTAGAAAAACAAGACCTGTTTAAAGAAGGTTACCTCGCTCGCAAATCTAGCCATAGCCGCGGCAGTGCACTGGATTTAACGTTGGTCTCTTGCTTCCCCGGAATGCCCTGCGAAGACTTGGATATGGGCACTGCATTTGATTTTTTCGGACCCGCCTCCTGGCCCAGTTATGTGGAAATTACACCTTTTCAGCGCGCCAACCGAATGCTGCTGCGAACCTTCTTAGATAAATTTGGCTTTGAACCGCATCCGAAAGAGTGGTGGCATTTTGCGTTAAAAGATGAGCCCTATCCGGATACCTATTTTGATTTTCCGGTTTTGTAAGCTCTCCTTTTTTGGTTTGCTTTTGAGTTTTTACGCAGCGACCGGACAGACGATTAATTTGGTACCACCTGAATCCCTGCAGTCATCAATAAAATAACCACCCAACAGCCAATAGTTTTTTTCGATAAGCTTTGCCCGTTTCGTCCAAGTACTCCGGGTAAAGAGCCATCCGCCAATCCAAGCGCTAATGCGTTTACCGCTCTGACCCCTTAAGTGTTATAAGTAACCCCTTAAGTGTAAGTGCTACTTTAAGTGCTCCCACCCCTTAAGTGTAAGTGCTGTCGCGGTTGATAAACCATTTTGCGCACTACGGCTTAAGCGCCAACCTGCATTGCTTGGTGTGTATTCTAACGTTCTTAGTCTGCGATAGCACCGCCTGAAAATTAGGCCCTTGTTCAACCATGAACTCGAATGCGAGCTTGCCGGAAATCATAAGCTTCATTTTGTGCGGCACCCACGGAGAATAGTTCAGGAAATAGAACCCGTTTGAACTCAGAACACGTCCACAAACTTCCGGGTGAAGATTGTCCCAGTCTGCGAGGCCATATCCGACAGTGGAGTATGAAGATCCATGGTGAACGACAAATCCATTATCCATCATAGTTTGAACCTGCCATTCCATGACGAAATCCGCGGTTTGCCCAAAAACACTAGGGCAATAAAGGTTGCTATGGCAGCCGCCCTGACTTATCCAGGTTCTGGGAATCAAAACATCATCAATAAACATCTCAATGGTGGCGAAATTATTTTGAAATTCAAGCAACAGATCTTCCGGGATCGTGTAGTTGAACAACATGAGGCTGCCACTCCAAATGGGATCAGTGTCCGTATCAATCCGCCAGCCAGAAAAGAAAACAAAGGGTTTTGCTTTAACCACAGCGCTGACTACCGCGCCCGGTGAATTGCCTTGCGGGCGTTCCTGTCCCATCTCGCCGGCAAACACCAGTAAGTATTCGTCGGGATTCTTAGGTTTAGGATTGGTCGGGGCGTCAAAGGTGAAATTTCCTTTTTCCGATCCGGCGTCGATCGTGACCCCTGTCCACGTCTTGACGAGATGACGATTGTTCTGTTCATCGTCATAATACAAGCGGAATGTCCCGTTCATCATCTCCTTGCCTAGGTTCTGGATCCTGTAGGCGAGGAAGTTATCGCGATCACGCTGCATATCTATCTTGCCACGGAAGAAGTAGTTAATGAGGCCCGCGGAGTAGGCAACAGCGCGGGTGGTCAAGAATCCATGCGCCACCTCGAAATTAAATCGATTTAAAGTAAACAGATTTTTTGATTTTGCCTTCTTTAGCTCGGCATCGAATACTGAATGGGTGCTGGCCATAGGGTTCAGCATCTTCTGTCCCGTGTAACGGTCATCTACCCAATTGCCGTAAAATGTCATCGTACCTTTGAGGTTTGGATTGGGGCACGGCGGGTTGGCGGTGGCGCACAGTTGCTGTATATCCATGTCCGAGCGCAGAGCCGGCGTGAACAATGGAAAATTAAATGTATTGGTATCGAAATTAGTGCCCGCTGAAACAAAGTTCGCATTGGTGAATTGGGCCAGCCCAACGCCCGTGGGGAACTCCCAGAACTTGCGCGGCTGATTGAAAGTCCCCGTAAATTGTGCGCTGCTGATGTCATAGCCTATACGCGTAAAATCCATCGGCAGCTTCGATCTCACCTCTGGAGGATTCATACAAGCTTGGATTCTGAGCGGCGAAGTATAGACCACATAGGATAGGGCTGAGGTTACAAAACCCGGTTGCCAGGGGTCCGGTTGGCGGAGGTAATTCTAGATGCTGGTCGTTTCGTACATGTTGTGGCTGAGCCATATCTTGAACGTGATGAATGACCATGCCGATAGTCTGGAAAGTCAAGCCAAAATTCTTTTCTCGATCGGTCTTACCGGGCAGCGTCAGGGCGTTAAAAAAGTATTCGCGTGCATCCCGATAAGAAAATTCTTGTTTGCCGAAACCCAGGGTGCCGGTAATCTGCCCTTTATCTTCCAGTGCCCAATCAGGCGAGGTCGACCCCACTGCCTTACCTGATATCGTGAGGGGCTCGCTGCTTAAGGGGTCGTAGAAATGATTCCGGGGGCGGTCAGCGGAGAGGGTGTCTTCGAAGTTGGCGCCGGTACGAAAAAGCTCCCGGATGGTTTGCTCGATATTATTTGAATTCGGAAATTTCTGTTTTTCTGCTAGAGACTTCAAACCAAAATTCTTAAGTAACTCTTGATCTTTGGCGATTTTTGACGAATTCATCGCGCGCTCTGACATTTCCTCATGCGTTTGCACTTCATATGCCCGCAGCGACAGCGAAAATCCGAGTAAAGCGGTCATGAAAACCGCTGATGCAATTGATTTCAATTTAGATACTCCTTAAAAAACTCGCTGGCCGATCCGCAACCTTTATTAGGAAGGTCTTCAATAGAATGAAGTGAGTTCAATATCTGTTCTTTACGGAATATTTTCTCCTGCTTATGCATTGCAACGCTCAAGCGAGGAATATTTTTCCATTCGCAATTTTCTCGGTAGATTGACTGCACCGAAATATTAAAAGACAAAAGATGATCGGCATACTCCTCCATCGTCCCCCCAAACCGCTCCATCTTAATCGTCTTGCCATCCCAATCCGAACGCAAGGGCTGTTTGAGTTCTCCCCGCAGGCTCTCGTTGTTCAACTCGTTCTCCAAATCCTTATACTCATAGCCGCTCTTAAATAGCAGTATTCCCGGGCTCCGGGTTTTAAGCCGGCCTTTCAGCGAGCGTGGCTTTGGGCCCCACCCTGGGAAATAGAACCGTCCTTTGGCGTCGGTCACCGTTTCCATTACCATCATTTGTCCCACCGGATTACCGCCTTCCAGGCCACCTTTTAATTGCCAATGCGCAACGACAATCACGCCTTCCAAGGGTTGATTGGTTTCCCCATCCACGACCCATGCTTGAATGGGTTCGGCTTTATAGACCAAGCTGCAAGCTTGCAATGGAATTAGCATGGCAAACAGAAAAGCGGCGCGAAATAACGCATGCCTCATAAGTACGTCATCACATTGAATCCAGACGCCACACACCATCACCGTCTTTTAAGAAGTAAATAAAGAAAATGCTATCTACCCCATTGATCGAACGGTTGATCGCATATTCGCCAATATCGTCTGAGATGGAAACACGTTGTAACGCTGAATATGAGGCGATGATTGTTGGGAAGTCGGGGAGAAGTGCCTCAAAGACCGGCTCATACTTCGCTTGTGCCCCCCTATTCAGGTATCGCAGCGCTTTAGCTTTGTCTTTGGCAACAAGCGCACTGTTCGTCCCATCCCAGATCGATTTGAACAATTGATCCATTTGCGCAGCGTCTTGCACCGTAACCAGCACTGTCTTGGTGTAAACGTTATTTAAGCTGTCAGTCACCATAAATTTAGCTTGATAGACGCCAGGTGTGACGTAGGTAAATTCAATCGGTGAGGTGATATCAAACGCGGTGAAATCCGTGACGCCATCGTTATTAAAGTCAGCTTCGATCTTGGTAAAGACGTTGGCAGTATTGTTGGTCACGGTAAAGCCGGTTTGGAGTGGTGCTACCCCGTTTTTGGGCTCCGCTGTCACCGTAATCGGCCCGGCGCCGCTACTGGTTACATCCACAGTTTTCGTGACCGAGGTACCGTCCGCTGTAGTGGCGATAACCGTAAGGGTGTTCGTGCCTACATTTAAAGGAACGGTGGCATAGAATTGGTTATTGGAAATAGCTGCCACTACGCCGTTTACGGTGATGCCGGTGTTTAGGGGTCCTTGGAAGGTGCCGCTTACCAGCATTTGGTCATCACTGACCGCTGTGCCGGAAACCGGGCTTAGCAGAGTGAGTGTCAGCGCGTTTGGCGTATAGGTAAGACGAAGCGTTTGCGTGGCGATATTCCCTGCAGGATCGATGGCGCTTAACTGGATAGTATTAAGTCCGGGCTTTAGCGTGAGCTGATAGCTAAAGTTTTGTATGGCGGGATTTTGTCCGATACCATTCCATTGGCTTAAGTTTTCCAGCGTGACTAAGGCACCCACGTCATCTACCTTGCCTTGAACCGTGACTTGGTTCCCGGTGATAACGCTACCATCGGCGGGGCTGAGATTCAGGAACATAGGTGGCACCGTATCAATGGTGATGCTGGCATTCACAGTATTCGACATTTGACCAAAACTATCTCGCGCTTGTGCGGAGAAGAGGTTGACGCCTTCGGAGAGTTTAATGACCGGGGTATAGTTAGCTTGCCCTGTTATGGGATCGAAATTAAATAGGGCGCTGACATTGTTACCGGATAGGCTGGCAATCAAAGTATAGGTACTAAAATAGGCCGGTTTCAAACCGCATGGCGTCGTGATACATATTGCGTCATAGCCTACGGTGATGCGCGGGGTGGGATTATTAGTAAGCACATCTCCCAGGGGGTTGATTAGTTTTATGAGTGGGGTAATCGTAAAGAGCGCGGGTGCAATGTGCTCAATTGACGCGGCCAGGGTATTCAGGCGCTCGCCGTTGGTGGTTAAATGGATGAGATTCTTTTTGTCGGCCAGCCAAAGGGTGTTGCTCGTGGCATCAAAGGCTAAGGTTTCGACCTCACTTAAGTTTAAGGCTTCCAGGGTAAACGTTTTAATGACTAACCCATTTTGATCATAAGCGAGGAGCTGATCTTTAGAGGTAAGCCACAGCGTCCCGGTTTTGGGATCGAGGGTAAAGCCTTCCGCTTTTTTATCCAGCTTAAGATCGCGTCTTACTAAGTTAAGATTAGCAAGGTCGAGTTGGGTGAGTGCTTTTTCGCTGGCCAACCACAGGTAGCCATGTAAATCATCCAACAGCATCGTTTTCGGCTCTTCTTTAACTAAGCCCTTTAAATCCATGTCCTTTAATTTGATGCCCGTGGCAGAATAATGCAGGAGTTGTTTATTTCCTAAAAGCCAGACACTGTGGTCTAGTGCCACAACGATGTGCCTTAAGTTTTCGGGGATGGTAACGGGATGACGAATTTGTCCTGAGACATCTAGGTGCAGTAGGGTTTTTTCATCCGCGACCCAAATACTTCCGTCAACGGCATTGACTGCTAAGTGGTCCGCTTCTTTTAATCCCACGGCTTTAAGTTCAAGGGTTAAAAGTGTTACGCCGTCTGCGCCTAAATGTGTGAGCTTCTTGCCATTGATTACCCAAGCGCCCCCTGCTTTATCAGCACTTAAAGCTTCAACTTCATCGAGCTTTAGTGTATGTAGGCGCGCATGGGTTTCGCTATCGATGTGATAAAGCGTGTGCTCGTTGCTAAACCAGAGCGTGGCGGATAAGGCAGGGAAGGAAAGACAGGCCAGGAACAGACTGGCCAACAATGGGAGTAACATAGGAAGACTCCCCTCAGGGCGTCGCGCCCGGAAGATTATGAAATTGGCATGATTACATGGGGTATTTGATAATGTCCAGTGAATTTTTTAAATTTTTGACGCGGGGTTCTCGGGATAAAGCCCAGAGCAGTAACTCAATAACCAAAGCCTTATGGTGACAAGGGGGTTTGGGTTCGGGTTTGACTTGGGCTGTTGCCCTACCGCCGAGCAGCGCAAGCCTAGTTTGCTTAAGCAGGCGAGGGAACCCGAAGGGCGAATTAGGGATCGGCCCACCCTCGACAAGTTAATATAGAAGCCTGGATTCCCGCTTCTCGCGGGAACGACAAATCCATGTTAATTTGCCGGTGGCGTACGGTTCTGGTCGAGCTGCTGTTCAACAGCGAGCACCGCGGCTTCGACACGCGAGGAAAGTTTCAGCTTGCTTAATATATGACGTACATGCAGTTTTACGGTGTCGTGACTAATATCCAATGCTTGCGCGATAACTTTATTACTCTTTCCACGAGCAAGAAAAGCCAGTATCTCTCGCTCTCGTCCCGTTAATTGGCTCAAGGGACCTGGCTGCACGGGTGCTAGACCTGAAGCTAATAAGTTAACCAATTTTTGGGTCATGGAGGGGGCAATGGCGGTCTCCCCTTCCGCCACCCGCCGGATGGCGTGCACCAATTCGTCGGGCTTTATATCTTTTAGCAGATAGCCTCGGGCCCCCGCGCGCAGCGCCATACTGAGATCCTCTTGCGCATCGCTAACGGTGAGCATAATGGTGGGAATATCGATCGCTTCCAGCTTAAATTGCGTCAGCAGAGTAATGCCGTTTGTGGGCGGCATATGCAAATCCATGAGCACCACATCCGGTTTTTCTTTAATCAACAAAGCACGCGCTTCCTCCGCGTTGCCAGCGATCCCCACAACATGAATCGCTTCGTTGCGCTCTAGCAATTCCGCGAGGCCCATACGAAATAGAGCGTGGTCATCAATTAGCCCCACGCGCACCGGCGTCGTCATTTCCTTTTTACATGCCGCGTCGTCGCGGGAAATGTCAGCAATACGCGGGTGCCTGCGCCCGCTCGAGCTTCAACCATAAGTTCACCCTTTAGGCTTTGTGCCCGCTCCTTCATAATATTTAGTCCGAAATGCAAACCGCTTTGATCTGGCGCCTTGCTGTAAAGACCGACACCATCGTCCTCAATGGTGACCGTGTTGAGGCTCGTTGTTGATTCGATAATCACCTTCACCTGCCGCGCATGAGCGTGCTTGCAAATATTTGCGAGCGCTTCCTGGATGATATGAAAAACCTGAACTTCTTGATCGGGATTCAAATTTAAATGCGGCGCGCGATTATCAAAATGCACTTCTGCGTCGGTTTTTCCGCAGAAATTTTGAATTAAATCTTGCACCGCCGGCACCAAGCCGCGGGGATCCATACGGAAGCGAAATTGCGCCAGCAGTTCGCGTAAGCCGTCATAGGCGGTTTCCAGCGCACCATCGACATCGTTTAAAAATTTATTTGCCAACGCCTGATCTTGCTGGTTAATGGTTTCACGTAACAAACTGATACGCATCTTGGCGTAAGCCAGCGTTTGCGCTAGGGAATCATGCACTTCATTAGCGAGCATCTGCCGCTCACTCATCAGCGTGATTCGCAGATTCTCTCGAGTAAGACGCGCATTTTCCAAAGCCATCCCTAAGTGCTCGCTGATTGAGAAAAAAAGCAAGGATACCTCTTCAGGGATGGGTGTGTCCGTACTCATATAAAGATTGTAAACACCTAAAGTCTTGCCCTTGTGACGCAAGGGCACGGCGATCACATGCCGGCATTCATCGCCAAAAAAACTTAAACCCGTATTTTCCCGGCATACATGCATATCGGTGGTTTCGTGTATGAGCTGTTCGCGAGTGGCTGATCCACATACGCCGCACTCTACCGTAATATCCATCTCTCGTTCCAGCACTTCGTCGGGCAGACCGATAGCGCCTACCAGTCGCATATGTGTGCCTTCTGCAGACACCACGCGCACAGCACCGGCCTGCGCACCGGCGAGTTTAATCATGGTTTCTAAAAATCGTTCAAGCAAATCTTCTAGATTATTATCACTGCTAAGGCTACTGGTGATTTCGGATAAGACGCGCAGCGCCGGTAGCTTATAAGCTCCCTTCACCGGGGAAGGCTGGTCCTTGGCGAGAGCATTGTCCTCCTGTTTTATGTGAGGCATGAGTGGCGATTACTTAAATGGCGGGTAGCAATCATTTGCGATCCTGGAATAGGCTTATTGCTTAAACAACGCCGAGATGCATGCATCCCAACGCGCGCATTCCATTGTATGCGTAAAGAATTGCGTCATGCAACAAGGCCCAGGGACTTGAGCTCAACCTTTGCTCCACGATGGGGTAACGGTCTCGATATACAATAAGACGTTTTTACTTTTAAGGATGGCCCATGCACGCACGCATAAAATGGATAGAAAACGTCACTTTCTTAGCTGAATCCGGCAGCAACCATGCTCTTATTCTGGATGGCGCGCCGGAAGCCGGTGGGCGCAATCTGGGGCCCCGGCCTATGGAATTACTGCTCATGGGTACGGGGGGTTGCACGGCTTTTGACGTGGTAATGATTTTAAAAAAAGCGCGTCAGGAGATTATCGCGTGTGAAGCAGTATTAGAAGCGGAACGCGCTGAAAAGGAACCAAAAGTTTTTACCAAAATTCATTTTCACTTTATTGTCACAGGTAAAAACCTTAAAGCCGAACAAGTGAATCGCGCCATTAGCTTATCCCATGAAAAATATTGCTCAGCTTCCATTATGCTGGCGAAGACCGCTGAAATTACCTACGATTTTGAGGTTATAGAAGCGGGATAATATGCGAGGCAAACTTGCGCCTACGATTTGGGATAACACCGCACCGAATAATATTCATCTTTTTCGATAATTTCAAACAAGCGATCAATATTCGGATGTTTGCCGGGATGCCGTTTGGCATCGTCCGTATGCTCGGCAAATAACTCTAAGGCTCGCTTAGCGGCAGCGGGGCCCACGCCCCCCCACTTTAGCGACACATGATAGTAGATTTGCAACGAGCCTTTGCTGTGCGGCGCGTTTTCAATCACCGCCACAGGCTCAGCGCCGGCGCCATAAAGCTCCATGCGCGCATAGTTTTCGACACTTTCTAAGGTGGCAAGATTTTGCGCGAAAAGTGTCACTGGGCTCAAATCCAAAAGGTAGTTTTAGTCATGGCCTTTGAGCTTAGGGTCATCAATAGGCGTATGGGTTTGGGCAGTGGATGTGCGCCTTGATGCTCGGCGTTACTCGCGTGCCGTCCTTCATCAATTTTCATTTGGTAAAGAATAGCGCGGGATTTCTGATCGCGGCTGGGCAAGCGTTCCAAATGCTTGGCTAAGTGACGTTCAACTTGGCGCTCGGTCTCCGCTAAAAAGCCAAGATTCCATTTGTCACCGAGGCCGCCCGCTAATACGCCAATCGCAAAGGAGCCACCATACAGTAAGGGATTTAACAGGCTGGTACGTCCGTTTAATTCCTTAATTCGCTTTTCGCACCAAGCTAGGTGTTCGGTTTCTTCACGCGCCGCAGTTTCAAACAAAGCCGTAGTTTGCGCACTGCGTGCGGCTACCGCTTGGCCCTCGTATAACGCTTGCGCACAAATTTCGCCGCTATGGTTTACGCGCATGAGCTTGGTCGCTAGCGATTTTTCGTCTGCTGTTAATTCAGCGTCAGTGGCGGTCATCGCCGGGGAAGGGCGAGTCGACACAGCCGGGGCAAAAAGCGTACGCAGCGCATGATCAAATCGAATAATAAATTTATCTAAGGCAGGCATAGTAATGATAGTACTTATTTTTGCTCGCGGGCGCGAGCAAAAATGGAGCGTTGGAAATTTTCCAGCAAATGCGCAGGGTTATCGTAGATCTCTACGGCCCCCGCCAGGGCGTCATCACCCCAGCCTCCGCAACGTAGCGCGACACAGGCCACACCGCTCAATGCCGCCGCGCTGACGTCATAAGGTGTGTCGCCCAACATGATCGCGCTACGCGCTGCTCGACCGCTTTTCTGCAGTGCCGCTTTCACGATGTCGGGATCGGGTTTGGAATTTTTGGCGTCGTCCGCTGAGGTTTTTTCTTGGATTAAATCGGCGACGCCGGCCTGCTCCAATAGCCGCTTTAATCCATCTTTGCCGCTGGAGCTGGCAACGACGAGCTCCAGACCGGCTTTTTGCATCTCACAGAGCAAATCCCGGCTGCGCGGAAAAGGTTTTAATTTAGCGAGATATTTCTCAATAAATATTTCGCCACGACGTTCCTCTATTTTTTTACCTAATTCGCTTTGCGATTGCAGTCCGCTGGCCAGCGGCATTAAATTATCCCCGCCCATGCCAATTAAAGGCCGCACTTTCTCAAAACTCACCTTCGAACCAAACTCACCGAATGCCTCAACCCACGCATGCGCGTGTGCATCGTTACTGTCAATGAGCGTCCCATCAACATCCAAAATTACCGCTTCGAGTTTTGCTTTGAGCATCGGCGTTAATTAACGCTGGTTTCGGGATACATAGGCTTATTTTCGCTCAAACGCATCCAGCCTTTAATAACGCGATAGATCACCCACACCGAGGCGACACCTAAAATAACAAAACCCACAAAAATAAAAACGGTTAAACCCCCTATCACAGCCCACAGGACGCTATACCAGAACGTACGTATTTGCCAGCGAAAATGCGATTCCAGCCAGGTGCCGCGCACGTCATCAATTTTGATGTAATTGATAATAATAGCCACGAGATAGGTTATGCCTAATATGATGGCTAACGCTTGCAGCGCATACACTGCAGTAGTCCAATTTTTTTCCAGGCTTAAATCGCGCGCGGTGTTTTCAATGGTGAGTGGTTCGGGTGGCATGGCGGTCCCTCATCTCTAGCAATTTGGTAAGTGTATCCGGCTAGAACAAAATCCAAAAGAGCATAGAATAGCGATATTCTCGACAAAGGCCCAGTATGAAATTACCAGAGCTTTATGAGCGTCTTCAAGCAGCTTTGGCTGGGCCTGTAAACGTCGATGACCTAGCCTTTTTTACCAATCACGCCAAGGCACTCGCGGCACACACTAAACTGGCACCGGGCATCATAGACCCCACCGGCCAAGCCTGCGCCCTCAATATTGAGCTGGAAAGCGCATCCGCGCCCTTTGTGAGACTGAAGCTAGCGATACCTTAGCGGCATTGCACGACGCGCTACTGGATTTACGTTCCGCAATTATCCAGCACGACGAAAACCTCACCCCCAGCAAAGAATCTGGCCAAAGCGACGTGGATCCTTAGGCAAACCTACATTCGCTCTCGCCGCCCAGTTCGCCAGACGCGCTTCACGCTTGCCGTATAACAACTAGCGCTGGGTAAAACTCACGCTTACACGCGAACCGCCTAATTTGCTTCCACTAATTTCAATTTCACCCCCGTAGGCCTGAACAATATCCTGCACAATGGCCAGCCCCAACCCATGCCCCGGCGTGGCTGAATCCGCTCGTTCGCCGCGTTGCATGATACGCGCGGCATCTTCCGCAACAATACCCGGGCCATCGTCCTCCACGAGCAAGCTAAGTTTCCCGTGCGCATAGGTAATTTCCACAGACACTTTAGTGCGCGCCCATTTATAGGCGTTATCCAACAAATTTCCCAGCAACTCCATTAAGTCGCCTTCGTTGCCGCGAAAATAAGCCCCGGTTTGAATTCTTCTAAGCACCTCGCGTTTATCGTGAATTTTGTTTAAAGACTTAATGATTTTTTCTGCGACGGGGGCAATGACAATGGGTGTGGCCAACCGCGAAGCGCCTGCTGTAGCGGCGCGCTGCAATTGGTGCTCCACTAGATTGTTCATGCGCAGCACTTCCTCGTCTATGGCTTTTTTAGCTTGTGCATCGATTTGTAAGCTGGCTACCGTCGCGTGCAATACCGCCAAAGGGGTCTTTAAGCTGTGGGCAAGATCTCCTAAAGCATTCCGATAACGCGTTTGCTGCGCTCGTTCTTGGGTGATGAGGGAATTGATATTGTCGGTTAAACGCGCCAATTCCTTTGGGTAGGTGCCCTCTAGGCTCAAGCGCTTACCTTCTTCAATGGCGGCAAGTTCTACTGCCACGCGCCGCAATGGGCGCAAACCCCAGCGCAAAATCGCCGCCTGCACAAATAGCAATAACACTGCCATTGCACCCAACCAGCCCCATAAGCTTTTCCGGTAGCGGGCCAGCGTGGCGTTAAATTCTTTTAAATCTTCGCTAATGGTAAAGGTAAATCGGTATTGCTTAAGCGTGGTGGACCAATTAATGCCCAGGCTAAAGATAAAGAAGGTTTGGCCGCGGCTGTTTTCTACTTCTTGAAAATAACTTTGCCCGGGATTAAGTTTGAAATGAAAGGGGATAGCCAAGCCCAACGTAGAGGGGGACCGCCAAACAACTTGCTGCTGGGCATCAGAAATCTGCGCATACAAGCCTGAACCCGGCAGAGTGAGCCTCGCCTCGGTGGGATTAGCGGGCATTTCGAGTCGGCCGTCTTCCGCGACTTCCGCTTCGGCTAATAATAAATACAATTGCCCCTCGAGACGATCGCGGCGCGCCGCAGCGGCGCTATCGCGAAATGCCGATTCCAAGGCAAATCCCGTTAAGCCGATAAATATCATTACTACTAAGGTCGCTGAAAACAAGATACGGGCGTTTAGCGACATGGCTCTAGTCTAAATTAAACCGATAACCGCGGCCGCGCAGCGTTTCTATTGGTTGCATCCCGCCTTCGGGATCGAGCTTGCGCCTCAAGCGGCCGATAAAAACTTCCAAGGTATTACTATCGCGATCATCGTCGTGTGCATAAAGATAATCGGTGAGCTCGCTTTTTGAAACGACCTTCGTTCGGTGGCGCATCAAATATTCCAGCAAACGGTACTCAAAACCGGTGAGTTCGATTTCACTGCCATTAACACTGACTTTCTGCGAAAGCGTGTCTAGGGTAATCGGACCGCACGTCATTTGCGCGCTGGAGCTACCTGCAGCACGGCGTAACAATGCTTTAACGCGCGCCAGGAATTCCTCCATTTGAAACGGTTTGACCAGATAGTCATCCGCGCCCGACTCTAAGCCTTCAACTTTTTCCTGCCAACGGCTGCGCGCAGTTAAAATCAAAACGGGTAGGGTTTTTCCTTGTGCGCGCAAGCGCCGGATGACTTCAATGCCGGAAAGATTGGGCAGGCCAAGATCGACTATGGCCGCATCATAGGGAAATTCTGTCGCTAAATATAAACCTTCTTTGCCTTCTTTGGCGCCGTCGACTTCGTAGCCCTCGGCGCGAAGCTGTGATTGGACCTGAGTCCGTAATCCCTCTTCGTCTTCTATGATAAGAATGCGCATGCCGAGATTATCTTCTTTTTGCGGCGACAAGCGAACTCACGGGGGGTGCTTCCGCCCCCCCGGGGCACTTTGGCGCTTATTCTAAGTCACCGGTCGCGGGATTAACATGAAGTATGCGTACTTCGCCTTGCGGCGTCAGCACTTTCATGCGATACGATCCCCGGCCTTGCACATTAACCGGATTGGCACCCACTACACGACCGCCCGTGCGGCGTTGAACCATATCAGTGGCCTCCCCAATCGCATACCGCGGGGGGGCACTTTCATACCGCGGGGGTGGATTTTGCTCATCCGGGCGGGAATAGCGCCGACCTTCATACTCGCCCGCCCATGTGGTAAGCGGCAAGGCCGCAATCATCATCAACCCTAAAAAAAATCGTCTCATCGCAATTCCTAACATTTTAGGGAAGCTGGCCTCACTAAGGCCAGCCAATTTTACCATTGGTTATAACTGGAGTAAGGGTTGTTACTGGTCGAATACGCATTCGCCACCGGTTCAACCGACACTCGAACCTGCAAATTCCGGCCGGGATCATATGGTAGCACGGTCGTATACTCGCGGCCCGCATACTCATAGCGCACGCGGTAACCGGTGGTACGATTTTCCCAATAATCGACAGTGCGGCAGTCGCGCGTATTACCGGCGACAACATAGCCGTCATTACGATGGTGGTTTTGCACCCGGTCGCCCACTACCGCGCCGGCAATAGCACCAGCTGCTGTGGCCGCACGGTTGCCATTACCACTACCGATTTGGCTACCAATCAACGCTCCAGCGACCCCACCAATAATGGATCCACCGATACCTCTTTGGGTAGAACGCTCGTTATAATAAGTGTCACGGCCATCATAATTGTTGTAACAATCTGTGCGAGGTACGTTAACGCGCTGGAACTCCGGCGTAACGCTGCGCACTCGGGCGTTATCCACATAATCATTAGCTACGGCCGAACCAAACAATAGTGCGGTTGAGACCCCGATACCGATTTTACTTTTAATTTTACTCATTTAAATCTCCTTTGGTTAGTTGAGTTGCCAGCATAATTGAGGGCAACTGAACCGACGCTGAATAACTAGTTACAAACTAGCACTATTCTTCCGTAAAAATCATAAATAAAGCTGCACCCATCGTTACGTTGTTGGTAATAACTATTTACGTAGGGCTGATAATAAGTGTAGCCATCATAATGCCGATAGGGGCGGTTATCATGCCGATAATAAAACGGGTGAGTGGGTTGATTTCTGTGATGCCACCGGCTATGGCGATCCTGATAGCGGTCGTGAAAACGATCATGGCGGCTGTCAAAATCATGTTGCCGATAACGATAAGCGCCATGCTTTTCCTTTTCATCTTCGGCATGAACTGAAAGCGGTAAGGCAGCCACAGCAAACACAGAAACTAATGCTAAGCGGGAAAGAATTTTTGGTACCATGACATTCTCCTTAAGTAATGAAACAAACAAACCACAAGAATTAGTTGTTATTTTAAGAGCCTCACCTGAATAGACGCTGAACAAATGCCTAAATACCACTTCTTTTCGACATGGGTTATTTCGGCCCCTCAACAGGCTGTGTGGGATGCTATTGTTGATTCTACAAACTGGCCAACATGGTGGCGCGGGGTTTTGAAGGTTTCAGAGATTGAGCCTGGCGACAGTAATGGCATAGGTAACGTACGGCGTTACGCTTGGCGCAGTGTGTTGCCGTATACATTAGAATTTGACATGCGTGCGCTTAAAGTTCAGCCCATCGTAGAATTGGGTGGGGCCGCAAGCGGTGGAGTACAAGGCACGGGCTGTTGGAAGTTGGACTCGCGTTCTGGCAACACCCTGATCACCTACGACTGGCAGGTGCGCACCACGGGTAGGTGGATCAATGCTATTGCGCCCTTTTTTGGCGGTGTCGTGCGCTGGAACCATGACGTCATTATGAATTGGGGCGCTCAAGGGTTGGCTTATTTATTAAATGCTCACCTGCTTGAAGTTAAAAACTACTAGTGGATTCACCCTTAGTCTCAGTACTGATGCCTGTGCGCAGCCCGCGTTTTTTTGGCGCTGCGCTGGCCAGCGCTCTGGCCCAGGTTTCGGTCGACTTCGAGATCATTGTCTGTGATGATTCGGATAACGAAGATGTAAAGGTGCTGGTAGGCACGTATGGCGACGTTAAGATACGTTATTTTCGCAACCAACCGGCTTTAGGCTTTCACGGAAATTTCGCACGCTGCTATTCCCTGGCGCGTGGCAAGTATCTCAAATTTTTAAATCATGACGATCTCTTGCACCCGGAATGTGTAGAAAAAATGGTTGCGGCCTTTGAGAAATTTGGTGAACGCTTAACGCTAGTTTGTAGTCGTCGTCAAATTATTGATGAAGGCGGTAAAATTCTTCCGGATTCCGCAGCGACGCAAGCGCTTGCAGAAAAGGATTCCATCCTAGATGGCAAGTCTTTCGCCAATCACCTTTTATTGCGCAGCGTGAATCTGGTTGGTGAACCCAGCGCTACCATGTTCCGCAAGTCTGATATTGATCTGCTTGGCGGTACTTTATTTTGTATTGAGCAGCGCCAATACACGTGCCTAGCGGACCTCGCTTTGTGGTTACGGCTACTGGCAAAAGGCAGTCTCGGCTATTTAGCGGCCCCGCTTAGTTATATTCGAATGCACGATCATCAATTCCAGCAAGCGGACGAGGTAGCGGTCCAATGCGTAGCCGAGCGCGTATATCTACCCGGCGACGCTAAACGCCTGGGTTTTCTTAGCGACGATGCGCAATATCAGACTGCGATATTAAATGGTGTCAAGTTGGTACGCCAGGCGCTAAGCAATCCCAGTTTGAATCCAGCGGCGCGGGCTGTTCTTGAACAAACTTATAAAGCAACGCCCCCTCGATAAGCGCTAGCAGCCAGCACCGATTAGGCCCCGAATTCGCCGCTATCGGGTGCCGAACTTATTGGCCCATGATATAAACTTCGGGTCATAAAGCTGTGATATAAACGCTAGTAATTCAATAAAATTGGGCATAGCAATTGCATGGATGACCTCATGACCGATTTACAGCATACCATTCTGGCTACCAAAGCAGCATTGGCAGACGCTGTCAGCGCCCCCTTGGCTAAAATCTCAGAGCAATGCGCACTGTGCTGGGATGATGCAGATCAACTCGATAATGCACTCATTAAAAGCATTAGTTCCGTGCCCCATTGCCACCTGCTCTACGCCTGGGACGTAAATGGCATAGAAGTCTCTTCGATGGTCCAGGCCGATAAGGTGGATCCTTCTTGGCGAGGCAAGGATTTATCGCAACGACCCTATCTTAAAAACCACCTGCCCTTCCGCGGGATCATGTTGTCGTCGGTTTACCTTAGCATGTATGCGCGTACCGAGTGCGTGACGGCCCTACAAGCAGTGGTAGACGGTAACCGGCGGTTGTTGGGTTTTATAGCCGCAGATTTCGCCTTAGCCGATTTAGTTAACCCCCAGGGGACGGTGGCGCCTGCGTTAAAGTGGCAGCAGTTTCGCGGCGACCCCGGGGTACGCAGCACGGTTTTTATGCAAAGCCGAACGCAAAGCCTCTTCGACGAACACATCGATGCTGTGCTGGACCGCATAGATCGGCTGATGCGCGGTCACGGCATATTTCACTGTAAAATTCATTTTTCCAGCGGACGCTGCTCTTTTTGGTTGCTTGAAGATCCCTACAATTATCGTATCCACAGCGTGGAAGAAATTGTCGATCCCGAGCTGTGCCTTGCCTACCCCGTGCACGTTTATCCGGTGGACGCGAAAACTTCTCCGGAAAAAATTATAAAAACCTTCCAACAATTTAAAGCGCTACGATTCGCCGACGAAACCATTTATCTGCGATCAAGTTCAGTAAATATTATGAATGGCATGGTGGGATTAACTTTTTCCTGTGATGGATCCCACTACATGCCGGTGGATGAATTCCTTGAAAAGGATATGGGGTTTTGGTTGGGTGTAAATGCGGGGTCGGAGTTGTCCGTGGCCTGACAAATCAATGCGATGGTTATAACCTTATTCGACTCCAATCTCCTGCTCAGGCATGTGAATTCACTTTACAGTCTTTACAGCCCAATCCAAAATTTCGCTTATTGCATCCTCGGTGCCTTCAGACAGTGCACGTACCCCACCGGGCGCGTCTGCAGTCTCGGCTTTGCGGGTGATGTTGAAACTTTTTTGCGCCACAAGCAGTTTATCTTTCCCGCCTACTAGACTTGCCGTCATACGCACGATCGCCGAACTGGACGTGGGTGTATCAAAAACTTGGCTGAATTCTTCCACTTGCACTCGTAAAACGTAATCAGCGCGGCTAATGTTGTCGCTCGTCGTCGCGCCTTTAGAAGTTGCCTGGGCGAATCGTTGCCGCAAGCGCATAGTAATGAGGGAGGCAGGGGCAGCGACCCAACGGCTGTTGGCATAGGGTTGCAGCCGCGCCGGATTCTGATACCCCAAACGATAGTAGATCCCGGGGCCTTCCAGCCATTGCGGTGCTTCTACGTCCGGGATTAGTAAGTGGGTCGCTAACTTTGTGGGCACATCGTGAGGACGGAATATACCTAAATCGTAAGTGGCCAGGTCCTTAGGTTTATCGGATGGCAAGATCGAACAAGCACCCAGTGCAAATAGAATTGCGAAGAGACTCCATATCTTGTTTTTATTCATGCGACCTCACTTGGGAGCGGCAAAGCCAGCCTCACCGGGACCGGGGATGGCGGGCTCTTTACCAAAAATTAGACTTTGTGGTCGATCTTGCAAATTGCCAGAGATGCGATCGAGATTGCGGGAAGTGCGATTTAGGTTACTGACCAACTCCCGGATCTGCGGCAGCGTGCTGGTGAGCACTTCGTTTGCCACCTTCTCCCCTGTGGACCCTAACTTTTCAGCGCTTTGCGCCACGGCATCAAAGCTTTTTATGCTTTCTTTTAAACGCGTTGTGGTATCGGTGGCGTTTGCAAAAAAACGTTCAGCCTGATCAAATGCCCGGGATGCTTTTTTAGTCGTATCAGGAAGATTTTTAATTACCGGGATTAAGGAGTCTTGCACAACCACTAAGCGCTGTGTCGCCGCTTCGATGTTCACCAAGATTCGGCCCACGTTAGCTTGGCTTTCATCGTTTAATAACATGTTCAAGCGATCGGTTAATTCCGTCACGCTACCAATTAATTCCTGGCCGGAGGCGCTCACTTCGTCTATCAACGATGCACGTAACTTAATTACCCCGGGTGCATTTTTGCTGGTGGGCAATGGCGTATGATCGCGTCCATCATCGTTTAACTCAACGTACGCCAAACCCGTAATGCCCCGATACTTTAGTTGCGCGAACGTGCTCTTGGTTACCGGTGTTTCTTCGTCAACGGCAATTTTTATTTGAATGAACTTAGGTTGGCGCTCGTCGAATTTAATCGACTGTACCTTGCCTACTTCCACGCCCCGATAACGTACCGAAGCCTGGTTATTTAAGCCCGAAATGGATTTGTCCGTGATTAATAAATAGGGGTTGCGTATCTCCCCTTTCCCGGAAAACCAAAAATAGGCTAGGGCAAGCAATATTCCAAAAACGATGGTAAAAACACCGGCAAGAAAAGCGTGCGCGCGATTTTCCATTAAATCACTCCAAAGGCATGCAGCGCGCGCTGACCCCGCGTGCCGCCAAAAAATTCTTGAATGAAAGGATGATTTATTTTATAGATTTCTTGTAAAGAGGCGTAGCCTACGAGCTGTTGATCGGCTAAGACGGCGATTTTGTCCGCTAAGGCCGCCAAGGTTTCGAGATCATGGGTAACCATTACTATAGTCAGATCCAGCTCCCGCTGCAGAGTTTCCATCAGCTTGACAAATTCCTCGCTGGAAACGGGGTCCAGTCCAGACGTGGGCTCATCTAGAAATAAGAGTTCCGGTTCTAGCGCAAGCGCCCTTGCTAGTCCCACGCGTTTTACCATTCCCCCAGATAGTTGTGCGGGCATTTTATCGGCATCTTTAGCCTCCAAGCCTACCATGGCTAGCTTTGCCATGACCAAATCATTGATCATAGCCTTGTCCAAAAACTTGGTTTCGCGTAAGGGCAGCGCGACGTTATCAAAAACTGTTAGGGCGGAAAACAACGCGCCGTGCTGGAACAACACCCCCCAGCGACGGCGCAGCGTTCGCTGCTCATGTTCATCGTCGTTATCCAGCGCTAAATCAAAAACCGTTACTTTTCCTTTGGAAGGCCGCCGCAAACCAATCATTTGTTGTAAAAGGGTTGTTTTTCCACTCCCTGAAGCGCCAACTAGGGCCACAATTTCAGAATGACGTATGCATAAAGAAATGTCTTTATGGATAACGTGTTTGCCCACCGTTGTCCACACGTGCTCCATGTTAATTACGCATTCACTAGCCGCCAAATCGAGTTCCCACATTAGAAAAAAGAATTGCAAAAATGGCATCCGCGATAATCACCATGGTAATCCCGGTCACCACCGATGCAGTCGTCCCCGCGCCTAAACTTTCGGTATTGGGTTTAATCATTAACCCGAAATGGCAAGCGATCAGCGCGATTAAACCGCCAAAGACCGCGCCCTTAAAAACACCCAACCATAAATTGCCAATGGGCACCACGTCCGGCAAGGTATTAATGAATTGGCTAAAGCTGATACCAAGCTGCAGGTTAACGGTAATCATGCCACCTATTAGCGCTACCAGATCAGTCCACAATATAAGGAGCGGTAAGACTAAGGTCAACGCCAAGACCTTAGGCCAAACCAAGCGTATGGTATGGGATATGCCCAGCGCCCCCAAGGCATCCAACTCTTGGGTTACGCGCATGACGCCTAATTGGGCGGTCATAGCAGAACCGGAGCGGCCGGCGATTAATATTGCCGCCAACAGGGGGCCTAATTCGCGCATTACCGCCACACCCAAAATATTAATGATGTAAATATCCGCGCCAAACGCTTGCAATTGTTGCGCCGATAAATAACTCACCACCACCCCGATGAGGAAACCGACCAAACCGGTGATGGGTAACGCTCGGGCTCCCATTTTATAAATGTTAGCCGACAGTTCCCGCCGTGGAACTTGCGTGGGATGGCGAAAAAGGAAAAAGGTATCGAGTACCAACTGGCCAAACAAAGTCAAAACGCCTTTGAAATGGGTGGCCAACGAAAACATCGCATCACCCAGTACATATATGGGCGTAAGCGGAGAATAGCGAACTTTGCGGATAGGTGCCGAACCTTGAGACTGCACGCGGGCAAATATTGCTTCGTGCTCACTATTCAGTTGTAAATTGGCAGCGCGCTGACCACCCCAGACGCGCAGCAATAGCAGTGCGCCGGCGCTATCCACAAAGTCAGTTTTGGTTAAATCCCACCTGAGCGCAGCTTGATCCCCGAGAGCGAGGAGCTGCGATTCTATCGCGTGCAAGTTTTTACTAAAGCCTTTTAGATTCCATGCGCCCTTGAGTTGGACTGCTTTATCGCCTCCGGCTGAACTTATTAACTCAAAAGTGGGGGGCTCAAAGGCGCGATGCCGGGCTTTGGTTTTATTCTTACGAAAGGAAAATATGGGCGGACCTCTTACATGAGCGAGCGCTTCATCCTAACGTCACGCTTTTAATAAGTCAAAAGGCCGGCTTAATTCGGCCTACCAGCAACATGCAACAAATGGTAAAAAAGACTGCCATGAGGCCCACGCCCCAATAGTTGGTGAGCAATCCGCCCGGTGATATGCCTATTATTCCACCTGCGGTCAGGGCCGCCAGACCTGCTGCCATTTGCTGTACGGAGGCGTTAAAACTCATAAAGCTGCCGCGCAAGCGCGCAGTGACGCTGGATGTGATTAAGGCCATGGCGGGCACAAATCTCCCGGAAACGAATACCATAAACACCGTCATAATCACAATTGCCATTGGCAAACCCGTTGGACGCAGATTGGTTAGCACCAGAATCGGTAAGATGGAGACCATCGCAACCAATATAAATACTTTTCGTGTGCCGTGACGATCCGCCATTTTTCCGAAGTAGCGCGCGGTGAATAGCGTCATTAAGCCACCACTAAAATAGAGGTAGGGCAAATCCGTTTCGCTTAGCCCAACGTTCGCGACCATATAAGGACCGATATAAGGGATGACCGAAAAGCCCGCAAACATTAGCATGGCCATTAGTAAAAAGGCGCGCAAATGATTGCCCTGAGAAAAGACTTCGCGAACGTGCGCTAACGCGCTCGCATGTGGCGCATCTGATAAATGGCTTTTCAGTTCGGGCAGCACACGCCGCGCAGTAATTAGAAAAACGATAACAAGCACGGTGAGGAATATAAAGGGTGCTCGCCAGTTAAAATGATTGGCCAAAAATAATCCCACGGGTACGCCCGCAATCGCTGCCAGGGAAAAAGCCGACATGACGGTGCCTGTGGCAGCCCCGCGTCGCGACTCCGGAATCAAATCAGCAACGATAGCAAAAACCGTTGCGCCAATTAAACCCCCAAAAGCGCCCGCCAAGGAGCGCGCAGCTAGCAACCATCCGTAATTGGGTGCTAGGGCACAGGCGAGCGTAGCAACGGCAAAACAGGCATAGAGAATGAGTAACGCACTTTTTCGATTAAAGCGGTCTATGTACAAGGCCCCAATGAAGCCCGCGGCGCTTGCAGCAAAAGTGTAAGCCGATATTAAAAATCCAAATTCTTGCGGGCTAATGGCAAACAAACGAAGATATTGCGGGCCTAAGGGCATCATGATCATGAAATCCATGATGTGCGTAAATTGGATGCCAGCTAAAATGACTAAAATGGGCCACTCTTTTTTTGCCACTGCATGAGGCAGCACGGAACACTCAGACAATTCAACGCTGGGTCCAAATTTTTTTTCATTCTTCATGTTATGTTTAAAATGGTAAACCTCACTTAGAGACTATACTACGCCCATGCGCATCACCCACACCGGCAAACCGCCCAGCAACCGCAACGATTGGCAAACCATACGTTCCCTTTTACCGTACTTATGGGAATTTCGTTTGCGCGTGGTCGTTGCTTTGACACTGTTAATTCTTGCCAAATTTGCTAATGTCGGGGTGCCGCTGGTCTTAAAGGAAATCGTCGACAGTCTAAATAAGCCTCAAGCTATGCTTTCCTTGCCAATTTTTTTGTTAATCGGCTATGGCGCTTTGCGTTTCACCAGTTCCTTATTTGGCGAATTGCGCGACGCCATTTTCGCAAAAGTAACGCAACGGGCGATACGACGTGTAGCGATAAAAGTATTCCGACACTTACACGAACTCGCTCTGCGCTTTCACTTAGACCGTCAAACTGGTGGGATGTCTCGCGATATTGAACGCGGCACGCGGGGCATTAGCTTTTTGCTGAACTTCATGCTCTTTAATATTTTGCCCACGCTGGTTGAAATTACGCTGGTTGCGGTAATTGTTTTAACCCGATACGACATTTGGTTTTTTATTGTCATCAGTGCATCGTTAGTTGCGTACATTGCATTTACTTTAATCATCACCGAATGGCGCATGATTTTTCGCCGCACGATGAACGATATGGACTCAAAGGCCAATACCAAAGCCATCGACAGTCTGCTCAACTATGAGACGGTGAAATACTTTGGCAATGAGGTGTATGAAGCAAATCGCTATGACGAGAACCTACGTGGCTGGGAAGAAGCAGCCGTACGCAATCAGACATCCTTGGCGGCATTAAATGCAGGCCAGTCAGCTATCATCGCCATAGGCGTAACGATACTGATGTTGCTTGCCGCAAACGGCGTAATGAAAGGCACGATGACCCTAGGGGACTTGGTACTAGTCAATGTTTTTATGCTGCAACTCTATATGCCGCTGCATTTTTTGGGTTTTGTTTACCGCGAGATTAAGCACTCTTTGGCTGACATGGAAAAAATGTTTGGTTTAATCGCTCAATCAACCGAAATTGCCGACGCACCGGGCGCGCCGGAACTTATCATCACCAAAGCCGCTGTACGCTTTGAGAAAGTTAATTTTAGTTATGAAGCTAAGCGACAAATCTTGTTCGACGTTAGCTTTGAAATTCCGCCTGGACATACGGTTGCGGTAGTCGGCCCTAGTGGCGCGGGCAAATCCACGTTATCACGGCTGCTGTTTCGGTTTTATGATGTTAACAGCGGACAAATTAGTATAGATGGCCAAGACATACGCTTGGTTACACAAAAAAGCTTGCGTAGCCATATTGGCATCGTGCCCCAGGACACGGTGCTTTTTAACGATAGCATTTTTTATAACATTGCTTATGGGCGGCCGGATGCGTCGCGTGATGAAGTCGTTGAAGCGGCGCGCGTGGCGCATATTCACGAATTTATTACCAGCTTGCCCGACGGTTATGATACGACCGTAGGCGAACGTGGCCTTAAATTATCGGGCGGTGAAAAGCAGCGGGTGGCGATTGCTCGCACCGTGCTGAAAAATCCGCAAATCTTAATCTTCGACGAAGCCACGTCCGCATTAGACTCTAAATCAGAAAAGGCAATTCAGGCCGAACTGCGGCAAATTGCGCAAAATCGTACAACCTTGGTTATTGCCCATCGCTTATCCACCGTCATTGAGGCAAACGAGATCTTAGTTATGGATCATGGCCGCATCATTGAGCGGGGTACCCATCAAAGCTTACTCGCTGAAGGTGCGACCTATGCGCACATGTGGGCGCTCCAACAACAAAAGGAGGACGTCACCTCGCCTTTACCTGCGAGTTTTTCTGAGCCCTTCCAGGAAACGTATCCGGATGAAGAGTCACTCACCTGAGCACATTAATTTTGGGTCGCTAACGTACCGATTAACCCGGATGTGCTTCGACGGCATTCCCGCGGCGGTGTAGTGTTCAGGGTTCTCGGGAGAGCCCGCGGGGCGAGCAGGACGACTATTACCAGTAATCTGCTCAGTAATCTTAAGCCCGCCCTTTTTTCTGCACCATTTCCTTTGGTCGAAAATAGCGAAGATTATCGTAGAAACTTTCCGCAGTATTATCAGCAAAATAACCGGGGAACCCAAGCAGGGGTATGGCAGTCAAGGCTCGGGTATTAAAATCTGGGCCGAATTTCGCCAAATAATGGGCCAACAACTGATCTACCGATTCTAGCTGGTCGGCTAAATCCAGCGACAAGAATTCCGATTGAACAGGAAGTATGACACCGTGTGCGCACATGCCGACGTAAGGGCGCAGGGCTTTTTCCAGCAAACCATGGCCTAATAGGAAGATTCGCATACAGCTTTCGGTTTTCGCGCGACGCTCCCAAAAAAGTGTTTTCCATTGCGCAGTTTTCAGTAGCTTAATTAACTCGGTATCACTACACACCACCACAACGCCATTTTCGTCTAACAGCGTTAAGGCGTCTTCAATTCCACTGCGATGCGCCTGGGGGGAACGAGCCTGCATAGCGTAGTAGTGCCCCGCATTAACGGCAGCCTTGGTTTTTGGAAATGTAAGCCACACCCACGCGTTAAAAAGGTCATGCCGGGCCGCTTCTCGCGTCTCAATTTCGCCCGTAAGGAAAATTGTTACCTCGTAGGGGTCACGCTTTGCAGTAGATGGTGGCACAAACCGAATCGGTCGATCGCCGCCGGATACGATGAATTTCTCCCGGGCCATCTGATTGCAGGCCTCCAACGAGGACACCAATTGAAATTCGTGGACGGCGCTTCCCATTAGTGGGTGGTAGGCATTAAATAACGGCGATGCCAAGTACTTTCTCTCGGCGGAAGAAAAGTTCATGGCTTAGGTTTAGCGCACTGCCAACACAATTCAAAGTTTCCGGGATTCTCCTCTCCACAAGTTGTACACCGCCAATTCTTCCCCGCAGGGGTAGATTGATATGTGTAAATTAAATCTTGCGCACGCGACTCATCGCTATCTTCCGTTAACCACACTTCGGGGTAAGCATGCGTAAAAGGAATCTCTCCCATGCCGCTTTGGGCGTGTTGATTAAAAATATGCGCTACGATGTTTTCGCTCTGCAAAAGATTGAGGACAATATGTGCGTCTGCGAGATTCGCTGCGGTATATATTTTTTTCACGCCAGTGCCTTAGCCCTTTAAAACCATAATTGTGTGGACGTACTTCGCCCTTTATAGCATTATTTAGACGCGCTATCGACAATACCTGAAGCGGCGCCCATAAAATCTATAACCTTATCCGGATGGGAACTCTTATGAATATCCTTCTAATTTCGGGAAAAATTTGGCAGCCCGTGTTGCCTTTGAAGCGCACGAGCTCTCGCTAATGCATATCCATATTCTGGGTATAGGCGGCAGTTTTATGGGCGGCTTGGCAGTGCTTGCGCAGCAAGCGGGGCATCGCGTCACCGGCTGCGATAAAGCCTTATACCCGCCCATGAGTTTGCAGCTTCTCGCGCAGGGTATTGACGCCATAGAAGGTTATGGCAGCGACCAACTTAAACTTAAACCTGACGTATATGTAATCGGTAATGTCATCTCACGGGGCAACCCTTTGGTGGAAGAAATCCTCGATCGAAATTTGCCATACATATCTGGTCCGCAGTGGTTAAAAGAAAATGTTTTAAAAGACAAGTGGATCTTGGCGGTAGCGGGCACCCATGGCAAAACCACCACCGCATCGATGCTAGCGTGGGTATTGGAATACGCCAGGATGGCGCCCGGGTTTTTGATTGGCGGCATCCCCCAAAATTTTAGTGTGTCGGCGCGGCTCGCAAGCTCATCTTTTTTTGTAATTGAAGCCGATGAATATGACACAGCGTTCTTCGATAAGCGTTCCAAGTTTTTGCATTATGCGGCGCGCACCGCGATATTCAATAATCTCGAATTTGATCATGCCGATATTTTTCCAGACTTGGCAGCGATCGAAACCCAGTTTCACTATTTCGCGCGGCTCATCCCAAAAAATGGCTTAATTATCAGCAACGCGCGAGACGCGAATTTACAGCGTGTGTTAGCGCGCGGTATGTGGTCGCAATTAGAGTACTTTGCAAACCATGATGGCTGGAATTGCGCCCCCAATGGCGCTGCGCTTCCAGTCTATTTTAAAGATCAAGCGCAGGGCGAGCTTCGCTGGCAACTCCAGGGAAAACACAATCAACATAACGCCTTGGCGGCGATAGCGGCGGCAAGACACGTGGGCGTCCCGCCGGCCATCGCACTTGCAGCCTTAGGGGAATTTAAAAATGTTAAGCGTCGCATGGAGCTGCGCGGCACGGTGCGGGCAATACAGGTCTACGATGATTTTGCCCATCACCCTACCGCAATCGCCACCACCCTCGAAGGATTGCGCCGCCATGCCCCCGGACAGCGCATCTTAGCTGTAATCGAACCCCGTTCGGCTACCATGAAAATGGGGGTCATGAAAGACCGCTTGGCGGAAAGCCTACAACTGGCTGATCGAATTTTTTGTTATTCGGATAATTTAGAATGGGACGTTGCAGCAGCGCTGGCGCCATTAAAATCAAAAGCGCAAGTTTATACCGATTTACCAAAGTTGATTAGCGCTGTTGTTAGTACCGCGAACCCCGGTGACCAAATCGTCGTCATGAGCAACGGCGGGTTTGGCGGCATCCACGAAAAACTGTTAGAGGGGCTTGCTAGGTATAGCGAGCCGATGCCTAAAGCCTGAGAAGCTACCTCGTTTCATTGCGACTACCCAGAACAAGGCGACAAGAATGAGGCGACTGGGAGAATACAATTTGCGGCGAGGGCCCTCGCATCCACTTCGGGCAGAAGAAGATGGGGTTTAAAGGCTCGCTCCGCAAACGGCCGGCAAGCCAGTAACGAATCCGCCCGCCTGCGAACGCAATAGTCGTTTTATTTCGGATGGGAATTAAGGATAAAACACATAGACCCGATACCCCGCCGCCTTCAAATTATTCAGTTGCAGACGTAAATGAATAACGATTTCACTTTTTGGCAGCATCCCCGCCGCCACCGAAACCCCCGGGCCAATATATTCACTGGGCTTAAATACGCGTCTGGCCACCAGCACGTTTTGGGGGTCCGTTAAAGTTAATTCCAGCAAGGGGTGGGCCTGGGGAAAATTCGCACGATTCCGTAAGGTAATATTCACGGTGATGATATCCGGGTTAGTGGGGTCGCTAACTAAATCGGACGCTTCAATATTGAGTAAATCCGGGTTTTTCAACAGCTCAATTTCGCACTGCAATCCTCGGCAGAGTCCTTCCAAAAGAGGACGCAATTGTGGGTTATGTGCGACCAGCTCGTTGCGATAAAAATATGCGCCTTGTGCGGCAAGTGTAACAATGAGAAATAGAATACCAGCCAGCCATAGCCATGGCGTTTTATTTAAATTGCGAGGTTGGCGCCGCGTGGATTTTTTGCGTGGCAGCTCAGACGGAATATCCGACAAGGGAGTATTGCTGTCCGTAGACTTGGTGGGCGCGGTGATGATCTCTTTGTGGCGCGGCGTTTTTGATGCTATCTCACTGGCGCTTAAGGCAATCGGGGTAGCCGGCAAATTCACGCCATCCTGCTCCAAGCGTTCCAAGGCATTAAATATCTCGGTGCAACGCCCGCAACGAACTTGTCCGTCATGGGCCGCGAGCTGCTCGGCGCTAACCCGAAAATAGGTATCGCAATGGGGACAGTGGGTAATCATCGCGCGCTCTTTTTTACGCCGATTAGACACACCCACTCGTCAGCAAAGATGGGTGGCTGCATTTGAAACCACTTTTCGTATATCTGCGCTATGCCCTCGGCTTGCCGACGTAATATTCCCGATAAAACCAGGGTGCCAAAGGGCGCGGTTTTTTCCGCGAGTACTGGCGCCAGCATTTTTAACGGCTGAGCGAGAATATTGGCAAGAACCACGTTGGCAGTAAAGGCGGGTAAATTATCCACGGTAAAAAATTCGGCGCTGATTTTATTTTTTTCGGCGTTTTCTTGGGCAACGGTTACGGCGACCGGGTCTATGTCCACCCCAGATACCCGGGCCGCGCCCAGTTTCGCCGCGGCAATCGCCAGTATACCCGAGCCGCAGCCGTAATCCAGCACGCTTTCCCCGCCTTGAATATGCTCGGCCAACCATGTCAGACATAGGCGGGTGGATGGATGGCTGCCGGTGCCGAACGCCAAGCCCGGGTCTAAGACAATCGTTGTGGCGTTGTGGTCTACACGCTCATGCCAACTGGGCGCTATCCACAGGCGCGGCGAAATTTGGATGGGGGCGAATTGCGATTGGCTTTTGCGCACCCAGTCCTGCTCCTCAATGTTTTCTATGAGAAAGTCACGAATGCCGACGCGTGCGGCTACCGCCGCAACATCGACGGTGGCATCAAATAGGCCGCTTACCGTGTTGTCTTGCCATAACACTAGGTCTTCGGCTAATTCGTATTGAAAAAGCGCATCGAATTCGTCGGAATTTTCTATGGCGACTGACAACGCCCCTTCGCTTAAAAGTAGCTCGCTTAAACTCGCCGCTTCCTCGGCGCTTGCTCGGAATTTAAGCGCTTGCCAGCCCATGCCCCTAGGTACGATCTTTACGCTTTTTTTCCAGCTTCTGTTCTAGATAGTGAATACTTACTCCACCCTGTAGAAAAGCGGCGTCGTGGAGTAAATCTTGATGCAGGTTTAAGTTTGTGGATATCCCTTCTATGACCAATTCACTTAAAGCAGTGCGCATGCGCGCAATAGCCTGTTCACGAGTTTCCCCGTAGGCAATGAGCTTCCCGAGCAGCGAATCGTAATAAGGCGGAACCACATAATTATGGTAGACGTGAGAATCCATGCGTATGCCCGGTCCCCCGGGGCTATGATACTGGGTGATGCGCCCGGGCGAGGGTACAAATGTGTAAGGGTCTTCCGCGTTAATGCGACATTCAATCGCGTGCCCGCGAAAATGAATATCTTTTTGCCGAAAACGTAGCTTTTCGCCGGCTGCCACGCGAATTTGTTCTTGCACAATATCAATACCGGTGATCATTTCCGTAACCGGATGCTCGACCTGTAAACGCGTATTCATCTCAATAAAATAAAACTCGCGATTCTCGTATAAAAATTCAAACGTACCAACGCCGCGATAACCCATCTTGCGGCAGGCCTCCGCACAACGCTCGCCAATTTTATCTCGCTGGCGGGGCGTGATGCCGGTAGCGGGCGCTTCTTCCAGAATTTTTTGATGGCGGCGCTGCAATGAGCACTCGCGATCGCCCAGGAAAACCGCGTGACGCTGGGTGTCGGCTAGAACTTGAATTTCAATATGGCGGGGGTTTTCAAGATACTTTTCCAAATACACCATGGCGTTGCTAAACGCCGCTTGTGCTTCATTTTGGGTGGTGCTAACCGCATTTAACAGCGCCGCTTCCGTATGCACCACACGCATGCCCCGGCCACCTCCACCGCCAGCTGCTTTAATGATGACGGGATAGCCTATGCGCTTAGCCATTTTTAAGATTTCGTCGGGCGCCAACGGAACGGGTCCATCAGAGCCGGGGACGCAAGGCACGCCGGAGGCTTTCATAAAAGCCTTGGCGCTAATTTTATCGCCCATCAATCGAATGGTTTCGGGTTTTGGGCCTAAAAAAACAAACCCGCTTTGCTCCACGCGTTCGGCAAAATCGGCATTTTCGGAGAGGAAGCCGTAACCTGGATGGATGGCTTCGGAATCGGTCACTTCCGCGGCGCTAATCACTGCGGGAATATTCAGGTAACTCGCTTGGGACGGAGGCGGGCCAATGCAAACGGATTCATCGGCGAGCTTGACATATTTGGCGTCGGCGTCCGCCTCGGAATGCACCGCTACCGTTTTAATTCCGAGCTCGCGACAGGCGCGCTGGATTCGCAAGGCGATCTCACCGCGATTGGCGATTAGGATTTTGCCGAACATCGAACCGCTAGCCGATCACAAAAAGCGGTTCGCCGTATTCCACCGGCTGCCCATTTTCCACCAAAATGGCCTTAATTACGCCGGCTGCATCCGCTTCAATTTCATTCAGGAGTTTCATTGCTTCGATGATGCACAGCGTATCACCAACATTAACGGTTTGGCCGGGTTGCACGAAAAACGCCGCTTCTGGAGAAGGTCCGCGATAACACGTCCCGACCATGGGGGATTTGACGACATGCCCTTCCGGTGTATCGTTTACTAAGGGGGCCAAGGCTTGAGGCGTGGGGTTAGTGCTTAGCGGCGGGGGCTGCATCGTAAAACTTGCCTGCGCATTGCCGCCCACTCGACTAATTCGAACCTTTTCTTCGCCTTCGGTGATTTCTAGCTCAGAAATTCCGGATTCCTCCACTAAGTCTATTAATTTTTTTAGTTTACGTAAGTCCATGTACTAGCCTCCGGATCGGGATAGGGCAAAGCTCAGGGCGAGCTCGTAGCCTTGAACCCCTAGGCCCGCTATCACGCCCACCGCGGTAGCCGAAAAACAGGAATGCTGGCGAAACGCTTCTCGCGCAAAGATGTTGGAGAGATGTACCTCTACAAAAGGGATATTGACTGCTGCCAGGGCATCCGGGATGGCGCGGCTAGTGTGTGTGAATGCCGCAGGATTAATAATGATAAACTGCACGCCGGTCGTTTTAGCGGCTTGCACAAAATCGACCAGCTCCCCTTCAGAATTACTTTGACGAAATTCCAGTTCAACATTGGCCGCTTGAGCTTGACTAAAAAGACGCTCAGCCACTTGTGCTAGCGTGACGTGGCCATAAATTTCCGGCTCGCGCGTGCCCAGCAAATTTAGATTGGGGCCGTTCAAAACCAGAATTTTTATTTTTTTTGTCGAGGGTTCGGCTGAGGAGGAGCTTTTTGAGACCTTAGACGAATAGTCCATAGTTAAGCAGTTTGACGAAATTCGGCGAAATTGTCTACAATTTAATGCTTTTTAGCGACAAACGCCTTATCACTTATCTAACAGGAACTTTATCATAGGCGCCTGCTGCGCCGAGGTCAACCCCCCATTCGTACAGTAAAATCGTCAAACGTTAAATCGAAAATGCATCACATCGCCGTCATGTACCACATAATCTTTTCCTTCCAAACGCATTTTGCCGGCTTCTTTAGCACCGTGTTCGCCCTTGAAAGTGATGAAATCCTCGAAACTTATTACCTCAGCGCGAATAAAGCCGTGCTCAAAATCACCGTGAATCACCCCGGCGGCTTTAGGCGCGGTATCGCCCTGATGTATGGTCCACGCCCGCACTTCCTTGACACCGGCAGTAAAGTAGCTATGTAGCCCCAGCAAATTAAAAGCCGCGCGGATTACCCGGTTTAAGCCCGGTTCCGTCAAATTCATATCGTTCAAAAAGACGCGTTTGTCGGCTTCCTCAAGGTCTGCAATTTCCGCTTCCATCGCTGCACTGACGGCAACCACAGGGCTATGTTCGCTCTCCCCGCGACGGATAACAGCTTCTAAGAGGGGATTATTTTCAAAACCTTTTTCGGCGACGTTCGCCACATATAGCACCGGTTTCATGGTCAATAGGCACACCGGTTTCAGCTTAGCTCGGTCTTCTACGTCTAAAGATAGGGTGCGCACGGGTTTGGCATCGTTAAGCTGTGCTTTGGCCTTTTCTAACAAAGCCAGTAAGCTTTGTGCTTCCTTATCCCCGCTTCTTACTTGTTTTCCGGTTCGTTGAATGGCTTTTTCCACCGTGTCTAGATCGGCTAAGGCCAGTTCGGTATTGATTACATCAATGTCATTCAATGGATCGATACGTCCCGCCACGTGAATGACATCATCGTCCTCAAAGCAGCGCACTACGTGTGCGATCGCATCGGTTTCGCGGATGTTGGCTAAAAACTGATTGCCTAAGCCCTCCCCTTTGGATGCTCCCGCCACCAAACCGGCGATATCCACAAACTCAACAATCGCCGCCTGGATTTTTTGCGGCTTAACGATCTCCGCCAAGGCCGCCAAGCGTGGATCCGGCACTTCCACAATGCCGATATTGGGCTCTATGGTACAAAAAGGATAATTTTCCGCGGCTATACCGGCACAGGTGATGGCATTAAATAATGTTGACTTACCGACATTGGGTAGCCCTACGATGCCACATTTTAAACTCACTCTTTTGCTTTCCTGCGAATGTTGATGCGTGCTTGTGCTTCGGGGTATAAGCCCTGCGCTAAGAACGGTAAGCCCTGGAGGCTCTGATGTATTACTTCCTCAACCAAACTGAGCTCGCTTTCAGGCGGTTTACTTAAGACGTAATTGACGACTTCCTCGCGCGTGCCCGGATGACCGATGCCTATGCGCAGGCGCCAAAAATCTGGGGTGCCCAGTACATTTACCATATCTTTTAAGCCGTTGTGTCCGGCGTGCCCACCGCCCAATTTTATACGTGATTCGCCAGGCGGCAAATCCAGTTCATCATGCACCACTAGAATCTCGTCCGGGGGGATTTTATAGAAATGGGATACGGCGCCTACGGCGCGGCCACTGGCATTCATAAAGGTCTGGGGAAGAAAGAAAAATAACTCGTGGGCGACCAATTTGGCGCGTCCCAAGATACCCTGGAACCGCCCCTCGAGTTTCATTTGAGCCGGATATAAATCCGTGGCCGCGGCCACCCACCAAAATCCAGCGTTGTGGCGATGCTTTTCGTATTCTCGCCCGGGGTTACCTAAACCCACTACCAGACGTATCGCCTTCACAGGGGGCGAGTTAGTAACCGCGTGGTGCTAGATCCCTTACAGCAACTCAAGACTTGCTAGTTGGCGCAGCTTTAGCGGGGGCGGGCGTGGCCGCACCTTCGGCTTCGGGCGCCGCTTCGGCAACCGCCGCGGCTGCCTCTTCAATATGGCCACGAGGAATAACAACCGTCGCTATTGGCAAATCGCCGTGTTGCAGTTCCGACAACTCTACGTTTTCCGGGATTTTTAATTCGGATAAGTGAATCGAATGGCCTGTTTCGAGGTGGGATAAATCCACTTCAAAATATTCCGGTAAGTCTTTAGCCAAGCATTTTACTTCGACCTCGTTCATGATATGGCTAACAATGCCGCCGCTTAATTTCACGCCCGGGGATAAATCAGCATTAATAAAATGCAAAGGGATTTTCATATGAATTTTTTCGGTTGCACTGACCCGCTGAAAATCAACATGCAGCACCAGCGGCTTAAAAGGATGCATTTGTACATCGCGCAACAATACTTGTTCTTTTGCACCGGCGACTTCCAGCGTTAATATGGACGCATGGAAAGACTCTTGCTTTAGTTGGTGATAAATGCCGTTATGGTCAAGCTGAATCGCCGCGACGTCTTTATTGCCGCCATATACCACGCCCGGCACGCTGCCGGCGAGTCGCATTCTGCGCGATACGCCCGTTCCATGCTGGTCCCTTGGTGTTGCTGTAATTTCAAATTTCATGACGACTACTCCTTAAATGATCAATATATGGCGTGTCAATTAGCTTAACTACTCCATAAATAACGAACTTACCGAATCTTCATCGCTAATTCTGCGCATGGTTTCGGCTAGCAATTCAGCAATACTCAACTGACGTATTTTTTTACAGTTCTGCGCGTCCTCACGCAATGGAATGGTATCGGTGACGACCAATTCATCCAGATGCGAATTATTGATCCGCTCCACTGCATTCCCGGATAATACCGGGTGAGTACAATACGCTACGACTTTCTGCGCGCCCTGTTCCTTAAGCGCGCTAGCCGCCTCGCACAAGGTGTTGGCGGTATCCACCAAGTCGTCCATTAACACACATGTGCGGCCTTCAACATCGCCGATAATGTGCATCACCTTCGCGACATTGGGTTTAGGACGGCGTTTATCTATAATCGCCAAATCGGCTTCCAAGCGCTTTGCTAAAGCACGGGCACGCACCACACCACCGACATCCGGCGAGACCACGACCAGATTTGGATAATCGTGCTTCCACACTTCGCCCAACAATATCGGCGCCGCGTAAATATTGTCCACCGCAA
>CAYYOS010000004.1:29930-35683 GCA_964473355.1 uncultured Burkholderiales bacterium | reverse complement strand
GATTTGATCACCCATCGCTGAGTATTGTTATTCTGCGCAGTTCGGGTGACCAGCGCGAAGTCCTTCTCCGCAATTTCGTGTGCATCGACAAATCGGCCATTGCTTTTTTGCTGGATCGTGTACGTGTTGTCACCCAGCGGCGTTAGGATCCATCTCTGGGTGTCATTATTTTGAGCTGGGCGGGTCACCAAAGCGAAATCTTTCCCCTCGATTTCATGCGCGTCGATAAAACGTCCATTACTCTTTTGCTGAATTGTATACGTATTGTCGCCCAGCGGGGTGAGGATCCATCTTTGAGTATCATTGTTCTGTGCAGGGCGGGTGACCAAAGCAAAATCTTTACCGGCGATTTCATGTGCGTCGACAAACCGGCCATTGCTTTTTTGTTGAATCGTGTACACGGAAGATTGCGTTGGGTCGTTGACGCTAACTGAGAACCCGCCGGATAAGGCCCTGATCACTCGTATCTGTACGCCTTTATCCGATGTGAACGTACTCCCAGGCGTGAGCGCGTTCCCCGTCAAAAGCGAAATCGGGGGAGTGTTATTCTGCGCGTGCCCGAGCGGATTCGATGTTTGCACGCGAT
The DNA here is from genome assembly GCA_964473355.1 of uncultured Burkholderiales bacterium. Classification (GTDB taxonomy): domain Bacteria; phylum Pseudomonadota; class Gammaproteobacteria; order Burkholderiales; family REEB80; genus CAYYOS01. The sequence continues at coordinate 35,097 of CAYYOS010000004.1, read as the reverse complement.
AGACGATCACACCTTCACCAGGAATATTCATGTCGAATTGATCGACGCGCTGCCGTGCTTCAACCATCAAATACGGGGCGAGCGCACCAATGCGTACTGCCGCTACTCGCCCGGAAGGGGATGGTTGGACCAGACCCACCGAGTGCAGGTCATAGTTCGCTGTTTGCCCAACATGCTGTGCGATTGAGGAGGCGTCGGTCCATCCCATGGCCGCCTTTGTGTAAGCAGAAGGGTGTGTCCCGCAAGCGCACGCCATCTCGTCGAAGGCTCCCATGTTCCCGTTGAATGGGTAGAGATCAGCGAACCCTGCCAGGACATGTATGAACTCCATGGCCCACACGCCGACGCCTTCAGCCATCACGAATCGCGCCCAGAACCCGCTAAGCTCAGCTGTGCCTGCGCCGGGTCCGCCAAGCATGACAATGGCTGCGGCATTAAAACCTTGAGCTCGCAACTGGGCTCCAAGTTGCCCTTCCAGAAAATTCACGGGCACATCCTGCTGGGAAGCGGTCATTCTCGGCATCACGACCACGTCAAGGTCTGCTCGTCCGGACGACGCGGCATGGATATAAGCCCGCAGCGACCGGTCCGCGCTGGTCCCCGGAATGGGGTCGAAGAGAACGCGCCGTAAAATCTGGTCTTCCCAGTCCGTGGGAACCTGGTCCGGGGGTTGAGCGTTCGTGCGGGACAACGGTATGAGCGCAAGTTTTTTTCGTCCAATCCAATTCATATTTCACTTCCCCTTCGTGTTGTTACCCGTTAAGTGGAACTCGCGAGACGTCACTTCTCTTGAGCTCTCCTTGTCAATTAGTCCTTACCTGATTAACCATTCTCAGCGAGAGAAATTCGTAAGTCGCCCCGCAATTTAAAATGAAGAAAACTTGCAATTCCCTGATACCCGGAAGAACATGCGGCTTGCCAAACTAAACCGTTCGAGAACAAAAATTTTTAAACGACTGTCTGTGCTAGGGCGACAACTTGCCTTTACACAGTTTTACTATCTGCGCAAAAAAGGGAGGGGTAAATATGCCAAAAGTCTTAGGCAAAAAGTGATAGGAGTCTAGGCCATATGGGCTGGGGTTGAGCGTCGTCCCCGAAACAGACGCAAGTTTGGCTTGAGTCAGGTGAGCGACGTATTATACGTTTTGGAATGCCGCGTGATATTTAATAGTGCCAGATTTGCCATCGAGATAGCCTTGCTGTAGTTCTACAGCCATAAATGCGTTTTCCGACGCTTGATATTCGCACTTTATACCAAAGCACGTTGACGGCGAGAAACCAAAACGGGGGTAATACTCTGGGTGCCCCAATACAACCACGGCCCCGAAGTTGAGTTCTTTGCATCTTTCCAAGCCCGCATGCACGAGGGCCGAACCGACACCTTTCTTTTGGTATCTTGGTATAACAGCCATTGGAGCGAGGCCCATGATCTTAAGCTCGGGATGAGCGGTTAACGAAACGGGCGAGAACAAGATATGGCCAACAACCGCTTTATCGTCTTCAGCAACAAGCGACATAACCGGACGCGCTTCTTTTCGCAGGGTGTCGACAAGGTTTGCCTCGGCGGGTGTCTCAAACACTGATCTATTCAAGGTATACACTGCCGAAATATCTTTTTCTTCTTCGTTCCGGACTAGCATGTGATTTTGTCCTATTGGAACGCATGAAACAGCAACGCACCGCCCAATGCGAATAAACAAAGATACGTACCAAGCGCGCCATAGAAGCGAAGCTGATTTCGCTCCCTCCCGGTCGCGGTACGGAGCATTCCAACGGCATGGATACCGCGGCTCAATGTAGCGAGTACAGCGATCCCGGCTAGAAATGCGCCAGCTTGAACCACGTGCAGGTAAGTAAACAGAGCGACAAAGAGTGGAATATATTCGGATGCGTTTCCATGGGCACGGATGGCCTTTGTCAATTTAGCCTCCGTAACCTCTGGAAATTTTTGCTGGCGCAGCCGCATGCGAGACACATTAAAGCTGAGTGACGCGTAGAAAAGAATCATTATTGCTGAGCAGAGAAGGAAGATATTCATATGCAAGACTTTCTCCATGTGAAGTTTGTGGATGCCTAACGCAAAGTTCCCCCGCGCGCCGCTTTTGCGCGTCCGGTCGAACGACGTGTTATACGTATGCTCTTGCTTCCGTGCAAACCGATCTTAATGAATAAATCATCGAACCCGTGATTGATCGAAAATGCGATTAGCTGTTTCTTATAGGCTGTATAATAGTCCAAGGCTAGATCATCGAAATGAATAATGATGTAAACCAGACCAGTAGACCCAGAGGCACGTATCTGTATTCTTGCTGTCTCAACTGCATCACGGAATTTCTTTAGGAAACCATCGTTCAGCTTGGCGTACTCCGAACCATCAACAACTGAGATTTTATTACGACGGTCTACCTCGGCATCCGATATGCGCAAGGTCTTTACTTCACAGTAGCTTGCGACATTGCGAACGGTAAACCCGATGTCAGGACGTTGTTTCTTCTTTTCCTCTTCGAGGAATCGTACATCCTTACAACCCTCTCTTACCAAATACCGATATACAAAAGCTTCAGTTAACTGGTTGAAGAATCCCTGCTTCTTTTGACCCCTTCTGTGATCCATATAGTGGTCTAGGGCTTTCTGCTTGAGAATTCGCCAAGACTCCTCGTCCAACACCATCAGAGCGTCATTATAAGTGCGATAAGACCGTTTCTTGCCAGGATGAGCTTTGCATGAGCTTTCAAAACTCGAAAAGAAGTCGTCGTGAGGATACCGTTTCCTCGCATCAGCAACTATTTCGTAAATCCGTCTCATCGGTCGTTACGCCGAACGCTTGAATTAAGCCGAGCCGCTAAGCGGTTTCTGCTTGAATGGATTGTTAGACCCCGGCCGCGCTACGTATGATTGCAACAGCAATATCCGAGGCAACCGACTTAATGAGGTCAAAAGTCATGGTGACGCCGTTAGTGGCAAATGCACTCTTGGTTTTGTTCCAGACTGTGTCACTTCTGACAGCATCAAGAAACTCGTGACCCAGCCATGTGAGACGCCGCGCCATGAACTGCGTAGCTCCACCACCAAGGGTAGGGCTCATAGATCCTTCTACCAAACCGGCCTCAATTAGCAACTCCATGTGGTAGGAGACTTCGAAGTTGCGATCAGCAGAGAAGTCGGACAACCGGAGGATCGCGTCCGTGTCTGGCAGATCTTCCAGGCGCGTTAGGATCTCTCGAATGGTGTCCCAGTTGCGCTTCATATCTCCCGCCGGGGCCTAACGCTGTTAGCCATTCTTTCGCCTGCCTTTGAGTTTGTGTCTCTCCCAAACACTATTCATATCTAGTTTCGGGAGTTCCTCTTTGATTTTTTCTAACGCGTGCTTCGAATAGCGTTTGAAAGGGCTTTTGCCGATTTTTACTTCTTTGAAATAGTCCTCAGAGTCCTGCAAACCGAGGTGCTTGACTACTGCAAGTGTTTTGTTTGAACCTAACCCAATCTTACCAGCGATGTCCTTTAACCCAAGAGAATAGAAATCCAATTCATTTACCCGCTTGACTGCCAAAACTGTCGCGCCGGGCGTACCCTCAGGGACGAGCTGAAGTTTCTCTCCTTCCTTCTTTGTTATTCTGATGTCAACGCTAATTCCGTTTCCGGTAGTTTCGAGATTGAGACTCGCAATTCCAGGAAAAATGTCTTGCCACTTTTTTCCGCTCTGAACCGTTTTAGCGAGCTTATTTATTTCCAACTCACTTGGTTGATTTCGTACACCCTCAAGCGATGATTCAATTATTGCCAACGATTTCAGCCGAGCCTTGGCGTCAATTTGTTTCCTTGATCCTGGACCGAGAAGACTTTTAATGTATTTGAAGTCGGCGTCTACCATGGCATGCAGATCGGTTGGTGGTTGAGTAGAAATAGGCAGAATTCGTTCTGGTAGATGGCTCTTCAAATCTTCACTAAACACTTTTTTAATAAGATCCTTATAGAGAGTAACGCCTGCCTGGGCATACATATAGATTTCCTGCTCGCTCATTACCACAATGTCGTGCTGAGCGGCGTCACGGAAACTGTTTACTATTTGGATAGTTAATCCTTCTTCCTCAGTCAGACATTTTACTTGGTTATCGCTAATACATTTACGCACGCACTTTTCAAAGCCGATAGTTTCCTTCTCATAGGCTTCTCTGATTTTTCCACCCTTGTGGAGGATGATGCTTTTTAGCAAAAGCTCGAATGCTCTATCGAGTAGAATTAGTACCGCCTCATGGCGGCCGCGATCCCACGGGCGATTGAAGTGTTCAATTGCAAGAACCAAGGAATCTAGTGATTTTTCAAAAAGAAGCTTCGGCTGTTTATTCAACGGTGCGCTGCCTATTAATGGCTAACGCCTTGTTGAGCGGCGCGCGCGACGCCGCGTGCAAACCATCACCGTTACAAGCAAACTACTCATGCTGACTCGCGTCCGCTCGAACTAAAGTTAGAGGTGAAGATCATAGTTGCCCGAGCTTGGAAAGCCCTTCTATTACCCGTTGCCGTATCTTTTGATACGGCTCGGACGAAGCATAGTGATCTCTCGCATGTTTCAGATAGGCCCAATACATTTCTCGCAGCGCGAACCCAAGATGAGGTTTGTCCGGCTCTGGGGCGTCAGATAGGTCTCGTTCGAGTTGTTCCACGTTCTCTTCGAGCGATCGGAGCTTTGGCTCGGAATCTTGGTGTTTCAGTAGGCTTTCTCTCTCCCAATACTCGATGAGCTTTCGATCAAGCGTAGTCACTCGTCTCAAGGTCTCGGCGGTGGTTTTGCTCACCTCACGTTTGACCAGCTCTCGGAGCTCAACTTTGAGACCGCCGGGAAGTTCAACAGACTTAACTAGGGGCGCGATCCACGGAAGGATAGCGATAACCACAAGAGCCAAAGTTACAGCATCAATTGCTAGAACCTGGCAGGTCAAATGTACGACCGCCACTACCAGCGCGCCCAGAGAAATTATATAACGAAGCCACTTCAGGTGGGCGGGAGGGTTTGACTGAATCGACTGATTGTCAGGCTCTGCCATGCGTGTCTTCACCTCTAACGTTGGGGGTAAGGGGCGTGCAGCCGGCTTGCCGGCGGAGCGTCCCTCTTGACCGCAGGGTTAGGCAAGCGGCTCATTTTTTGAACACACCTTTCTCGCACCAG
>CAYYOS010000004.1:19463-29920 GCA_964473355.1 uncultured Burkholderiales bacterium | reverse complement strand
TTTTCACTCCCGGTTGAGCTTGAAAGAGCTGTTGCGCTTGCTCACAGTTACCCCGGTTGTAAACCTCGCCATCCGCTGCGTTAAACGAGGCAACATGAATTCGCATGTTTTCGTCTGTGACGCTGTTGCGATAGAGAGTGGACGTCTTACTACCTGAATCGCAGCCGGACATTAGCATGGCAAACGAAAGTGACAAAAGAGTTCTGAGAGACAAGCTCATGGCATGCCTAACTAGAAAGTAGACGTCCTAAAAGACGGTCTATATTGCGTCATAGTGACGTATAATATGACATATGTTTGAAAAAAATCCTATCACAAACAAGGGGCCATAATCTTTTTAACGTCCTAAAGTAAAACGCGATCACGTCAAGCAGTAGATTGTGACTAATTTCTAGTAACCCTCATGTTTCGCACGCTAACGTTTTTTTACGACTGCCGAGGCGTGCCCTTGTGCAAATTGTATCTCAAGTTCTCCGCCCGCTTGTATTTGTCCTGAACTACGCACGATTTTTTGGTCGTGCGTGACAATACTAAATCCCCGTTCCAGCACCGACTGCGGGTTAAGATGAGCAATATTGCTGTGATAGCGCGTCAGATTTGCCTGCGCTCTTTTTATATCCGCATTGATGGCATTTTCTAGGCGTTCTCTTAGTCGCCGTTGCTGTAAGCGCCACGCGGTAAGTGTGGGTGCTCTTGCGGTAAATCGTGAAGAAAGCAGATTTATTCGTTGGTTTGCATTCTTAAAATATTGCGCCATGCTCGTGTTCAGTTGTTGCGCTATGGCTTGTATTTTTAATCCGCGTTGCCGAAGCCGTTCGCCGGGGTGAGTGAGCCTACGCGCTAGAAAGTCTAATTTTTGATTATCTTGAATGAAGCGCGATTGTAATCGGCGTGTCAGCCGTTGCTGCATACCGCTTAAGCTTAGTAATAATTCGCCACGATGCGGTACACACATTTCGGCTGCCGCGGTCGGTGTCGGCGCGCGCAGATCAGCAACAAAATCCGCAATGGTGAAATCGGTTTCGTGGCCTACGCCACTGACGATGGGAATCGAGCAAGCAAAGATAGCGCGGGCCACACATTCTTCATTAAAGCCCCATAAATCTTCAATAGAGCCGCCCCCGCGGCAGAGTATGATGACTTGGCACTGGGCGTGACGCGCGGCTGATTCAATGGCTGCGGCGATTTTTAAACCACAGCCTTCGCCTTGCACGGGTGTCGGATATAAAATTATCGCGACGCCTGGCATGCGCCGTGCAAGCGTTGCCAGCACGTCCTTTAAACTCGCCGCTTGAAGTGACGTGACTATCCCTATATGCGTTGGATAACGGGGTATAGGCTTTTTCGTTGCGGCATGAAACAGCCCCTCGTTTGTTAAGCGCTGCTTTAATTTATCGAAGGCTTCATACAAAGCCCCTAGTCCTGAGCGCTGAATGTTTTCAACCACCAACTGAAACTCGCCCTTGCTTTCGAACAAGGTAATTTGCGCACGCACCTCCACCTGCCAACCATTTTGCGGCAACCAATCTAAGTATTGGTTCTTCATGCGGAACATCGCGCAGCGCACTTGGGCGTTTTCATCTTTCAATGAGAAATACCAATGCCCGGAGGCGGCCCGAGTGAAATTTGAAATCTCGCCGCTAATCCAGCTTAACGGGAAACGTTGCTCCAACAATTGCCGGGCGTTGCGATTTAATTCGCTGACGGTGATGATGGTAGGGTGGGTGAGGGAATTCATGAGTTTGGTTGATTATAGAGCACACCTGCGATGAACGGGTTTCGGTTTTGGGGACCCTTGCCCCAGCGCCGAGCAGCGCAGCCAAGCCAGGGAGTACTCGGCGAGCACTGCTCGAATCCCGAGGCGCGATAGCGCCGAGGTTGAGTTGCGCAGCCGCCTGGCTTGGTGAGCGGGAATAGAACATAGCGTGGCGGAGAGGGTGGCCTTTTCTTTGATTACTTTCTTTTTGGCCAAACAAAAGAAGGGCGACCGCTTAAGCAGGAGCAGTGCCTACGCCTTCGCGTAGGTGCGACGCGAAAGCGGGATGCAGGAGCCCGGAATAAGAGCGCAGTCGCCTGGCGCCCTGACGCTGCCCGATCCCGTGTTACGGGTCCTTCGGGCGACGCTCTTAGGGCGCCTTAGCCGCCGGGCTACCCCCGGCAATTTAAATACAAGCCTGGATTCCCGCTTCTCGCGGGAATGACGCTAGAACGTGGGGTTCAAATCAGAATTAGACTTACGCATGGGTACGCAAATCAACTCCTGCACTACCGCATTCCAAGCACTCGCAATATTTCCCAAATCATATCCCCCACCGCCCATCGCCAACACCCGTCCATGCCCGAGCTTGTCTGCTAACTCGCACAAAGAACGTGTGGCGTGGGCGTGGGCGAGGGGAGAATAGCGCATGGCGGTAATGGGGTCACCGGCAATGCTGTCCGCACCGCACTGCAATAAAATGAATTCGGGATTAGTTGCCGCTAAGAATTTTTCTACGTCAGCCCAGGCAGCCATAAAATCTTTGTCCGTGGCGCCGGGCGGCATTGCGATGTTAAGTTTTGTCCCCAGCGCTTCGCCTTGACCGGTTTCGGAAGGCGCGCCGGTTCCTGGATATAAGGTGCGGCCGTCTTGATGCAAATCCACAAATATTAAATCCGGATCGTCTTCATAAGAATAAAACACCCCGTCACCATGGTGCGCATCAATATCGATGTAGGCAATGCGTTGGATGTTATATTCGGCGCGCAAAATTTCGATGGCCACGCCGCAGTCGTTAAAGACACAAAACCCGGCAGCACGATCGCGGCGCGCATGATGCAAACCGGCGATGGGAATAAACACGCGGCGGCACGTTTCTGCCATTATTTTCCGTACCGCATCGACCGTGCTGCCTACAACATAACTTGCGGCTTCAAAAATACCGCGTACGGCGGGGGTATCACCGTAATCTAAATAACCCAATCCGCTGGCTGATTGTAGTTTGACGCGAGCTACATACTCGGGGGTGTGAAAGGCTTCTACTAATGATTGGCTGGCTAGGATTGGGGATTGAATGCAAACGTGCTGGTCTAATCCCAGCCGAAGAAATTCTGTGTGGAACGCCGGCAAGCGCTGGTGGCCAAATGGGTGACCCGCGCCAAAGCCATAATTCGCGAGCGCTTCGCCTAAATAAACACAGACAGGGTGATGCTGCAATCAGCCACCGGTGGAGGCCATAAAACGCAGTATTTTGTGAGGGGCTTCCATGAACTCATGGCGCTCGGGCTTTAAGGCAATCGCTTCTTTAAATGCGTTTGCTAATTCCAGGTCGGAGGCACCCGCGCGTAACAATTGGCGAAATTCGTATTTTTCTTCTTGTCCTAAACAAAGATAGAGCGTGCCGTCTACCGAGAGGCGCACACGGTTACACGTTTCACAAAAGTGTTGGGAAAGGGGAGTAATAAAACCAACATTGAATTTTCCGTCGACACTGCTCAAATAGCGTGCGGGGCCGCCACCGGGTAGAACCGTTTCAAGCAAATTAAATTTCTCCTGCAGGCGCAGACGAATGGGTTGTAGATTGACATACTGGGCTTTTCGGCCCGTGTCGCCCATAGGCATCGTTTCGATAAGGCGCAAAATAAACCCATGCTTTGCGCAGAATTCAACCATGTCATCAAATTCGTCATCATTCACCCCGGCCATCGCCACCATATTTATTTTAATCGGACTAAATCCCGCATCTTTCGCGGCCATCAAACCATCCAAGATTTTATGCAGGCAGTCACTTCCGGTTATGTCAGCGATGCGGGATTTTTGTAAAGAATCCAGACTCACGTTGATTCGGGTGATGCCCGCCTGCCGCAACGCTACGGCATGCTTGCCCATCTGCGTGGCGTTGGTGCTTAAGGAAATATCCTCGATACCCGGAATTTTTGCCAGGCGAGTGGTTAAGTCAGCGAGCTTGCTACGCAATAAGGGCTCGCCCCCGGTCAAGCGGATGCGTTTGACGCCCAGCCCGGCAAACACGTTAACCAAGCGCTCAATTTCAGTAAAACTTAGCCAGTGCGCGGGTTCCTCAAATTCTTTATGCCCTTTGGGCAGACAGTAACTGCAGCGCAGGTCACAGCGATCCGTTACGGACAAGCGTAAATATTCGATCTGGCGGTGATAGGAATCTATTGTTTGCAAAGCACAAGCCCTCAAGTGTCAAGCAATACAGCGGCTGATAAATAGTATAATACGCGCATATTTTAGGAGAAAGATCTAAATTTTGTCTGTGCTAGAAAAGCAACCCGGCTTAGTCGCCGTGGAAGAGGCATTGGTTCATATTTTGGGTGAGGCCCGCCCGACCAGTGAGATTGAAGAAATCGCGGTTGAAACAGCTCTGGGCCGGGTCTTGGCTAACGCGCAACACGCAACGCTGAATGTGCCGGGATGGGATTATAGCGCCATGGATGGCTATGCTATCCGCTTTGAGGACACGAGTGTGGCGGGCGTGACCCGTTTACCAATTTCTCAGCGGATTGCCGCCGGTCATCCCGGTGTGGCGCTTACCCCAAAAACGGCGGCCAGAATTTTCACCGGCGCGCCTATTCCCGCGGGCGCGAATACCGTCGTTATGCAGGAGCAGTGCGCAGTTTCGGATAATGAAGTTTCTTTGTCTGGTCAAATTTCACTGGGGCAGAACATTCGCCGCGCGGGCGAAGACATAAAAGCGGGCCAGGAAGTGTTGAGCGCCGGAACAAAAATTCGTCCGCAAGATATGGGTTTAGCGGCATCGGTGGGGCTAGCCAAATTGCCCGTTTATCGAAAATTGCGCGCGGCATTTTTTTTCACGGGTGATGAATTAATTACACCCGGCTCGCCTTTAACGGCAGGCAAAATCTACAATTCAAATCGCTATACCCTAACGGGTATGCTCACCGCATTGGGGGTGGACGTTATCGATCTAGGTATCGTGCCGGATAATTTGCCCGCGACCACGGAGACCTTACGCCGCGCGGCGCAGGGTGCGGATATCGTAATTACCAGCGGTGGGGTATCGGTAGGTGAAGAAGATTTCGTGAAAGCTGCCGTGCAATCCATCGGCAAACTCAGCATGTGGCGCATCGCCATGAAGCCGGGGAAACCCCTGGCGTTTGGCCGGGTTTTAGACTGCCCCTTTTTTGGGTTGCCGGGAAACCCGGTTTCCGTGTTTATCACCTTTGCGCTTTTTGTGCGGCCCTTTATTTTAAAAATGCAGGGCGTAGAGAAGGTCGCTCCGCAATCCTATTCGGTTAAAGCGGAATTTGAGTGGCCGCAAAGAAGTAACCGTCGCGAATATGTGCGTGCGCGCTTAGAGCAGGATGAACATGGCAATGCCGCCGCGATTATATTTCCCGAACAGGGGTCAGGCGTACTTTCCTCGGCGGTTTGGGCGAATGGCGTCGTGGATATTCCCATTAATAGTATCGTGACGCGCGGCCAGCGCGTAGCATTTGTGCCATTCAACGAATTTTTTTCATGATCACGCTACTTTACTTCGCGCGTTTGCGGGAAGCGCTAGGCATAGCTCGCGAGCAACTCGTTTGGGTTCCCGAATGGAAGGACGTGCAGAGTTTGGCTACCCATTTACAGACACGAGGAAACATATGGGCGGAAGCGCTGGCATTTAATCAGACTTACCGTGTTGCCGTTAATCAGCAAATGGCTTTCCCGCAAACGCCCATCCATGATGGCGACGAGATTGCTTTTTTGCCGCCGATAACGGGGGGCTGATGCCTGTTCGCATACAAATCGACGATTTCGATGTCAGCGCTGAGATGCGCGCCTTGCAAGCGGGCAACCCAAAAATCGGTGCGATGGTGAGCTTTATCGGTTTAGTCCGCAACGATAACGAAGACGATAAGTTAAACGCCCTAACTTTAGAGCATTATCCCGGCATGACGGAGAAGGCGCTGGCCGACATCGAAGCACAGGCCAAGTCCCGTTGGGCATTAGACGCGACGTTAATTGTGCATCGCGTCGGTACATTGCCACCTTTGGCGCAAATCGTATTGGTGATAGTCGGTGCACGGCATCGTGCCGATGCGTTCGCTGCGTGTGAATTTATGGTGGACTACTTGAAAACTCAAGCGCCGTTTTGGAAGAAGGAGTTTACTGAGAGCGGCGAATATTGGGTCGAGCCTAGGCCCACCGACGATGTAGCTTTGCAGCGCTGGAAAAATTAACGCCCGCGATTCGCTGTACCACCATAGACCTGTTGGCGCCACAAATTAACCATATCGTTTATACTTATTTTTCTCTGGCCCCTCACTAACGACCGCCCACCAAGGAGATGCGCTTGACCTACTTAAGATTTGTTTTTAGTTTTGTGTTGTTGTCTAGCTTAATCACGTCCACTTTTGCAGCGGGCAACCACATGATATTGAAGTCTAAAAAAGCTAGCTTTGACGACATCAAATCGAATGTAACCGAAGCGCTCACCAATCGTGGTTTGGTGATCAATAACACATCGCATATATCGGATATGCTCGCGCGCACCGGTAAAGATTTGGGTGGCAAGAAACAGGTCTATCAAAAGGCGGAATTGTTGGAATTCTGCAGTGCCACGGTGTCCCGAGCCACGATGGAAGCAGATGCTACCAACATCGTGTTTTGCCCGTACATTATTGCTATTTATGTTTTGCCCCAGGATCCGCAAAAAGTTTATATTGGTTACCGGCGACCGGGAATCGTGGGTACACCGGCTTCAAAAAAAGCGCTAAAAGAAGTGGAAAAATTACTTAACGATATTGTGGCGGAAGCGTTGCAATAGTGGGACTTTACCCCCTCTTGGCAATCGGCGCGGGCGCTAGCTTGGGCGCCTGGCTAAGATGGTTTTTTTCGCTGTGGTTTAATCCGATTTTCTTAAAACTACCCCTAGGAACCTTGCTAGCTAATTTGGTCGGCGGATACTTAATCGGCTTGATGATGGTTTGGGTGGCACGTCAACCAGGGTTGTCGGCCAACATCCAATTATTCATAGTCACCGGCTTTCTAGGGGGCTTAACCACCTTCTCGACCTTCTCCGCGGAAACTGTAGATTTATTTATGCGCCAGCATTATTTTTGGGTCGCAGCGATTATATTCGTGCATGTAGTAGGCTCAATCAGCATGACCTTTCTCGGGATCTTCACCATGAAATCCCTAAGCTCGCTATAATTAAGATCTACTTCCGGGGATTAGGCGATGGCATCTGATGAAGATAAAAACGACGGCAAACGTCCCGTGCTGCAGTGTTCCGCCTGTCTGAAAGAAATTCCATCTTCACTTGCACAAAGTTTCGAAGCTCAGGATTACGTCCATTATTTCTGTGGTTTAGATTGCCGGGCCGCTTGGGAGAAGAACAACAAAACCAAGGATGAAGGTTCCGCACATGGCTGAGAAATTGGTCATGATGCTCTTAACTATCGATCCGAAACGCCCGCATTTATGCGGCACCCCTTTTTTTCAGGCGGCAGCGGCAGCGGCCATGGACGCCGAAGTCGAAATTTATTTTGCCAGCAGCGCCACCAACCTTTTAGCTATAGGCGTAGCCGATAAAATTTACCCTACCGAAGATAAAATTAAATCCGTCTATAGCTTTATGCAAGATGCCGCAGGTTTGGGCGTAAAGTTTTTTGCCTGTGGCGGTGCGATGGATGCGTTATCCGTCACCAAAAAGATGCTCATTCCGGAGTGCACGGGCATAGCGGGGGCGGCGGCTTATATGGGGCGGGTGTTGGATGATGAGTGGAAGTCTATTACTTACTGATGAGAGGAGTCTTAAAACCTAAATCAAAAGGCAAAAATCAAAAAGCAAAAATTAAAAATTTAAAACCCGAAATTTGAGATAGGTTATCTACACATCAATTTTTGCCTTCTAACTTTTGATTTTTGCCTTTTGCCTTCTCATCCCACCCGAAACCCGAAACCCGCAGTTAGTCGCTAAGTCCGCGGAAACGCCACGACGTGATCAATCGCCAAGCGAATTCCAATTTTCTCGCCTATCGCATGATTGTGATGGCTGGGCACTAAGGATAGTACTTTGCCGCCGCCCGAAAGACGCAGGGTATAAAGGATTTCTGCACCGCGAAATGCTTTAGAGATAACCTGCGCCAATGTGTCGCTGGCATCGTCGTGAATAATATCATCCGGTCGAAACAAGACATCCACCCGGCTGCCCTTGGTGCACAGCGGCGGAATGTCCCCCGAAATAATTCCCAGCTCGATTTCCAATTGGCTTGCATTTAATACCGTTCCCGGCAACAGCACGCCTTGCCCCACAAAGTCGGCGACAAAACGGTTTGCAGGTTTATGATACAAATCATAAGCGCTGGCCCATTGTTGAAGGGTCCCAGAGTTCATCACACCGATTTCATCTGCCATCGCGAAGGCTTCGTGTTGATCGTGTGTAACCAGCACGGTGGTAACGTGGTAGCGCTTAAGAATATCGCGTACCTCCACACTTAAGCGTTCGCGTAAATCGACATCCAAGCTTGAAAAAGGCTCGTCAAGTAACAATACGGCAGGGCGGGGGGCCAATGCCCTGGCTAAGGCCACCCTTTGTTGCTGCCCCCCAGACAATTCGTGTGGATAAACTTGGGCTAGCGTGGTCAAATCCATGGTTTCTAAAAGCTCGTAGACGCGTTGCGTTTTTTCTTTTTCATCCAGGCGATGCAGGCCAAATGCAATATTCTGCAACACATTCAGATGTGGGAATAATGCAAAGTCCTGAAATACCATGCCCACCTGACGTTTTTCTGGTTTTAAGGTCCAGCCTCGGCGCGAGACAATGCCGCCCTGTAATAAAATTTGGCCTTCTTGCAGGCGTTCGAACCCAGCGATGGCGCGTAACACCGTCGTTTTGCCGCAGCCGCTAGGCCCTAAAATACAGGCTATTTTCCCTTTTTCTAAGCTAAATGAAAGATCGCGAATAATGGGAGTGCGCTGATAGGAAAAGGAAATACCTTTAACCTCTAAGAGCGGGCCCATTATTTTTCGCTTTGTCGAGTGAGAAAAATAATGGGAATTAGGCCGGCAAAAATAAGCGCCACCGCGGGAAGCGCAGCTTGTTCCCACTGACCTTCGGAAGTCATTTCAAAAATACGCACAGACAACGTGTCCCAGCCAAAGGGGCGAGTCATTAAGGTAATCGGCATTTCTTTCATTACTTCCACAAATATCAGCAATGCTGCGCTCAACAGGCCACCGCGCAAAATAGGCACATGAATTTTTCTTAGCATGGTAAACCCCGAAACGCCTAAGCTGCGAGAAGCGTCATCGATGCCCCGAGTGATTCTTTGCATGGCGCTATCCACGGGGTTAAAAGCAACGGTGAAAAATCTTATCAGATAAGCGATAAGCATTACGAATAGCGTGCCCTGAAAGACGACGCCGGGCGCATAAGAAAAAAGATTTAAAAACGCGCGCCATTGGTTATCCAGCCACACCACAGGAATAAATATGCCCACCGCGATCACTGCACCGGGCAGCGCGTAACCTAAGGTGGAAAACTGGACCGCGAGGCGCATGGACGCGTCATCGTGCTTACGTTTAGCGTAGGCGAGTAGTAGGGCACAAGCGGTGGTAAGGATAGCGGCCAGCAATCCTAGTAACAATGAGTGAGATAAAAACTCAAAGTAGTTGGCATTTAAGTCCGTGCTTAAATAGTCGCTAGACCAAATTAAAAGTTGTGTGACGGGTAGCAAAAACCCGAGTATCCAGACCATTCCCGCAAACACCCACGCTAGCCAGCCGAATCCTCGGGATAGCCGGATTCGTTCAGGGTCGGGGTGCGGCTTTCCGGGTGCATGGTGCTTTATCTTTATCCGCGAGCGATATTCAAAAAATAAAATAAGAAATACAGCCAGGGTGAGCAAAGATGCCAACTGCGCCGCCGCCGCAATGGAAAACATACTAAACCAGGTTTTGTAGATAGCGGTCGTGAAGGTGTCATAATTAAAAACTGCAACGGTACCAAAGTCAGCCAAAGTCTCCATTAGTGCGAGCATGACCCCACCAATTATCCATGGTCGTGCTAGCGGTAAAGACACCGAAAAAAAACCATTAAGTTCGCTGCGTCCTAACGATTGTGCAATTTCCAGAGCGCGTTTGCCTTGCGTTAAAAACGCGTTACGCGCTAAGAGATAAACATAAGGATATAGTGCCAGTGTCATCACCAGTATCAACCCCCCGGCTGAGCGCACGTTGGGCAGTTTCCAAGCACGGCCAAAAAATTGCTGAACCGGGCCGCTAAAATCGAACATGCCAAGCAGCACAAACCCGCTGACATAAGCGGGTATGGCGAGTGGTAGCAGCAAAGCCCAAGAAAAAAATTTACGTCCGGGGAAGTCACACACCGCGGTTAGCCACGCTAAACTAACGCCGAGGAGGGTGACGCCAACGCCTACGCCCAAACATAAAACTAAGGTGTTAAGTAATAAATCGCCTAAAACGTATTGAAGAAGATGCTGCC
>CAYYOS010000004.1:0-19453 GCA_964473355.1 uncultured Burkholderiales bacterium | reverse complement strand
CACGTAGCGGATTGCGGTGTAAAAAAAGAAGAGAATATGACGCCCACGGGTACCAGCATAAAAATTGCAAATACGTATGCTGCGACGCGCCACCCGTCGATGGACGAAAATGACAAAGCGCCGCGAAAGGGCGCTTTGTTTAGGGTTGATGACGACTGTTCCATGCAACGTTTAACGCCGCTTATTTATAGCCAACTCTATCCATCAGTTTAATCGCTTCCACTTGAAGTTCTCCGGCTTTGGCGACGTTCAGTGGATTAGAACGAAATTTACCCCAGGCAGCCACGGTGGAATCCGGTGACACTTTCGGATTGGCGGGATACTCTAAATTCAAGCCGGCGAATAATTTTTGCGCGGTTTCCGAAGACAACCAGGTTAAAAATTTTACGGCCTCCGCAACGTGTTTTGCGTGCCGGGTCACCCCTGCACCGGACACATTGACGTGTACGCCGCTGCTTTGTTGATTAGGCCAAAACAAGGCCAACTTCAGGGTTGGCGTTTTTTCCATCAACCGGCCAAAATAATAGGTGTTCACAATGCCAACATCACATTGTCCGGCATTAATACCTTCCATCAATTTAGTGTCATCCGCAAAAACGTCCGTTGCTAAGTTATCTACCCATCCCTTTACGATCTGTTCGGTTTTGGGAATGCCATGCTGAGCTATGAGCATGGCCACTAAGGATTGGTTATATACTTTTTTAGAAGTGCGTAAACACAAGCGGTTTTTCCATTTTGGCAAAGCCAAGTCTTCATAGGTCGTCAATTCACTGGGTTTAACGCGTTCGGGATTATAAACAATCGTCCGTGCGCGCACGGATAGTCCAAACCAACGATTTTTGGGGTCCCGCAAATAAGCGGGAATATTATCAACCAGGGCTTGGGAACTGACGGGTTGCAGTAAGCCTTCTTCTGCGGCGTGCCAAAGATTCCCTGCGTCCACGGTAATCAACAAATCAGCGGGAGAGTTCACGCCTTCCGCTTTCAGGCGTGCCAATAATGGACCCTCTTTATCCGTAACAAATTTGATAGCCTGACCGGTTTCCTTTTCGTAGGCATCGAATATGGGTTTGATCAACTGCTCATTCCGAGCGGAATAGACCACCAAATCGGCGGCATTCACACCCGCGGTAACGATTGAAAAAAACACAAAAACTAGTGTTGGAACAAACGCTTGCATGAAAAAAGCTTCCTTATCGGGATGGTGGAGTAGCCAGTTTAAAGTAAATGAGAACCATTTGCAATTAGATTTTAATGCAGCCTTTTCCGAAGATTAATTCCAATTATCGATAAAGATGGCACGAGGGCCATAGCGTCACTCCCGCGAGCAGCGGGAATCCAGGTCGTTAATTACTTCCGCGTAGGGGACAAAAACTAGGGGTGCCTTCCACGCTTCACGGGGTGCGCTTTTACTTCCTGGATTCCCGCTGCTCGCGGGAGTGACAGGGATTTAGGATTTTTTTTCAAAGTACCGCGCTCTGGAGTTCGTGTGGTGGCGGCGAATTTTTTAGGTCGCCGCGGCTTTTCTCCGGGAAGCGCAGTAAACCGTAAGCCATTAAGATAAATATCAACCATACGCTCGCCCTCGTTCGCCAGAGAAAAATAGCTAGGCTCCATAACCCAATTGGCGATAAGGCCGTCGATCAAGGCGTGCAGTCCTATGGCAGCCTGCCGTGATTTGACCGTTTTCGGTAACTGCCCTTTGCGAACCGCCTGCTGTAGTCCTTGTTCAACTTTCTGTAAACATGCGTCGCGGCTCTGCGAAATACGTTGACGCATTTCCAGCATTTCATCAACGAATTCACATTTATGCATCACTATTTCAAATACCCGACGGCACTGCGCATCCTGCGCGGTGCGATGCAAAACATTGAGTGCCGCCAAACGGATATGGGCCAAGGGGTCATCGCGCAAGGCTGCGGGTTGGTCGAGCATCTCTTCAATAGGCAGGGTCACCCGTGCCATCATGGCATCGAATAAATCGATTTTATTTTTAAAATGCCAATAAATGGCCCCGCGGGAAAGGCCGGACGCCGCTGCTATGGCGGAGAGCGTTGTGCGCGAGACGCCGCGTTCTATAAAGACACGTTCGGCAGTATCCAGTATGCGATTGCGCGTCTCTAGTGCGTCTTGCTTGGTTTTTCTAACCATGTTCGATACGACCCAAAATAAGCTATGTAGAGTTTACATACATTCACGAATGTATGTTACATTTCCCACGATACCACACAGCATTAGTTAGCGGTATAGGTGCCTCGGTTATAAAAAATATGGCCGGAAGTGGATGACATAAATAGGAGTTCGCGGAATGCTATTTCAGAATTTTTTCCTCAGTCGCCAACGACCGCAATTGACGAGCGCTATGACGGGTGTTGTGTTGTTAGCGGGGTTGGGACTTAGCGCCTGTAAACCTCAAGCCGCGCCGCCGCCCCTCGGCACTGATATGCCGCCTTCCGAAGTTTCAGTGGTCACGATTGTACCGACCACCACCGCCGTTACTTTTGAATACCCAGCGCAGACTGTGGGCTTTAAAGAAGTCGAAGTACGCGCACGAACCACAGGCATATTGCTGCGCCGCAATTATCAAGAAGGCGCGAAAGTTCAGAAGGGCCAATCCCTGTTTACCATCGATCCCGCACCCATGCAGGCAACGCTGGCACGTGCTCAGGCGGATCTCGCGGCGGGCCAAGCACGGCTAGCGCAAACCCTGCGCGATGCGGAACGTCTAAAACCGCTTATTGAAGCGCGTGCCGTCAGCCAAAAAGAATTTGACGACGCAACTTCCGCCAAAAATATTGCCGAAGCGGAAATCAAGGCAATGCAAGCACGTCTCGCCGAGGCACGCCTGAACCTTGGCTACACCCGAGTGGAGGCGCCGATTTCTGGAATTGCGGGGCGCGCCTTGCAATCGGAAGGCTCACTGATTTCCGGGCCGGATGTTCTGCTCACTACCGTGTCGCAAGTCGACCCTATGTACGTGTTGTTTAATATATCTGACAACGACCAACTGAAGTTGCGCAGCGAGATAGAAGCGGGCCGGTTGGTACTACCGGCCGATTCGCAGGTAGGCGTCACCCTTAAATTTGCTGACGGAAGCCAATATACGAATAGCGGTAAGCTTAATTTTTCTGACATTCGCGTTAATCAATCCACGGGCACCAGCGAGGTCCGCGCGGAACTCGCTAATCCTAAAGGCGTCTTGCGCCCGGGACAATTTGTGCGCGCTAAACTTAGTGGCGCCACGCGTCCCAATGCGATTCTCGTGCCCCAACGCGCCGTTCTTGAAGGGCCCCAGGGTAAGTACGTCTACATCGTCAATGCCGAAAGTAAAGTTGAGCCACGCCCGGTAGAGGTCGGTCATTGGTTGGCGGATCAGTGGCTCATCAATTCCGGACTAAAAGCCGGTGACCGCGTTGTGACCGACGGCGTGCTAAAAATTGGCCCGGGTGCACCGGTAAAAATCGCTGCGCCCGATGCCACTTCTGGCGCCTCCACTAAGCCAAGCAATACCGCTACCGCGCACTAGGGAGCAACGCTATGCTGTCACGTTTTTTTATCGATAGGCCGATATTTGCCGCGGTGTTGTCGATTTTTATAACGCTCGCGGGTTTATCGGCGATGCGTACCTTGCCGATCGCGCAATACCCAGAGATTGCGCCACCCGTGGTACAGGTGGTGGCCATTTATCCCGGCGCGTCTGCCAAGGTGCTAGAGCAAACCGTGGCAGCGCCCTTAGAGAACCAAATTAACGGCGTAGAGAACATGCTCTATATGAGTTCCTCGTCGACTTCAAACGGCGCGGTAACCATACAGATCACCTTTGATATCGGCACGGATATTGATCAGGCCGCGATTAATGTCAATAACCGCGTCAAGCAAGCGGAAGCGCGCCTGCCGGAAGAAGTTCGGCGCCAAGGCATCGTCGTTGAAAAAACTTCATTTTCCTTTTTGCAAGTTTTGGCTTTTTATTCCGACGATAATCGTTTCGATGATGTACGCATCAGCAACTACGTCACCTTAAACGTACTGGATCGCTTAAAGCGCGTGCCGGGCACAACCAACGTGCAGGTCTTTGGCGCCAAGGATTATGCGATGCGGATATGGTTGCAACCCGACAAAATGGCGCAGCTCAAGTTAAGTGCCGGTGACATCGCGCGCGCCATCAACGAGCAAAATGCGCAATTTGCCGCAGGTAAGGTTGGGCAGATGCCTACGGGTGGGCCACAGGAGTTGGTGTACACCATCACCACACAAGGACGGCTTTCCGATCCGCGCGAATTTGAAAATATCGTGCTGCGCGCCGACCCCGCCGGCGCCATGCTGCGCTTGAAGGACGTGGCGCGGGTTGAGCTTGCATCCAAAGATTATGATTTCACCGGTTTAGTGAACGGCAAGCCGGCTACCTTGGTGGGTATTTTTCTGCAGCCAGGGGCAAACGCGTTGGGGGTGGCCGCAGAAGTCAATAAAACTATGGGCGAACTGCAACAACGTTTCCCAAGTGGCTTAACTTATTCCGTACCTTACGACACCACCCTCTTTGTAAAAGTGTCGATACGCGAGGTTATAAAAACGCTGGCCGAAGCGATGCTGTTAGTGTTTTTAGTGGTCTATTTATTTCTGCAAAATTGGCGCGCCACGCTTATTCCCACCATCGTTGTGCCGGTGTCGCTAATCGGGACGTTTGCCGGGCTTTATTTGCTGGGATTTTCCATTAACACCCTGACTTTATTCGGCATGGTGCTTTCTATTGGTATTGTCGTCGATGACGCCATTGTGGTGTTGGAAAATGTTGAGCGGATTATGCACGAAGCGCATTTGTCGGCGCGTGAAGCAGCGATTAAAGCCATGCAGGAAGTCACGGGCCCATTGATTTCAATTGTGCTGGTGCTCTGTGCGGTATTCGTGCCGATTGCATTTATCGGCGGTTTAACCGGCGAACTGTATCGGCAGTTTGCCATTACCATTTCCATCGCGGTGGTCATTTCTGGTGTGGTGGCGTTGACCTTAACGCCGGCGCTGTGCGTATTAATATTGAAGCGCGAGCACAAGCAACCCGGACGATTCTTTACGTGGTTTAACCATCGCTTTCAGTGGGTGACGCATCGTTATGTGGGTGGTGTCAACTGGATGATCACCCGGGCGGGGATTGGATTATTGCTCTTTGCCGGTATGGTGGCGTTAACCGTGGGTTTGTGGCGCATGACCCCAGGAAGCTTAGTACCCGACGAAGATCAGGGCTGGTACTTTGTGGTGGTCGTGCTGCCGGACGGCGCCTCGTTGCAACGTACCGAAAAAGTAGTAAAAGAGGTAGATAAAATTATACATAGCAATCCCGCAGTGGAATTTTCTGTGGCCTTTGCCGGATTAGATTTTATTGGGGGCGGTTACAAAAATAATGTGGCAACCATGTTTGTTGTCGCTAAACATTGGGATGAACGTAAGGTGGGCGTGCCAGAATTGGTGGGCGAACTTTTTATGAAAACCGGCCACATCAAAGAGGCCTTGGTATTAGCGTTTGCCCCGCCGCCGATATTTGGTTTGGGCACCACGGGCGGCTTTGAAGCGTATTTGCAAAATCGTGGCGAGGGGGATCCAAAACGCTTGGCCGAAGTTAGCCAGCAATTAATCGGCGCATTGCAACAAGACCCGATGTTTGCGGGCGTTAATACGTTTTGGCGTTCGACTACACCGCAACTTTATATTGATGTGGATAGGGAGAAAGCCAAATCTTTGGGTGTGCCGGTAAATGAGATCTTTAGCACGCTGGCTGCGTCGCTGGGTACATATTACGTCAATGACTTCAATAAGTACGGCCGCACCTGGCAAGTGTTGATGTCGGCGGATGCCATCTATCGCAAGCGTCCCGAAGATATTGGTGCGATGTACGTGCGCTCCCAGCGCGGAGAAATGATCCCCGTTTCGGCTTTTTCGCAAGTTCAGTATACCTCTGGCCCGGATTCCTTGGATCGCTTTAATAATTTGCCGGCTGTAAAAATATTGGGCGGCTTGGCACCCGGTTTTAGCTCGGGTCAGGCGATAGAGCGTATTGAACAAATAGTGCAAAAAACGCTGCCGGCCGATTTCAGTATTGACTGGAGCGGCGCTTCTTATCAAGAAAAACGCGCCAGCGGGACCTCCGGTTTAGCGATTGGTCTAGCTGCGATCATGGTGTTTTTAATTCTTGCCGCGCAATACGAGCGCTGGTCATTGCCGTTTTCCGTATTATTGGCCTTGCCATTTGGCACCTTTGGCGCGCTACTCGCGGTGCATCTAACGGGCTTGACCAACGACGTGTATTTTCAAATTGGTTTGGTGACGCTCCTGGGGTTGGCGGCAAAAAATGCCATTTTGATTGTAGAATACGCGCTCTTAAAAACGCGAGAAGGGATGCCGCCCGCGGAGGCAGCGCTGGAAGCGGCTAGGTTGCGTTTCCGACCTATTCTTATGACTTCGCTTGCTTTTATTTTAGGCGTATTGCCGCTCGCGATTTCCACCGGAGCGGGCGCAGGTGCCCGTCATTCTGTGGGCACGGGCGTCATGGGCGGGATGCTGGCGGCGACATTTTTGGCGATCTTTTTCGTGCCCTTATTCTTCCGGGTGTTGAGTACTCGGCGTTTGCGCAATGTCCCAAAAGCAGAGGGGCCCCATGCATAAATTTAGCACTGTACTGGCGCCACTACTGCTACTCATTTCTAGCTGCGCGGCGCTTGGCCCGAATTATCAACGCCCAGAAATTGATTTACCACAAACCTGGGGACCCGAAAACGCGACGCGCGCCGTAGCCGATTGGGGGGTCTTTAACGATCCGCAGCTCCTCAAGCTTATAGAAGAAGCCTATCAATATAACGCCGACATAGCACTGGCAGCCGCGCGCATAGACGAAGTTCGCGCATTACTGGGTATTGCGGATGCGGATAGGTATCCGGCCATTTCCGCCCGCGCCGATCGCTCCCGCACTCGGCAAAGTCAAGTAGGCAGCATGCCGCTGCCGACGGATACGCCCGTGGTTTCGAATAGCACCCGGCTTACGCTTAACGCTTCCTATGAATTGGACCTTTGGGGTAGATACCGGCGCGCCAGTGAAGCCGCGCGGGCGGAATTGCTTGCCAGCGAAGCTGCGCGGGACACCGTTAGGCTAACGCTGGCAACCCAAGTGGCTCAGAGTTACTTCTCACTTTTGGCATTGGATGCGCAAGCAGATGCCACCCGGGGCACCATAGCCGCGCGCCGCGAAACGCTTCGTTTACAGCAGTTGCGCTTCGATGCGGGGGTGATTTCCGAATATGAGCTGCGCCAGATTGAGGGCGAGCTCGCCGCGGCTTTGGCACAACTGCCGACCTTAGAGCGTCAGCGCGCCCAACAGGAAAACGCACTGGCTGCCTTGCTTGGCCGTTCGCCACGCGAGATTGTAACGGCGCGCGTTGTTACGGGGACGACTAGCACACCTGCCGCGGTACTTATTCCGACCGGGTTGCCCTCCGATCTTTTATTGCGTCGACCAGATATACGGGAAGCCGAGCAGCGTTTAATCGCGGCCAACGCGCGTATCGGCGTGGCGCGTGCCGGCTATTTCCCCAGCATTTCGCTGACGGGTTATTTGGGAACGGAAAGTTCTTCATTACGTGATTTATTTTCTGGACCCGCTGGTATTTTTCAATTTGCCGCCGGATTAGTCCAGCCCATTTTTCAAGCAGACCGTGTGGGCTATCGCGTTGACGCGGCCAACGCAGTCCAACGCCAGGCCCTCGCGCAATATCGCCTAGCGGTATCCAACGCATTCCGCGATGTCCAAGACGCACTCATCGGCCAGCAAAAATCCTTGGAGGTGTTAACGGCGGAGCGCGCCCGCATCGCCGCACTCGAACAAGCGCGTAAACTTGCTAAACTACGCTATGATAATGGCATTACCAGCTTGTTGGAGGTATTAGACGCCGAACGCAATTTACTGCAAGCGCAACTAAATTACAGCGAAGCAGAGCGCGCGCAACGCGCGGCGGTAGCTGATTTATTTAAAGCGTTGGGTGGGGGATTTTAAACACTATTCCGTTGACTCCGTTCATTTGTAGCAATTTCAAATACTAAAACCCCCGCTGTCAGTTTGATCAAAAGCCCGGCTTTCCCAGCGCCAGGCATCTGAGATAATTTGTTCTAGATTCGCGAATTTGGGATGCCACCCAAGTTCACTTATCGCCCGCGTGGAATCGGCTATAAGCCGGGCGGGATCACCTGGGCGTCGTGGCGCGTCTACTGCGGATATTTTTTTACCGGTGACTTTACGAGCCGTAGCGATTACTTCTTGGACTGAAAACCCATTCCCGTTTCCGAGATTAAACACATCACTTTTCCCGCCCCTTGTTAAACTCTCTAAAGCTAACAAATGGGCATCGCATAAATCCCGTACGTGAATGTAATCACGTATGCACGTTCCGTCTGGGGTATCGTAATCGCGCCCGAAAATTTTTATTGATGGCAAAACACCTGTAGCTGCCTTCAAAACTAAGGGAATGAGATGGCTTTCCGGTTCGTGCCGCTCGCCCAGTCTACCCGCCGGATCAGCACCCGCGGCGTTAAAGTAGCGCAGCGAAATCGAGCGTAGCTGATGGGCGCGGTCGAAGTCTTCTAGAAATTGCTCGACCATCCATTTGGATCGTCCGTAAGGGTTAAGCGGGGCCTTGGGGTGTTTCTCATCTATCGGCACGTACTCTGGCTCGCCATAAACTGCGGCACTGGATGAAAATATAAATCGCCGTACTTGATGTTCGTGCATGGCCTTTAGTAGATTTAAGGTGTTGCTGACGTTGTTCTCGTAATATTTTTGCGGGTTCATTACCGATTCACCGACTTCGATAAAGGAGGCAAAATGCATTACGCCATCAAATTTGTTCTGTTTGAATAACGCATCTAAGGTCGCTTTATCTTGCAAATCACCGACTATCAATCTTCCGCCCAACACGGCGTCTCGATAACCATGTGATAAATTATCGAAAACCGTAACCTCGTGCCCTAAATCAAGCAAATACTGCGTCATGTGCGAGCCGATATAGCCTGCCCCACCGGTGATCAATAAATTCATAACGCGCCCATCGTAAGAGCGTGTGAGGACAAACAAATCGTGCTATTGCGTTTAGTCAAACAAAAAACCTCTCATAGATTTGGACCCCGGTTTAATTTGCGCTAAACTACTGCTTTAGGCGCGTAGCTCAGCTGGTTAGAGCACCACCTTGACATGGTGGGGGTCGATGGTTCGAGTCCATTCGCGCCTACCACATTTAAAGTGCGGCATAGGCCGCACTTTCCTTTTCTACGGATTGAAATGCCAGTTATCCATTTACCCGATGGCACTGATCGACAATTTGATCAGCCATTAACGGTTGCCGAGTTTGCCGCGAGTATCGGGCCAGGCTTAGCTCGCGCCGCGCTTGCCGGCAAAATTGATGGCAAGTTGGTGGACACTTCCTACCTCATCGATAAAGACGCCAAGCTCAATATTATCACCGATAAAGATTCGGAGGGCTTGGACGTCATTCGTCATTCCACCGCGCATTTGTTAGC
This sequence comes from uncultured Burkholderiales bacterium, assembly GCA_964473355.1. Classification (GTDB taxonomy): domain Bacteria; phylum Pseudomonadota; class Gammaproteobacteria; order Burkholderiales; family REEB80; genus CAYYOS01. The sequence goes on along the minus strand of CAYYOS010000004.1, from coordinate 9,901 downwards.
GCACGCGGTTAAAGAGTTATTTCCGGAGGCGCAGGTAACCATAGGGCCAGTGATCGAAGACGGTTTCTATTATGATTTTGCGTATAAACGCCCGTTTACGCCGGATGACTTGACTGCGCTGGAAAAGAAAATGATGGAAATTGCCAAGCGCGATATTCCGGTGCAACGCAAGTTAATGCCAAGGGACGAAGCTGTCGCTTATTTCAAAAGCTTGGGCGAAATTTATAAAGCTGAGATTATCGCATCCATCCCCAGCGACGACGAAATCTCTTTATATAGTCAGGGTGAATTTACCGACTTATGCCGCGGCCCGCATGTGCCCTCAACGGGCAAACTTAAAGTTTTTAAACTACGTAAAGTAGCGGGGGCCTACTGGCGCGGGGATTCCAAAAATGAAATGCTGCAACGCATTTATGGCACGGCTTGGGTAAAAAAAGAAGACCAGGACGCTTATTTACATCGCCTGGAAGAAGCGGAAAAGCGCGACCATCGCAAACTTGGCAAGCTGCTGGATTTCTTCCATACCCAAGAAGAAGCGCCAGGCATGGTGTTCTGGCACCCTAAGGGTTGGGCGCTATATCAAATCGTCGAACAATATATGCGCCGGATTTTTCGCGAGCATGGTTATCACGAAATCCGCACGCCGCAATTAATAGATAAAACGCTTTGGGAAAAATCTGGCCACTGGGAAAAATTCCGCGACATGATGTTTGTTACCGAATCGGAATCGCGGGATTATGCGGTGAAGCCCATGAACTGCCCCGGCCACATCCAGATTTTTAATCAGGGCTTAAAAAGCTATCGCGACCTGCCATTTCGCTTGGCGGAATTTGGCTCCTGTCATCGTAACGAGCCGTCCGGCACCTTAAGCGGCATTATGCGCATCCGCAATTTTACTCAAGATGATGCGCATATATTTTGCACGGAAGCGCAAATTCAAACTGAGGTGGCGGTTTTTATTGATCTGTTGCAGAAGGTGTACGCAGATTTTGGCTTCCAAGATATTTTGATCAAGCTGTCTACACGGCCAGAGCAGCGTGTCGGCAGTGATGCGGTTTGGAATAAGGCCGAACAAGCGTTGGAGACCGCGCTAAATAGCACAGGGCTCAAGTGGGAATTGCAGCCGGGGGAGGGCGCGTTTTATGGCCCGAAAATTGAATTTTCTCTAAAAGATTGCCTTGGACGGGTTTGGCAGTGCGGCACCATACAAGTGGATTTCTCGATGCCGGAACGCTTGGAGGCCACTTATATTGCCGAAGACGGCAGTAAACATACCCCCGTTATGTTGCATCGGGCCATTTTGGGCAGCTTAGAGCGGTTTATCGGGGTTTTAATCGAGCATTATGCCGGAGCCATGCCACTGTGGCTGTCTCCGGTACAAATCATGGTCTTAAATATATCGGACGGGCAGGCCCCGTTCGTCCGAGAAGTCACCGAAACCTTGAAAAAAAGTGGGTTTCGGGCCGAATGTGACTTGAGAAATGAGAAGATAACCTATAAAATTCGCGAACATAGTTTACAGAAGCTGCCTTATCTTCTAGTTATTGGTGATAAAGAAGTGGCAGCGCAAGCGGTAGCCGTCCGCACCCGCCAGGGAGAAGACCTAGGGCAGATGCCGCTGGATGCATTCATTCAAAGCTTAACGAACGAATCTATGCAATTTTTGTGAGTTACTTAAAGACTCACGCATACGGAGAATAGACTATCGCACAGGAAAAAGAATCTAGAATTAATGGAGAGATAACGGCAACAGAAATACGTTTGATAGGTGTTAATGCTGAGCAAATAGGAATAGTAAGCCTGGCAGAGGCTAAAGCCATGGCCGAAGAAGCCGAAGTGGACCTAGTTGAAATTGCCCCGCAAGCCCAGCCTCCCGTTTGCCGCCTAATGGATTATGGCAAGTTTAAGTACAAGGAAAGCAAAAAGCAGCACGAGGCCAAGCTTAAACAAAAACAAATTCTGGTAAAGGAAGTTAAGTTCCGCCCTAGCACCGACCACGAAGATTATCAGGTTAAGCTACGCAACTTAATACGCTTTTTGCAGGAAGGTGACAAAACCAAAGTGACTTTACGTTTTCGCGGCAGGGAAGTCACTCATCAGGAATTTGGTTTGCGGTTGTTAAAAAGAGTGGAAGCCGATCTGGAGCCCTACGGCGCAGTAGAGCAATTTCCCCGCATGGAAGGCCGGCAAATGGTGATGGTGTTATCGCCTAAGAAGGCGTAGTAACTAAGAAGTAGAACCAAGCAGTAGCAGCAAAAGCTCAAAAATGAGCTAACAAGGCGTGATCAGGTTTACAAGTGGTGCTCGTAAATTAGTAACCCACCTGACGCGGTTTAAAATAAAACGGAGTATTTATGCCTAAAATGAAAACCAAGAGTGGCGCTGCCAAGCGTTTCAATTCGCTGGGCGGTGGCGGCGTTAAACGCGGCCACGCTAATTTGCGCCACATCCTCACCAAAAAAACTACCAAACGTAAACGTCAGCTACGTGGCACCACGCTGGTCGCAAAGTCCGATATGCGCCAAATTCGTGCCATGATGCCGTACGCATAGAGAGGAGCCGCCATGTCTAGAGTAAAACGTGGGGTTACCGCTCATGCCCGCCATAAAAAAATTATCGAGCTAGCCAAAGGCTATCGCGGTCGTCGTAAAAACGTCTATCGCGTCGCTAAAGAAGCGGTCATGAAGGCCGGCCAATACGCTTATCGGGATCGCCGCCAAAGAAAACGTCAGTTTCGTGCCCTATGGATTATCCGCATTAACGCGGGCGCTCGTGAATTAGGTTTATCCTATAGTCGTCTCATGAACGGGTTGAAAAAAGCCGCCATTAATATCGACCGTAAAGTGCTGGCTGACTTAGCGGTCTTTGATAAAGGCGCGTTTGCTAAAATAGCCGAGCAGGCTAAAGCCCACATGGAAGGTTAACGGAGGCTTTCATACGCAAAGGGAGGCCTTGCGCCTCCTTTTTTATTTAAATGAATAACATACAAGATATTGTTAATAAAGCACTGGAGGATCTAGCGCAGAGCGCCAATGCCGCGGAAGTGGAAAATACCAAGGCGCGCTACTTAGGCAAAAACGGTGCGATCAGCGAGCTTTTAAAGGGTTTAGGCAAGCTTGCGCCTGAGGAACGCCGTGCGGCCGGCGGAATTATTAATGAGGCTAAGGACCAGGTTGAAGCGGCCTTGGTAGCGCGCCGCGCGCAATTGGCAGCAGCCGAGCTCGAAGTCCGTTTGCAGGAATCAGCGTTGGATGTCACGTTACCCGGCAGGGGCATTATGCCGGGCCGTTTGCATCCCGTTACCCGCACCCTTGCACGCATTGAACAACTCTTTCACTCTATTGGTTTTGACGTTGCCGAGGGCCCGGAAATCGAAACCGATTTTTATAATTTCACCGCGCTTAATATTCCGCCGCACCATCCGGCACGGGCAATGCACGATACGTTTTACATCGACGAAACCCACGTGCTGCGCACGCACACTTCACCCGTGCAAATTCACTACATGGAAAACCATCAGCCGCCGCTTAAAATTATCGCGCCGGGGCGAGTCTACCGTTGTGATTCGGACGTGACCCATACGCCAATGTTTCATCAGGTGGAAGGATTGTGGGTTGACGAAAATGTTAATTTCGCGGGATTGAAAGGCGTGCTCATTGATTTCTTGCAACGCTTTTTTGAAAAAGCGGATTTGCGTGTGCGCTTTCGCCCCTCATTTTTTCCTTTCACCGAGCCTTCCGCGGAAGCCGATATAAGCTGCGTTATGTGCGGCGGTACAGGGTGCCGGGTGTGCGGCCAGAGCGGTTGGCTGGAAGTATTGGGTTGCGGCATGGTGCATCCCAACGTGTTTGCGCATGTAGGCATAGATAGCGAGAAGTATATTGGATTTGCTTTTGGCTTAGGGGTGGAACGCTTAGCGATGCTGCGTTATGGCATTAATGATTTACGTTTATTTTTCGAGAGCGACCTGCGTTTTTTGCGCCAATTCACTTAAAAAACTTGGTAAATCACATCATAAATACAATATAAATGATTGAATAGAATGAAAGTCTCAGTCAATTGGTTACGTGAATTCGTCAACACAAAGGAATCTAGCATGGCGTTGGCGCAGGCGTTAACCATGGCCGGCTTAGAAGTTGAAGCGCTTGAAGATTTAAGCGCGGGATTCAGCTCGGTCGTCGTCGCGCAAGTTTTAAGCGTAGAAAAACACCCCAATGCGGATAGACTTAATGTGTGTCGCGTGGAAGCGGGTCAAGCCGAGCCGCTGCAAGTCGTTTGTGGTGCTAGCAATGTGCGAGCGGGCGGCAAATTTCCCTTAGCGCTGCCTGGTGCGAAGCTACCCGGTATGGAAGTTAAACCCGCTAAAGTCCGCGGGGTGGAATCTTTCGGGATGCTTTGTTCGGCCAAAGAATTGGGTTTGCCCGAAGCGGCGCCGGGATTACTAGAGTTGGCGCCGGATGCGGTCATAGGCTTGGATTTAAAAGAACATCTAGATTTAGCGGATCATATTTTTACCCTTAAGCTTACGCCTAACCGAAGTGACTGTTTAAGTATGCTCGGCGTTGCTCGTGAAGTCGCTGCCATTACCGGCGCTAGCTTTACTCCGCCAAAAATTGCAGCGATGACCGCCACCGGCGCTGAAAGCCTAAATGTCAAGGTAACCGAGCAGGCGGCATGCCCGCGTTACTGCGGTAGGATTATTCGGGGTCTAAATGCCAAGGCGGCAACGCCGCCATGGATGACGCAACGCTTGCTTCGTAGCGGGCTAAGAACGGTGAACGCCATCGTTGATGTGACCAATTACGTGATGCTCGAATTAGGGCAGCCCTTGCATGCCTTTGATCTGGAGAAAATGGGTACGACCGTGACTGTCCGTTTTGCTAGCGCGAGCGAAGCGGTGCAATTATTAAATCAGCAAACCGTGGCGTTGACACCACAAGTGCTAGTCATAGCAGATGAAACCAACGTGTTGGCGGTGGCAGGAATAATGGGCGGAGCAGCCAGCGCGGTTTCCGATGGAACTACCAGTATATTTTTGGAAAGCGCTTTTTTTGCGCCTAATGCTATCGCGGGCCAAGCACGTAAGCTTGGGCTGGCCTCGGATTCGGCTTATCGCTTCGAGCGCGGGGTAGATTTTAATCTGCCGCGCCTTGCTATGGAGCGGGCCACCCAGCTACTACATGACATCTGCGGCGGACTACCCCATACCATTTCGGAAGTGGCCGACACCTTGCCACAGACGCCGGCTATCACGTTAAGAGTCGAGCGGGCTGCGAAAATATTGGGCGTGGCGCTAGACCAGCCGACCGTAAAGTCGTTGTTAAGCCGCCTCCAGCTTGAGTTTAGCGAGGCCGCAGGAAGTTTTTCAGTTTTACCTCCCAGTTATCGTTTTGATTTAATCCACGAGGTGGATCTGATAGAAGAATTGGCGCGGCTCTACGGCTATGACAATATTCCTGCGACCCCACCTTTAGCTGCGATGACACTGCTTCCCGTACCCGAAGCGCTTAACACGGCCCAAAATATGCGTGATGTGTTGGTGGGGAGGGATTATCAGGAAATTATTTCTTATAGTTTTGTCAGTGATGCCTGGGAGCGAGAATTTGCTGAGAATAGCGCACCGATCGCGCTGCAAAATCCGCTCGCTGGCCATATGGGCGTCATGCGCTCTAGTTTAATAGGTGGCTTGATTGATGCCTTAAAAAATAATGTGAACCAAAAGGAAGAGCGCTTGCGCCTGTTCGAGATTGGCCGCTGTTTTCTAGCGCTAGACGACCAACCTTATCGGATCGCCGGTTTAAGTTATGGGGCTGCGTTTCCTGAGCAATGGGGCGTGACGAGCCGCGAGATTGATTTTTTTGATGTTAAGGCAGATGTCGAGGCGCTGGGCTTGTCCAATCAGCTAACTTTCAAGGTAGGCTTACATCCGGCTTGCCGGCCCGGAGAAACCGCGCGTGTTTGGTTGGGGAATCAAGAAATCGGGTTTATAGGGCGCTTGCATCCTAAGTGGCAACAGCAATATGACTTGAGTCAGGCGCCAATGCTCTTTGAGCTTGAATTGGCGCCTTTGCTCAACCGCGTTTTACCCCATTTTTCGGAAATCATTAAATTCCCGGTGGTAAGGCGAGATATTGCCGTCATTGTGGACAGCAAAATCGAGGTCCAAACTATGCTGGATGTTATGTCCCAAGCGGCATTGCCTTATGTCACAAAGTTGCTGTTGTTTGATATGTATCGTGGCAAAGGCATTGATTCAGATAAAAAAAGTCTTGCATTTAGTGTGCGTATGCAAGATACTCAAGGAACATTAACTGACGATATGGTGGAAGCGACAAAAGTGCAGTTGTTGAAGCTACTTGAAGCTAAATTCGGAGCGACACCCAGAAACTAAGAGAATTTCAATTCGTAACCAAACGGAAGTTGCCCAACGTAACCGTGAGCCGAGACAGTTGCCCGGACTGGCAAAGCCAAATCTGGTCACCGTTTAGTTACGAATTGGAATAGGAGAAGTTATGACACTTACCAAAGCCGAACTGGCCGATATGTTGTTTGAGAAAGTAGGGCTTAATAAGCGAGAAGCCAAGGACATGGTGGAATCCTTTTTTGAGGAGGTGCGCGTATCTTTGCAACGGGGCGAAGGCGTGAAGCTTTCAGGGTTTGGCAATTTTGAACTTCGCGACAAGCCCCAGCGCCCAGGCAGAAACCCCAAAACCGGAGAAGAAATTCCTATCACCGCGCGCCGCGTCGTCACTTTTCACGCCAGTCAAAAGTTAAAAATGCTCGTTGAAAAATCTTATGCCGGAAAATCCAGCTAAAAACGCATTACCCGCGATTCCTGCCAAGCGTTATTTCACCATCGGCGAAGTGAGTGAGTTGTGTGGTGTAAAACCGCACGTGCTGCGATATTGGGAACAGGAATTTACGCAACTCAAGCCAGTGAAGCGGCGTGGCAATCGGCGCTACTACCAACACCATGAAGTATTGTTAGTACGGCGCATTCGCGAATTATTGTATGAGCAAGGCTTTACCATAAGCGGGGCACGCAATAGGCTGGACGAAGTAGTGGACAAGTCCGGAAGAGAAACGGCGGCTATGCCGGCCGATACGTTTGATTTAGATTTTTTACGCAACGGCATTGTTAATGTACTTGCTGTGCTGGAGGCATAAAATTCTCGCTTTCATTAGCAAGCGAGCTTAATAACATAACGGGCGCTACCACTTTAAGTTATAATTGGCGGCTTTCGGGGCGTAGCGCAGCCTGGTAGCGTACTTGCATGGGGTGCAAGTGGTCGGAGGTTCAAATCCTCTCGCCCCGACCAATTCAACTAGAAACGGGCTTAGCTTTTGGCGACAAGCTAAAATGGCGGTTAAAGCTAATATCCATGGGGCTTTCCAATAAGCAACGAGCGATTAACTACCGGTTCTAGGTTCAACCTCGCCACACTATATCCTGCCGTGGTTTAAGTCAAAACGCATGCGCATCCTACTTAGCAACGACGATGGTTATTTCGCGCCCGGCTTGGCGGCCCTGGCGTCAGCACTTAAGCCGTTAGGCGACGTGACCGTTGTCGCGCCGGAGCGAGATCGCAGCGCGTCCAGTAACTCCCTTACCTTGGATCGTCCACTCTTGTTGCGGCAGTCCGGCGACAGCGGCTTTTTTTATGTCAACGGCACCCCCACCGATTGCGTGCATTTAGCGGTAACAGGGATGCTCGAAGCTTTGCCTGATATTGTTATTTCTGGGATCAATCACGGCGCGAATATGGGGGACGATACGATTTATTCGGGAACGGTGGCGGCGGCCATGGAAGGCTATTTGCTCGGTATTCCGGCCTTGGCAGTATCGTTGGTGGGCTGCGAGAACACTTACTACGAAACGGCTGCGCGCGTAGTAGTGGACATCGTGCGGCGCATGAAAAAAGCTCCGTTTACGCATCCGGTTTTGCTTAACCTCAACGTGCCAGACATAAAATATGAAGAATTACGCGGGACAAAAATCACGCGACTAGGTCGTCGGCATAAGGCGGAGCCCGTGTTAAAATCAATTAACCCTCGCGGAGAAACCGTATATTGGGTAGGTGCGGCGGGCGCGGCGCAGGACGCAGGGGAAGGCACGGATTTTTTTGCGTTACAACAGCAATGCGTTTCTATAACGCCTCTGCAAATCGATCTTACGCAATATGCCTTATTAGATAGTTTACAAACATGGTGGGACAAGTGAACGCATGGCTGTGAGTATGCGAATGAGCGGAATCGGCATGACCTCTGCGCGCACTCGGATGCGCATGGTAGAACGTTTGCGTGCAGAGGGCGTGAAAGATGAAGTTGTTTTAGCGGCTATGGGCAGTGTACCCCGACATATTTTTGTAGAAGAGGCGCTGGCAAGCCGGGCCTACGAAGATGCCCCTTTACCCATAGGCCACGGTCAAACCATCTCCAGTCCTTTTATTGTGGCGCATATGACCGAACTACTCCGAGCTAAAGGCGAGCTGCAACGCGTATTAGAAATAGGTTCGGGCTGCGGGTATCAAGCGGCTATCTTGGCTCAAGTTGCTAAGCAAGTTTTCGCATTGGAACGCATTGCGCCCTTACAAATTAAATCCCGGCAAACCTTACGCGAACTTAAAATTAGTAATGTAAAAGTGATGCACGCGGACGGCCTTGGCGGGCTTGCCGAATTCGCACCGTTTGATGGTATTATCATTTCCGCTGCCGCCAGCCACGTGCCCAATGTATTAAAAGAACAGTTGGCGGTGGGTGGGCGCATGCTGCTCCCTTTGGGGGTAAGTGAACAGAAGTTAGTATTAATTGAGCGCGACGCTAATGCGTATCACGAAACGGTTTTAGAAGGGGTGAGATTTGTTCCTTTGTTACCTGGGAAATTATCATGACGACTTTCGTTCACGCACCTAATTATCTGCGCAAATTTGTGCTGGTTAGCATCCTGATTTTATTTGCGGGATGCGCGAGCACCCCTAAACCAGCTCCCCCCGCCGCCAAAAGCGCGGTTGTTACCCAACCGGCAATTACCACCCCTGCTCCGCAGGTTCGCGAGTTGCCCCCGGTGGTGGATACACGCCCGTCCACGTATACCGTTAAAAAAGGGGACACCTTATATTCCATCGCGCTCGAGCATGGCCACGACTATAGAGAGGTGGCAGCATGGAACAATATAGAGGCGCCGTTCATCATCAAAATTGGCCAAGTGTTAAGCGTCTTACCGCCTAGCGGCGTTGTTCCTAAGGTGATCGCAAAACCCACTGCGAAAACCACGGCGGAAGCCCCTCTTGGACCCGCACCGATAAAAAATGATCCGTTGTTAAAGACCCACCCCAAAGGCATGAAGCTGAAGTATTCGGACCAGGCGCTGCTGCAAATCGAAAAGGACAGCGGGACCCCGCCGCCCATTAAACCCGACACAGCCGCGGTAAAACCGTCTACCCCGGAGGATAAAGCAGCAGAAAAAACTGGGGTCGCGAACGAGGATGACGTTGAATGGGCATGGCCGGTCACCGGAAAAATGGTTGGAACATTTCAAGAAAATTCCAATTTAAAAGGGATAGATATCGCGGGCAAATCCGGTCAGCCGGTTTATGCCTCTGCGCCAGGGAAAGTGGTTTACAGCGGCGCTGGCCTAAGGGGCTATGGCAAATTGATCATAATTAAACACAACAAAACTTTCTTAAGTGCTTACGCCCATAACAGCCAAATTTTAGTTAAAGAAGGTCAGAACGTCGTTAAGGGCCAAAAAATTGCTGAGATGGGTAACACCGACGCGGATCAAGTGAAGCTGCATTTTGAAATTCGCCGCATGGGAAAACCGGTAGACCCATTGCGTTTTCTACCGCCGAACGGTTAAATTTAAACGCCAGTCAGCTCGCGAATCCATTAGGAAACTTTA
>CAYYOS010000003.1:12238-39231 GCA_964473355.1 uncultured Burkholderiales bacterium | reverse complement strand
TAGTCATGTCGGATTGAATTTGCTTTAATTCCTGTTGCATCTTACGGCGCACTTCATCCAGGGTGCAGCCTGAATAATGTTGATTGAAAAAATTGCTGGCGCGAGTTAACTCCGTATCGCTAAAAGCCTTATCGCTAAAAATAATGCGGTTTTGCACTTTGCCGTCGGTAGTCACCAAAATCAGCAAAACACGTTTTTCCGACAAAGCCAAAAATTCAATATGTCGGAAAGCCAAGCCGGGGCGGCGGGGGATCATCACCAAGCCCACAAAGTGCGAGAGATCGGACAGTAATTGTGACGCCGACGCCACTAAGGTTTGTGGATCGCCGGGGTTTAGTACTTTCTGGAGATGATTTAATTCCAGATCCGCCAGAGGCTGGATAGTCAGGAGCGTATCAATAAAAAATCGGTAGCCCAGTGCAGTAGGGATTCGTCCCGCGGAAGTGTGCGGGCTTTCGATAAAACCCAAATCTTCCAAATCCGCCATGACGTTGCGTATGGTAGCGGGACTTAAATCCAAACCGGAATACTTAGAAAGCGTACGAGAACCGACGGGCTGGCCTTCGCTGATATAGCGCTCGACCAGGGTTTTTAACAAAATTTGCGCACGTTTATCAAGCATGATTTCATTCTACAACAATTTCGCCAAAAAGAGAGTATAGCGCCCGGCTGCCTTGGGGCTGACTCAACCCACCACTGCGCGCTCCACACAAGCTTGCGGCCCAAGGATATAATCCTGGCATGCAACTCAAATTCTCTACGATCGGATTAGTCGGCAAATACAACAGCACAGACATCGCGGGTGCTTTATCAAAATTGGCGGAATTTTTGACTAAGCGCAATGTGAGCGTGCTCATTGAAAGCGAAACCGCGCGTAGTACCGGGATTCAGGACTACCCGGTTGCCCAATTACAGGAAATCGGCGAGCAGGCCGATTTGGTTATTATTCTAGCCGGTGACGGCACCATGCTGAATATTGCCCGCAACTTGGTGGGCCATGATGCCCGGATGGTCGGTGTGAACCAGGGTCGCCTGGGGTTTTTAACCGACGTGCCTTTGGTTAACATGCTGCCTGTAATCGGAGAGATCATCGCAGGACATTACGCGGTTGAGGAGCGATTTCTTTTAAGTGCGCACGTGTGGCGGGAAAATAATTGCGTGTTTGAGGCCTGCGCCCTCAATGACGTAGTCGTGAGCAAAGGCAACACTGGCAGGCTAATTGAATTTGAAGTCTCCGTCGACAATCAATTTGTTTACAGTCAGCGCTCGGACGGTATTGTCATCGCTACGCCCACCGGTTCTACTGCCTATGCGCTGTCTGCGGGGGGGCCTATTCTGCACCCCAGTTTGGAAGCCATTGCCTTAGTCCCCATTTGTCCGCATACCTTAAGCAATCGCCCCATTGCGGTAAACAGCCGTAGTCAGGTGGAGATCGTACTAAGCGAGGCCATCGATGCGCGTGTGCATTTTGACGGGCAAACCCATTTTGATCTTGTAGAAAAAGATCGCGTAACCGTTACCCGCGGGCAAAAGACCATACGGCTTTTGCATCCGCTCTCCCATAGTTACTACGATACGCTACGACAGAAATTGAAATGGGGAGAAAAATTGTGAGCTGGTTAACGTAAGCAATGTTAACGCAGTTACGGTTGCGCGATTTTATCCTTGTCGAGAAACTGGAGCTAAGTTTTGGGCCGGGTTTTACTGTGCTAACTGGGGAAACGGGTGCGGGTAAATCTATCCTTATTGAGGCATTGGGTCTCCTGTTAGGCCAGCGGCTTGCGGTAAATGTCGTGCGGCGAGGCGCGGAACGCTGCGACTTAACCGCGGAATTCAATATTGACCGCCTGCCCGCGCTGCAGCAGTGGTTAACCGAAAACGATTTGGCGGATGAGTCGTCTTGTATTGTGCGCCGGGTAATTGATGCAACTGGGCGCTCCCGCGCCTACATCAACGGTCACGCGGCCAGCCTGCAACAATTGCGCGAAGTGGGCACGTGGCTAATCGAAATCCATGGGCAACACGGCCATCAATCTTTGGTGCAAAGCAAAACACAACGCGTTGTTTTGGACCGTTACGCAAACGCCATACCTGAGGCAATACGGGTAGCGGATTTGTTCTCCCAATGGCAGAGCGCGTTAAACCTGAAACTGGAGTGGGAAAAAAATGCTGCCGCTTACGCAAAGGAGCGCGCCGAGCTAGAGTGGCAAATCCGCGAATTTGATAGCCTGAAGTTTTCAGATCAACAATGGACAGAGTTACAACAGGAACATGCTCGGCTAACGCACGCTGCCAGCCTAATTGAAGCGGTGAATTACGGGCAAGATATATTGGCCGAGAACGAATTAGCGATTTTGCCGCAACTTCATAATCTCACGGCACGCTTGCAAGCCCTCGCGGAATTCGATCCCGAGATTAGTCAAATTCTTGAAATCTTAACGCCTGCGACCATTCAGTTACAAGAGACCGAATATAGCTTAAAACACTATCTGCAGCGCTTGGATTTGGACCCGGATCGTCTGATCGAATGTGAGGAAAAAATCGAACAAGCCTACGCGTTGGCACGCAAGCACCGGGTTAAAGAAAGAGACTTGGCAACACTTTTTAACGACAAGAAAACGCGTCTAGAATTTTTAAATACCTTAGATTCTGCAGGTAAACTGGCCGAGCAAGAAGCGGTTGCCCAGGAACAATATAGGCTTGAGGCGCAACGTTTAAGTAAGAAACGAAACGCTGCCGCAAAAAAACTAAGCGGGGCCGTGACCGAATTAATGCAACGGCTCGCTATGCAAGGGGGGCGTTTTGACATTCGCTTAAATGCCTTGGCCGAACCGGGTGCCTATGGCTTAGAACAAGCCGAATTTCTCGTCTCGCCGCACAAAGGCATGGAATTAAATGAATTTAGTAAGATTGCTTCGGGCGGCGAAATTTCTCGCATCAGCTTGGCGCTTCATGTCGCGGCCAGCGACGCCACACAAACGCCTTGCTTAGTGTTTGATGAGGTCGATGTCGGTATAGGAGGCGGTGTAGCCGAGATCGTTGGCGGCCTGCTCAAAGCTGTAGCGCGTAATAGACAAGTGCTGTGCATTACTCACCTGCCGCAAGTGGCGGCACAAGGGGAAGTCCACCTGCAGATCAGTAAAACGTCCGCAAATGGCGAAGTGCTAAGCCAGGTATTAGAGTTAGATTATGATCATCGCATCGATGAAGTAGCTCGTATGCTAGGCGGCGTAGAGATTACCGAAACCACCCGCAAGCATGCCGCGGAAATGTTGGGTATTAAGTTCTGACGCTGAGCAAGCTAATAAACTTGGCCAAGGTTTCGATCTTGATGCCATAAGGCACACAGGTGTAAAATTGCCATATGAAGCCTGTGAATTGGAGCACGGAAAAGAATATCCGCCTCAAAGCAGAGCGAGGCGTATCTTTTGAGGAAGTCCTGTCAGCCATGTCGAATGGTGGCCTTCTTGTTGTTTTGGATCATCCGAACACAGTTCAGCGTTCGAACCAACGTATGTTTGTGGTTCGTATTCGTGGTTATGCCTATTTGGTACCGTTTGTGGAGACAAAGCATGAGGTCTTCTTGAAGACGATTATTCCCAGCCGGAAAGCCACTCGCATCTATCTTAATGAGGAGCGTTGAAATGGAAAAAGAAAGTAAGCTTGAAGAAGAAATTCTCGCCTCGTTTGAAAGAGGCGAATGGCGGCCCGTTGCCAAAAACAAAAGCGAAATCGCCCGCTTTGCTGCAATGGCCTCCGCATCTCTAGTTAAAGACAAGCGGGTTAACATTCGTATTTCTTCCCGAGACCTCCACGATATTCAAGCAAAGGCCGCAGAAGAAGCCATTCCCTATCAAACTTTAATGGCTAGCGTCCTTCATAAGTATGTCACCGGTCGGCTTGTGGAGCCATTGCCTAAACTATCCCCGCGTTCAAGCGGGCCCCGCCAAAAGCGGCGCGCCACTTAACTAGCGCTGGCACTCGACACCGAAAGCGATCTAGTTATCTAGAATAAATGCTGGAGCTATCAAAAGAGAAGTGCTGCAGACTGACATCAACCTGCATTTTTGTGCGGACAGCTAGGTTTGGTGCAATCCGCATATAAGTATAAAGAATGTTCGTGAATTGAGAATCCACGATCGCGCGCAACCTTTTCTTGGCGACGCTCAATCTCGGAGTCGTAAAACTCTTCGACACGCCCGCATTGCAAGCACACCAAATGATCGTGGTGGCCTCCTTCATTGAGCTCAAATACCGATTTACCCCCTTCGAAGTGATGGCGCTTTAGTAAACCCGCCGCCTCGAACTGCGTTAGCACGCGATAAATCGTCGCCAACCCCACGTCGGTGTGCTCAGCGAGCAGAAGTTTATAAACATCTTCGGCGGACAAATGGCGAACCTCACTATGCTCGAATAAATCTAAAATCTTTAGTCGAGGTAGTGTCGCTTTAAGGCCAGCTTCTTTTAGGTTACGGCTATCGCGCATGGGCGGGTCATGATGATTAATATATAATATAACCTTTATTCCCTACTGCTACCAATTTATGCGTCATTCGATTGTTTTCATTAGCCTATGGGCGCTTAGTGCCTGCAGTGCAATCTCCATAGCGCCCTACAAATTGGACGTCCAACAGGGTAACGTTGTCACCCAGGAAATGATTTCACAACTTAAGCCGGGGATGACGAAATCGCAGGTGCGTTTTGTGATGGGGACGCCCTTACTTATGGACGCCTTCCATAAAGACCGTTGGGATTATATTTATCGCTACGAAAAATCTGGCAAATTGGTGGAGCACCGCAAACTGGCCGTGTTATTTGAAGAAGATCGCCTCAAAAAAATTACCGGCGATGTCACACCCACAAATAAATAATTTTGAATTCTTTCCTCCCTCTTAAAGTTGCGGTGGCGGGCAGCGCTGGCCGTATGGGGCGTGCCCTTATAGAGGCCATTTCTCAAACGCCAGAATTAGAGTTGTCTGCTGCGCTTGAGCAGCCTAACAACCCTAATTTGGGCAAAGATGCGGGTGAGCTAGTCGGGTCCGCTTGCGGGGTAACAATTAGCGCGGATGTTTCTGCCGCGCTACAGTTAAGCCAAGTATTGATAGATTTTACCCGTCCAGAAGCCACCTTAGCGCATCTCAAACTCTGCCGCACGCATAACGTGAAAATGGTCATTGGTACTACGGGCTTTTCGGCAGAACAAACCAAAGTAATTTCAGAAGCGAGTACGAGTATCGGCATCGTTTTCGCGCCCAATATGAGTGTCGGGGTAAACCTGACCTTTAAACTCCTGGAACTCGCGGCGAAAATTTTGCAAGAGGGCTACGACACAGAAATAGTGGAGGCGCACCATCGCCACAAAGTGGATGCGCCCTCGGGTACAGCTTTGCGTATGGGCGAAGTTATTGCGAAAGCCCGCGGCGAAACCTTGGAAAAATTGGCTATCTATGAAAGGCACCGTTTAACGGGCGAACGCCCGGCCGGCGCAATTGGCTTTGCCAGCGTGCGCGGCGGCGATATTGTGGGTGACCATACCGCACTTTTTGCTGGCAATGGGGAGCGCATCGAAATTACGCATAAGGCTAGCAGCCGAGAGACATTCGCTCAAGGCGCCCTACGCGCGGCGCGCTTTATCGCAAACCAACGCAATGGATTATTTGATATGCAGGCGGTGTTGGGTTTATAAATTCTGGTATTGAAACGCACGATAACTACGACTTGGTGTCGCCAGCGCTAGCAACGCTCCACCGGGGTCGTCGCCAGCCATCGCTTGAGTTTGTGTTCTTCCTCCTCTAACTCAAAAGCGTTGATTAAGCCCCGTTGCAGTGCCACCGCAACCGTGCGTGCGCGCAAATTGATAACCTCCCCCGCTCCCGTGTCATCATTTACGCCTAGCTTTAAATACAAGGACTGCAAACGATTTTGCGCACCGCGCCGCGATAAATAACGGCGCTTGGCTATCATGTTGTCGGTTAAACCCAGGGCGATATCGATGAGGACTTCATATTCGAAATCACTGATGGCATCGCGCCCCGCTCTTACCCGTGCTTGGACCGGGCGGAGTTGCGGATCGATCCAACACTGGCCTTCAGAAAACACGCTATGCAAAGCTTTGAGCAGTATTTGCGTGGGATTATCCTTTAGCACGTAACCGTATACGGTTTCCGGCGGCACAATTTTTGCCAGCGCACGTACGTACATCTCATCTTTGTGCTGAGACCAAAACACGATGCGCGATACAGGTTGTTTCTTCCATAAGCGCCGTGCTAATTCGATGCCGTTCATCAGAGGCATCTGCAAATCGCTAATCAAAAGAGGTTCAGTATAGTTTCCGGCTAATCGAATCGCATCTTCTGAATTCATCGCCGCAATGACCGAGAAGTCAGCAAGGATGCTTAACAGAAATTCGCGATCTCTGGGGTTATCCTCTGCCAATAAAACTTCAAGCCGCTGATTCATGCTGAGCTGAGGCTAGTAAATCCGACATTAGCGTCAAGCGCATTTCAAAACGCGTGCCGCTGGAGAAACGCGCGCGCGACCACGTCAAGCCCGCACCGATTGCATTAGCGCGGCGCGTCATATTGGATAACCCCCGGCCGCCGGCTTTGATATCCGCTTGCGTCCAATCAAAACCTGTACCGTTATCCTCTACTGAGAATATCAGCGTATCTTCTGTTATGCGACAATCGATTTCACAACGAGAGCTATGGGCATGCCGAGCGACATTGTTAACGGCTTCCAACGCGATACGATACAACGTAAGAACCTGGAAAAAATCCAAACGCCGATCGACATCTTCGCTTATGTATACTTGCCACGTCGGATACCCAGGTCGCGTTAATTTACGCTCCAAATAGGAACGCAAGGCCGCTTCGAATCCCAGGCTATCCAGTGTTTGCGGATGCAAATCGTCCATAATGCGGCGAATACCTTCAATAGCCTCATCTAAATCGCCAGCTAACGCGATGTATTTTTCATGCCACACTCTGCTGCCCGGGTTTACATCCGACTGCAAGCTTCGCAAATCCCGCGCCAAGTGCGTGAGATCTGATAACGCTTGGTCATGTAAATCCATGGCAATACGGCGACGTTCATCCTCCGCCCCTTCCAGAACCCTTTCCGTGTTAATGCCTTCTACCAACCGTCCTTGCATTTGTGTCAAACAGTGGCTCAGTTCCGCTAATTCATCATGATAGCGTTGCGCTATCTGGATATTTCCGAACGTTTGACATCCCTTAATCATGGATCCAATACGGGTCGTGATATCTCGTACCGCCCAGCGGGTAGCGATGAAACCGGCCACAATGCTCAACACGACGCTACCGAACATTAGCCCCAAGACGGTGGAAATATCCGCTGTCACCGCATGGTAATATTCAATATAGGCGGCGCGTCGCTGTACCCAGAAGTGCTTATGTAGCGCCTCGAGCTGCGGTAACAAGGCTTGCCATTCGGCGCGCATGCGCAGCGCATCTATTTTGTCCGGGTCGCGTAATCTGGATACCTGATTAAGAATTGTTTCCCGAGTCGTCGCTGTTAGCTTAGCCAGCAATTCAGGGTGGCGCAGATGTTCTTCAAAAACAGTAAACTGATCGAAATATTCGAACTGCAAATCATCAGTGCTGCCTTTCGCATTTGCCCGCGCCGCCGCAAGGCGCTCCAACTGCTGACCTAAAGAAAGTGCGCCATGCATACGATCCAGGGCATGCGTCCAGCGCCGGACTCCTTCATTTTGTAGGCGCATGTCATTGAGGTAGAAGCCCAGGGTCACCGTCAATACCACCAGGACCAGCATGATTACCGCCGGTGGTAGGCCGATCTTATATTTTAAAGCTAAGTTCCCGATTTTCACTCGGCTTCCTTTTCCCAGGTCCGCGCTAATTCTATTATTGAGCCCGCCTTTTACTCACTGCGCCTAATTAAACCTAATGCTCTTGCTAAATCTTACACCAGCCATCACTGCTGCAACTGTGCTTACGCACACTTTCCTTGGTTCAAATGCCGCATTTGTTTTGCGCGTATTAGCCTTCAAACCGCGCACGGTTCTCACCACAATAAAACCAACTGAGGAATTTCCCTAAGCACAGTCCCCTTAGAGGGGCAGAAATTAAGGAGAACAATATGCGAAGGTTTACGCGAAATTCGCTGGCACTTATGATTTTTATCAGCCCCGTCACTGGTACAACGCAAACCCTGGACGAGCAACAACGCAATTCAATAATCTATTTTTCTCCACCTGGTCTGTCGGTAAATTCGACGCCCACGCAAGATTTACAGGCAGTTCGGGATTTTTACGTGAAAAGATTTCCGCAACTGAAATTTGATGACTATATTTTTGGTGCTCTTAATTTTTCTCCCGATGCCAGGGCTCAATATAACGACCTCATGGAAAACCCGCCTTTTTATTTAGATCTGGAGCAAGGCAAAGCGCTATGGGAAAAACCGTTCAAGAACGGCAAGAACTTGGCCGGTTGTTTTCCTAATGGGGGAAAAAATGTGGTGGGAAATTACCCCCAATTTGACGATATCCGTAAGAAGGTAGTGACTTTTGAAGTGGCCATTAACGATTGCCTGAGATCCAATGGGGAGGCGGAGCTCAGCCATAGCGACATGAACACCATGGGCAAGGTCACCGCCTACGCGCGCACCCTTTCTGACGGCATGCGCGTAAATATTTTGGTCAAAGGTAGCGATGCCGAGAAGGCATATCAAGCCGGGAAACGCTATTTTTACACCCGGCGCGGCCAACTCAACATGGCGTGCGTGCACTGCCATTTTCCCAATGCCGGGAATACCCTACGCACGGAGTTACTGTCCCCTGCCGTAGGACACACCACCCACTGGCCGGTTTTCCGACAAGGAACCGACCTTTGGACCTTACACCGTCGTTACTCGTTTTGCGATCAGCAGGTCCGGCACGTTCCGCAAAGCATGGGCAGCGAAGACTATATTAATCTCGAATACTTTCACAGTTATTTGAGTAATGGCTTGCCTTTAAAATCCGCAGTATTTCGTAAGTAATAGAAAGTACAAGATGAGCCCAATTCATGCATTATTTTTAGTACTAGCTTTATCCATGCCCGCGTCTGCCTGGGCACTTAACTCCCTGCCTTTTATGAAAGACTCTTTTCTTAACCTGAAGGAAGACCTCGCGGAGGCGAAGACCAATGGGAAAACCCTAATGGTTTTATACGAACAAGATGGTTGTCCGTATTGTACGGAGATGCATAAAACTACTTTCATTGACCCAGAGGTAGTCGCCCTATTAAAAAATAAGTTTGATGTTGTGCAACTGGATATCTGGGGTGGGCGGGAAATAATCGACTTGAGTGGCGCGATGCATACGGAGAAGCAATGGGCAAGAAAATTGGGTATACAGTTTTCTCCGATGATTGTTTTTTTTGATGCTAGCGGTAAAGAGGTTTTTCGTATCCCGGGCTACTATAAACCGGATTTGTTTAAAACCGCGCTCCACTATGTTGCGGATCGAAAATTTCAAACCCTGCCTTTTCGAGACTATGTGAGCCAGCATGCTTCGCCCCCTGCCCCACACGCTAAAATCTCGCCCGCGACGCCCAGGAATTTGCAATCCCTCCTCGCCGCTTCAGCAAAATCTAACAAGGGCGTAGCCTTGCTGTTCGAAGAAAACTCGTGTCGTGACTGCACGGATTTTCGGACCGGCGCGTTGCAGCGCAAAGATATCGCGGACAGGCTAAGCGCCCATTACGCGGTGGTGCCGATCGACATAAAGGGCGTCGATACACTAATAGATTTTGAAGGGATGAGCCGCAGCGGCGCACAGTTGGCGGCAAAGTATTCGATACAAACCGCCCCGACCATGGTGTTTATCGGATCACAAGGGCAAGAAGTGCTGCGTCATAATAGCTACTTAAAACCGGATCACTTCCTAAACTTGGTGATTTATCTCACCAGCGATGCGCGGCTAAAGCATAACTCTTTCCAAGATTGGCTTAGGGTGAAGGATGTTCCGACGCGCAAAGGCGAGAGGCCAGCATAAAAGTACTGGCGTTCGCGATCTGAAAGAAGTCACGTCTGTTCAAAAAACTTTGGTCGCACGACGATGTTAAATCAGCAGCCGAAGGATAGCCAAATAATAAAGGGTTGAGCGATTGAAGCGTGGTATCGCTCAGCGCATCGTCAGCGGTCACTGTGTGGCAAGGGGCCGCGAAATCGCAGAGAAAATGTCGTGCTCTCGCCCATTACACTTTGCGCCGTAATGTCGCCCCCATGCAAATACATAATGGCACGCACAATCGCTAAACCTAACCCTGCGGATTGAGCCGACGCCGCGCGCGCGGCGTCAACGCGATAGTAGCGATCAAAGATATGCGGCAAATGTTCTGGCGGTATACCTGGCCCGGAGTTCTGCACCACGATTTCCTTATCCTGCAAGTTTTCGTGGGCAGTCAAGTGGACGGCGCCCCCTGGCGGGGTGTGCTGGATTGCATTGGAGACCAGATTGCTTACTGCGCGTTGAAAAAGAATTGGGTCGGCAGGCACGGACACATCATTGGCCTCAACGGTTAGCGTGATGCCCGCCTCCTCGGCTAACCCTTCGAAATAATCACGGATGCGTTGGAATTCGGTTTTTACGTTGAGCGTTTCGCGGTGTAGCGCCAATTGCGCATTATCGGCGCGCGCCAGAAACAGCGTGTTTTCAATCATGCGCGCCAGCCGCTCGTATTCTTCGATGTTGGATACAAGCAGCGCCTGGTATTCGTCGCTTGCTCTGGGTCGGGAAAGCGCCACCTGCGTTTCCACCATTAAAGTGTTGATCGGGGTGCGCAGATCATGGGCTAAGTCTGCGGCAAACCGCGAAAGACGTTGCACGCCATCTTCGAGTCGATCCAACATGGCATTGAACGCGGCGCCCAGTGCGCGTAATTCACTTGGCGTATCCTGGAGGGAGAGTCTGGTATTCAGGCGATGTGTGCTAATGTCATCGGCCTTACTCGTGATTGAGCGAATTGGGCGCATCCCGAGACGCACAATAATGAAGCCGAGGATCGCAGCCAGCATAGCGCCCGTGAATACGGCAAGAAATAAGTTCCTGCCGTACTCACGCAATAACCCGCCGCGGTCCGTTCCTTCGCGCGCAATGAAAATCTGCACCTCTGCCCCGCTTTTTCCCCCAACCTTACCCATTGCGCCTACCACGCGGCCAGCGCCGTGTGAGGGCTGCCAATTCCTAACATCTGATTCCACCGGTTTGCGCTCGACGGATACGATCTCGATCGGCGGCAGCGGCCGTGAAAACTCGGCGGTCTGTACGAGGATTCGGCGGTCCGGGCCGACCATGCGCAATATAAGACCCTCGTGTCCAAACACAACATCTAGGAAGGGATGAGGATTCGTCTCGATGTCGCTAATCGATTGGGCTTCACCGAGGAAATGGCGGACCAACATGATTTTGCCGATCAATTCGGCGTCGTCGCGGCGTTCCAACTGCTCGGCCAAGGCCTGATACAGATATGTTCCGACTGCGCCGAAGGTCAGAATCGTCACGGCAGTAAAGAGCAGCGCGAGTCTTACTGTAATCGACAGTGATCGCCCGGCTATCAATTACGTTCCTCGATCAAATAGCCCATGCCCCGTACGGTATGCACTAGCTTGGTCGGGAAAGGGTCGTCAATTTTTGCTCGCAAACGGCGAATTGCAACGTCGACTACATTAGTATCCGAATCAAAGTTCATGTCCCAGACTTGGGATGCAATCAGGGAACGCGATAACACCTCTCCCTGCCGAGAGGCGAGTAAGTGCAGCAGCGCAAATTCCTTAGCTGTTAAATCGATGCGTTCACCACCGCGTGAGACGCGACGTTTTAGCACATCGATTTCAAGATCGCCGAGCCGGATGTTTTCAACCTCCCGGACCGGGCCGCGCCGCAGCAGCGTTCTGATGCGCGCCAGCAATTCAGCAAACGCAAATGGCTTCACCAGGTAATCGTCGGCACCAAGTTCGAGCCCTTTGACACGGTCAGCTACGTCATCGCGCGCGGTAAGAAATAAAACCGGTGTTTTCTTGTGCTCGCGCAGTTTACGCAGGACGCCCCAGCCGTCCATTTCCGGCAACATCACATCGAGCACCACCAGGTCATAGTCCTGTTCCAGGGCCAGGTTCAAGCCATCAAGGCCGGTGCGTGCAACGTCAGTCACGAACCCCGATTCGATCAGGCCCTTGCGCAGGTAGTCGCCGGTTTTGGGTTCGTCATCAACAATTAGGATGCGCATATGCTTCTCATTTGAATTGAACGGGTTGAAATGCAGCAGCTTCCATTACGAGTTTGTAATGCGCCTGTCAGAGCCTTGTCAGGATCGATTGTTTACACTGCAAACGTGATAGCTAGCATACCGCCGCAAAGTCGGTTACGCCAAATTTGCCTGAATTGAGACTGTCGATGGAGACCGAATGATTTTTTATAACTATCCGCGATTTGCTGGGCTTGCATCCATGATTCTTATTTCGTCCGTTGGCGCGGCACAAACCGCCGAACGAGGCCCACTTACGGCGCCAACGAAAGTTCTTAGCGCGTCATACCAATCGGCTTTTTCGGACTACATTAGTTATCAGGAGCCCGGGGTAATGCCCTGGCAAACCGCGAATGAGGTGGTTCGCGAGTTCGGCAGCATGGCTGCCATGAACGGCCAGCACAGCACGCACGGCGCGGATGAAAAGGGCGGTACACCGGAAGGCTCACAACACGATATGGGAAAAATGCAACACCAGCCTTTGCCGCCCACCGAAAGGCCGCAACCCGCTGGCAGCAAACCCTCGGAGTCGGGGCACGCACCAGAACACGATATGAGCAAAATGCAAGGCACGAGTAACGCCAACAAGGTTACGCCTAAACCAAACGCACAAGACATGAAGGGCCAGAAAAGCATGGATGATATGAAGGAGAAGCCGGGCCACGATTTGAGCAATATGAAAGAAAAGGCAGCGCCGGCTCCGGGGGGAAAATCCCCTACCCCCCCTGGTAAACCTGCACCAAAAACCATGCACGATCACAGCGGTATGAAATAAGTAGGAGCGGCCATGCGAACATTTCCCTTACCATCGCGCCCGTTTGCCCTAGCCGTTTCGGTGTTATTTCTGAGCGGTTGCGCAACCTTTTCCGGTGACGGCGGCTTTTCCTCGGTACAGTCGCTGACCAAGGAACGTATCGGCAAAGACGTTACTTGGGTAAGGTCTGATGCCGATGCAGCAACAGTGGAAAAAACCATCGAACCATTACTGGCGAAGCCGTTAACCGTCGACGATGCCGTCACCATTGCCTTGCTTAACAACCGCGGCCTGCAAGCGGACTATGCGGAGCTGGGTATCGCCGAAGCAAACTTGGTGCAGGCTGGACGATTGCAAAATCCGCTTTTCTCATTCACTCGCTTAGAGCGAGGCGATGAAATTGAAATTGGTCGGCAACTGATGTTACCGATCATGAATCTGTTGACGATGCCTATTGCAACCAAAATTGAACGGCGCTTTTTTGAACGTGCGCAATTACGGGCAGCCAGCGATGCCCTGCGGGTCGCCGATGAGACTCGGCGTGCGTATTTTTCTGCGGTCGCGGCGCAAGAGACCGTGAAATATATGGAGCAGGTCAAATTGTCCGCCGAAGCTAGCGCAGAACTGGCCAGTAAAATGGCCCAGGTTGGTAACTGGAGCAAGCTCGAGCATGCGCGTGAACAGTCGTTCTACGCGGATGTGGTGGCGCAACTTGCGCGCGCGAAACAAACGCAGGTGGCGGAACGGGAGAGGTTGACGCGCCTACTGGGTTTATCGGGCAGCAAGACCGCATTTCAGCTTCCCGATCGATTGCCATCGCTGCCCACGGCAACACGTGATATCACCGATATCGAGGGCCAGGCATTGCAGAATCGGCTTGATATGCTAATGGCTAGGCGTGAAATTGCCGGCCTTGCGGATTCGCTTGGCCTTAGCAAAGCAACACGCTTTATTAATGTCCTCGACGTCGGCTATATACGCAATTCCTACAACGAGAGTCCAACGCGCGAAAAAGGTTACGCCATTGAGTTTCTAATCCCACTGTTTGATTGGGGTGGTGCCCGCGTGGCCCGAGCTGAAGCAATCTACATGCAAGCGGTTAATCGCGCTGCAGAAATTGCGGTTAACGCGCGCTCGGAAGTGCGCGAAGCCTATTCCGGTTATCGCAGCGCATACGACATTGCAAAACACTATCGTGATGAAGTAGTGCCGCTCAAAAAACGTATCTCCGACGAGCAATTGCTGCGTTACAACGGCATGTTAGTTAGCGTGTTTACGTTACTCGCCGATGCGCGTTCTCAAGTATTGAGCGTCAATGCATCCATAGAAGCGTTGCGCGATTTTTGGATGGCAGAATCAGCTTTGCAGATGGCGCAGACCGGCCAATCCGTGGAGAGCGGAATACGCCGCGGCCAAACAATCAATGCCGCAGCAGAGCCGATGGGCCACTAAGTAAATTGAACGAGGACATTTAAACATGGTTACACGCAGGAATTTCTTTCGTAGTGCTGGCGCCGTGGCGTTGAGCGCCGGCCTGGTTAGCCGAGCGGCCGCCGCTTCGCTACCAGAAGCGCCGATGATGGACAAGACAGCCACCCAACCGCCGCTGGCCCCGCCCAATGGCCGACCTTATAACCCGGTTGTGACGCTAAATGGTTGGACGCTGCCGTGGCGCATAAAAAACGGTGTAAAGGAATTTCATCTAGTGGCCGAGCCGGTGGTGCGGGAGCTATCTCCCGGTATGAAAGCACATTTGTGGGGTTACAACGGTCAGTCCCCCGGACCGACGATTGAAGTCGTCGAAGGCGACCGGGTGCGCCTGTTCGTCACTAATAAGCTTCCCGAACATACTAGCATTCATTGGCACGGTCAGCGCCTGCCGAACGGTATGGACGGTGTAGCCGGTCTTAACCAGCCCGCCATACAGCCCGGCAAAACGTTCGTATACGAATTTGTTGCCAAACGTCCCGGCACATTTATGTATCACCCGCACGCCGATGAAATGGTGCAAATGGCAATGGGCATGATGGGGTTTTGGGTCACGCATCCGAAAGACCCAAGGCTGCATCGCGTTGACCGTGATTTTTGCTTCTTACTGAATGCGTATGACATTGATCCGGGGAGCTTCACGCCAAAAATTTCCACGATGCTCGACTTCAACTTATGGACATTCAATAGCCGGGTGTTTCCGGGAATCGATCCCATCGTGTGCAGCTGGAACGATCGGGTGCGCATCCGCATCGGCAATCTAACGATGACCAATCACCCCATCCACCTGCATGGCCATGAGTTTGTAGTCAGCGGCACCGATGGCGGCTGGACGCCGCCCGCCTCGCGCTGGCCGGAAGTGACGGCAGACATTGCAGTCGGGCAAATGCGGGCGATTGAATTCGATGCGACGGACTTAGGGGACTGGGCTTTCCATTGTCATAAAGCCCATCACACCATGAACGCAATGGGGCATGACGTACCCACCATGATAGGTGTTGATCAGCGTGACGTGGTGGACAAGATAAAAAAACTTGTCCCGGACTACATGGTAATGGGGGACCAGGGGGGCTCGATGGGCGATATGGAAATGCCGCTGCCGGAGAACACGCTGCCAATGATGACCGGTCAAGGCCCGTTCGGCGGCGTGGAAATGGGCGGCATGTTTACAACCGTCAAGATACGTAAAGGGCTGGCCCGCAATGATTACAAAGATCCGGGCTGGTATGCTCATCCGACCGGTACGGTTGCCTATGAATGGAAAGGCGACGATGGCGGGATGCCGGATGCGACGCGCGCGCCGGATGCCAAGCGTTCCGCGGCAAAACCTGGCGAGAAGGTGTTAAAAGTTAGAAAACCCTCCGGGCACAGCGGACATTAACGAATGATAGCTAGCTTCTTAAACTATGAAAGGTGACTTATGAAATTCATTTCCATTTTACTCACGACGCTGACAATTACTGCCAGCATTCCTTTTCACGCACAGGCCGCTGAGGACGTAAGTAAAGCGCCCCCTGCCGCCGCCTCATCCGCGAGCGCCACATCGTTCGCAGAAGGCGAAATCAAAAAGATCGATAAGGGTGCCGAAAAAATAACCATCAAGCACGGCCCTTTGACTAGTCTGAATATGCCCCCTATGACCATGGTGTTTCGGGTGAAAGATGCCGCAATGCTGGATCAAGTTAAGTCCGGCGATAAAGTGAAGTTTATTGCGGAGAAAATAAATGGTGCGCTGACGGTGACCACCTTACAGCTAAATAAATAGCACGAAAGCGCCGAGCGAGCGACTAAAGCCTTGATCATGCGCGCGGCGCATGCGCCTTCCCGGATAGTTTAAATGAGAGGAGATATACCCTATGGCGAAAACTCACTATAGCCGCTTCCTGCTAATGATCGTTCTATCGTTCATATCCATGTATGCGCTGATGTATGCCATGGTGAATACACTCGAAAATGTCTATCCTAACTTCAACCAGTTTTATATGGCGGGGCTCATGACCGCGCCCATGGTGATCCTAGAACTCGCTCTTATGGGCGGAATGTATGAGAACAAGAAAATGAATCTATTGATTATGGCCGCCGCTGTCATCGCACTGATTGTATTTTGGCTGTTGATCCGGCAACAAACAGCGATCTCAGACAAGCAATTTTTAAAATCAATGATCCCCCATCACGCAGGTGCCATACTTATGTGCGAAAAGGCGCCCATCCAAGATATTAAAATCAAGGGATTGTGTCGGGAGATTATCTCAGGTCAGCAGGCAGAAATTGAGCAGATGAAAACTCAACTGCGCGAATTGGAGAAGTAATTTCACACCTAAGTTTAGTAGCAATAACGCCTAATGCGTTTAATGGATTTGTAGCCGTCAGTATGACTACTTGAGATATTAACTCGGTCCCTGGCAATTTGGTGAAGCCATCAGGCTCTACACAAATAACCTTTCTCGTAACCACTGTAAGAAATCATATGGAGATTTAAAAATGAAAAAACTATTCTTCACCGCATTACTAACAACGCTTCCGTTATCGACCACGCTTGCCTTTGCAGACGATGCACATCATGCCGATAAAGGCAAGAAGCCGGCAACGGCTATGAGCGAAAATGAAAAGCAAATGCAAATGAGCAAAATGCAGGAACCCATGCTGCGGATGCACGAGCAAATGCATAAGATCATGGATGCGAAAAATCCGCTGGAGCGCGAACAACTTATGAAAGAGCACGCGAAGATGATGCAGGACCATATGCAAATGATGCAAAGCATGATGGGCAGCGGAATGATGGGGCATGGCAAGACGGGTGGCGGCATGAAAGGGATGTAGGATAAGTGGGCCTCCCAGGGACTCGCCGCGTCGTATCCACCCGCGGCCCAAAAACATTAAGGGCGCAAAAATTTGGACTGATAGGATGTGATGATCATCGCAGCAAAAGCCTCTTCCCGCGGCAGGGACCTGGAAAAAAGTACCCAATTACTTGCACATTCCCTGGCGACATTGCGTTTTTTTCCTGAACTCAATTAAAGGAAAAAGTATGAATCACCAACCAGACAAACTCAGCAAAGCTTGTATGGACGCCTGCGATTTCTGCGCAACCGAGTGCGGCATTTGTTTCGCGCACATGGTCGGCGTCGAGAGCAAAAATGACTGCCCGGCCTGCTGCATCGAGTGCGCAGCGATCTGCCGGTTGTGCGCTGATTCGATCGCGCGCAACAGTCCGTTCGCCAAGCAGATATGCAAGCTCTGCACAGACATCTGCGACTGGTGTGCGAAACAATGTGACGCGCATGACATGGAGCACTGCAAGCGTTGTGCTGTCGCGTGCCGACGTTGTGCCGAAGCTTGCCGAGCAATGGTTACCGCTGACTAAAATCATCCCCAATATTGCGCGTTAATACCCTCTTTTAACAAATCCGAAAGGAAGCACCATGAAACTATTTTTAAATTTCGCCGCGGCCATTTTTACTTTGGCCATAACGTCTGTCTTTGCCGAAGGCGATCATAAAGGTGCGCATGACAAACCAGCGACCGAACATAAAATGTCTGGGCACGGTAGTGCCGCCCATTCACATGATAAAAGCGCTAACTACGGCAAACCCGGAAACCCAGCCAAAGTCAAACGCACGATAAAAGTAACGGCTTTAGATGCCATGCGTTTTGACCCCGCTTCTATTACGGTAAAAGCTGGGGAGACGGTACGTTTTATCGTCACTAACACAGGGAAGATAGATCATGAGTTTGCGCTGGGCGATGCCGAGTCACAGCGAGAGCATGCCGAGATGATGAAAAAAATGCCCGGTATGAAACACGAAGAAGCGAATGCCGTGACCATTCCGCCTGGGCAAACCAAGGAGATTATTTGGCAATTTGCGAAACCGGGCAAGGTTGAGGTGGCTTGCCATCTACCAGGTCACTACGAAGCGGGCATGAAGGGTGATATTTTGGTGGAGAAGCCAGCGAAAAAGCGTTAGCGCGTACGGATCTTGATGGCGCTGACAGTTTCGCCCTTAACTATGCTTGGATGGGAGAATTTCCGTGTCAAAAAAAATACTTATGATCGTAACGAGTCACGCTACTTTAGGCGACACCGGCAAACCTACCGGGCTATACCTGCCGGAATTGGTTCATCCTTATGAGGTTTTCATTAAGGCAGGTTTCGACGTAAAGGTGGCCTCTCCTTTAGGCGGGAAAGCACCGGTAGCCCCCGAGAGCGTTAGCGAAGAACTAAAAAAATATTTACCCCTGGTTAACAATACCATGCCCCTCGCTCGGATTAACCCGCATGATTACGACGCCTTTTTCACGGTGGGCGGCCACGGGACCATGTGGGATTTGCCGGGCAATGCCGATTTGCAGCGAATTTTGCCGCTAGCTTACGCTCAAGAAAAAATTGTGGCCGCGGTATGCCACGGCCCGGCTGCCTTGGTCGGGCTAAAAAATAGTGATGGCCAGCCTATGATTCATAATAAAAGGGTAACTGGGTTCACTAACGATGAAGAAGCGGCTGCGGGCCTTTCAGCCGCGATGCCATTTTTGCTAGAAACGGAACTTAAGAATAACGGTGGAACGTTTGTTCACGCCAATAACTGGGCGGTGAATGTGGTCGTCGACGGCACGCTGGTTACCGGTCAAAATCCTGCATCAGCCAAAGGCGTCGCAGAAGAAATGGTCTCTTTGCTGAATAAACGGTAACGAACTTCATTCATCGGAAGCGACTCTAAGCTACTCCCATAACAATGGAGTTGATGATGGTCAATTTATTTGAGTTCGCTAAAAACGTGGGTCGTAAACTTTTTAATCGCGACGATGACGATGCTAAAAAAGCGGAAAAAGTTAAAGAGTCGTTAGCGGTGTTGGGCATACCAGGCACTGCCGTCACATTTAAAAACGGTCAGGTTGATATCAGTGGTGCCGCCGTATCCGCCGAGCAACGGGAAAAAGCAATATTGATTGCGGGCAACGTTGATGGGGTTGAACGCGTGACCGCGGACAACTTAAAAGCACCGGCGCAAACACAAGCCGTGGAATATTACGTTATCCAATCCGGCGATACTTTGTCCAAAATCGCACAACGGTATTATGGGAATGCGGCAGAATACAATAAGATTTTTGACGCCAACCGTGAAGTCATCGTAGACGCCGACAAAATTTATCCGGGGCAAAAAATCCGTATTCCAAACCCAAGAAAAGCTGCTTAAAAGAAGTCTTACTGAATATCCCGCCGCCGGTGTCGATACCGGCGACTTCTTGCGGGCACGGACCACTACCCGCTAGCTCAATTAAGCCGGTTATATTCAACCAACTGTAATGGTTGCGCATGAGTAAATCCGGTTAAAATTCCAGAATATGTTTTTGCTAGGTATAGCCATGATAGCTGCTCGTTTTCCAACCACACTCAGTCTTTTCTTAGCGTTTGTTTTTTTCTCTGCCTGCGCCGCTCAACCCTTAAAGAATACATCAGGCTTTGTAAACGCGCCTGACGGTATACCGATTAAATTTGAAACAAAAGGTAGCGGCGAGCCAGCTTTAGTCTTTATTCATTGCTGGACGTGCAATCGCAGCTTTTGGGACAGCCAATATGATTACTTTAGTAAGCGTTACCAAGTTGTTCGGCTGGATTTAGCGGGGCACGGTGAATCCGGCTTAGGCCGAAAAAACTATTCAATGTCGGCTTTCGGCGGAGATGTAGAAGCCGTGGTCAATAAACTCGGCTTAAAAAAAGTGGTCCTGATTGGCCACTCCATGGGTGGACCCGTGGCGATGGAGGCAGAAAAACGCTTGGGAAATCGCGCAGTGGGTGTCATCGGCGTGGATTCGTTTTATACGGGCTTTCCCTACCCCACCGGCAGTAAAATCGCGGAATTTGTACGGCCTTTTTCAGAAAATTTTAGCGCGGCTGCGGAAAACATGATTCGGTCTATGTTCCCGCCGAACAGCAATAAATCAATGGTGGAAAGCATGGTGAGGCACTTTCGTTCAGGCAACCCGGAGGTCGCGGCTAACGCGATGACCGAAGTGTTCGTTTGGGCAGAACGCGACTCGAGCAGCGCCTTCCAAAGAACCGCGACTAAATTCAGGAACATTAACGCTGACCCGTTATCCTCGGGCAAACCGCTGCATGCCAGTGTTGTCCTCGTTCCGGGGGTGGGGCATTTCTTGGCTCAGGAAAATCCCACCGCCTTTAACCAGGCCTTAGAAGAGGTTCTTAAAACGTTAAAATAGGCTAGCCGGGGTGTTGCACTACCAGTGCCGGGGCTCGCGCCCACCTCCAAGCTGGCGGTGCGTTTTGGATCACTCAAGTTTTGACGCAATGGATCTCCCTTAAAACCCCTTCGGCCAGAAGATATATCACGGGCGTATTCCCACAACGCCGGCAAACGTCAAAAAAATCACTGGCACGTACAAAAACCAATGCACCATGCTAAACCCGGTCAGCCATATGCCGATCAAAATCATAGCCGCAACACTTAGAAACAGCATTCGTATCGCGCTCATTTTTTCCCTTTCAGTTCTTAGAAACTCTGCGCCACCCGATCGCGCTAACGATAAGCAGCGAAAGGAGGAGTATGCCCCATTGCGATAACGTAGGAATAGGCGCAGCCGGACCTGCCACCGGCGCATGCAGAATTTGCCCGCGAACTTCACCACCCGGGAAGGCACCCGTGTGGACATTGAAATAAAGGTTGCCGGCGTCTAGGTCGGTAATTTGTGCAGGTGTTAGCGTTGCGGCGGCGGGGCAGTTAAAGACGGTGGGGCCGCCTGTGAGCGTTACAATAATTCCGCCATTGACACCGGGTGCGCCTTGATGAATATGTGCAGCAACGGGCGCACCGGTTAAGCCGCTCACACTGACCGAACAGGTAATCGCCGTCCCCGTCAGCGTCAAGTTTCCAGTACCGATCCCTGGGCTAGCATTAGGCGGGACTTCCTGGACGCCACTTAAATTACTAGTATATAAGCCATGGAAGGCATACGCGAGCGGCGATAGTACGCCCAGTAGCGTGGCAGCAAGGATAACGCTAACGAGTTTTGTGAGTCTAGATAACGAAGTGTGAAGTTTCATGGTTCCCCCTTGAAGTGTGGCTTCCGTTTTGAAACGTAGATGTCGAATATTAATATAGCACTTTGGAGTAGCAACCTTCTATTTTTTGTCAAAAGATCTCGCTCCCTTTAGGGGCTGAATCTCAGGGTTGCCGAATTGTGGCTCAGGTAAAGGATGGGTTAATTTGATGCGGTTAAGCTCAGGTTCTACCGTCTGCCCAGGCAAGCTTTGTAAATACCGCACCACCACTTCGGTGGCATCCATGGGCACGCCATTGTCACTTGTTAATACGCGCACGTTCTTAACCGGGACCAAGTTTACCTCTTCCGGTTCATGCTTGTACCAGTAGGAGGCGTAGCGATATTCGCTCGCTTCTTGCAAAGGTTGGTTGTCAATTTGAATCTTAGTAGCGCGTTTGCCTTTTTCCGCATATGGGTTTAATTCCATTGTGACGCCGGAATAAGCAAACAACCAACCCCCACTCCATTGATTCACCTCTGGCGAGAGTGAGCCGTGCGCGGATTTCTCAATCTGTTTTTTGAGTTGTTCACCGGTGATCATCCCGCTCGCTATCTGTGGGCCGATAGGTATGAAGTGATAAAGGTCTTCTAATTTAATCGGCCCCGCCTTCACATGTGTGCCGTAACGAAAACCGCGAATGGCACCGATATCCGCCCCACATTGGTGGCGAAAGGCGTCAGCCAAGAAATCATGAGAAGAGCCTTCAATAACTGCGGGCATATCACTTTGGCTAAAATTTGAACGGTGCAGGGCAACCTTGGTGTAACCGATCACGCTATCGATAGGCCTTTGCAATAAACTACCATTAAAAGGATTGGGTAGCGGCGTAAAGTCGGGGCCGCTTACAAAGGGCGCACGCACCTTGCGCACCAACTCGGCTATGTCCGGATCTTCCGGAACATTTTCATCGATAACATGTTGGGTCCATTTAACGCTTTTGACTTTGCCTGCTTCTATCTGCAAAACCATTTCGCCCAATACGGTGCCGTCTTGGCCCTCCTCCACAATAACGGTTCCGGTTTTTGTAGTGACGGCTTGGCGCGTTTCTTCGTGCATGTCCGAAGATAAAATCACGTCCAAGCCGGGATAGTTTTCTGCCAGGCGGATATTGTTGGCGAGCCCCAACTCCGATAAGGCAATAACAACCGAGGCCTGCTCGCGCAGCACCGGAATGAGCTCCGCAAACTCTTGATCCCCGCCGCTAAAACGAAATCCATGCGTGGCCGACGGGCCGAGCGCTTGCGGGCCACGCTCGGTTGTAAAGCCTAATACAGCAAGGCGCAGGTTTCCTATATTAAGGAATACGTAGGGCGGCAATACCCGCTGCCCCGCTTGGGCCGGATAAGGTGTATCTGGCGAGTCTTTTAGATCAGCAAAATAAAGATTAGCCGCAAGCGCATTCCACGTTGCTACGGGCTTGCTTCCACTAAAGAGTTCCAGAAAACGCTGAGTCCCATATACAAAATCCCAATTGCCTGGCGCGAAGGCATCGAAATTAAAATGATTCAACACTTCAGCTATTGCCGCGCCCCGGGTATAGAGCACTTCCGCTGAGCCTTGCACGGTATCGCCGGTATTAAATAATAGCGAGTGTTCGGCACGCGCACGAATTTCTTGAATTTTGCTATATACACGCGCCAAGCCGCCACGCTCCGCATTGGGGTTTGCGGAACGACAATCCGCGCGCGGAATTAAATGACCATGAAAATCACCCACGTGTATTAACGTCAATTGCATTTCAACTCCCTTCATTAAACACGCATTATTACTAACTAGGGCTGTCAAGCAAGCAATGCCCGTCTTCGCGATCAATGATACCATTGCTCTTTTGCTTCGCGGGAGCCACATGTCCGAACCTATATTAATTGGAAAATCCCCTCAACCCGTTTACCTATTGCCCGCTATGACAAATCGCCACGGCTTGATCGCCGGCGCCACTGGCACGGGTAAAACTGTATCTCTTCAAGTATTAGCAGAAAGTTTGAGCAACATCGGCGTGCCAGTGTTTATGGCTGACGTTAAAGGCGATTTGGCGGGGCTCAGTCAAGCGGCGGGGGCTCACCCCAAAATCGAAGCCCGAATTAAAAAACTTAAACTAGAAAACTACGCCGCCAAATCCGCGCCAGTTGTATTTTGGGATGTGTTTGGCGAGCTTGGACACCCCGCACGCGCGACCATTTCAGAAATGGGGCCATTACTCTTGGGGCGCATGCTCAATTTAAACGACGTGCAGCAAGGCGTGTTGACCATGGCTTTTGAAGTCGCTGACGACAAAGGTTGGTTGCTGCTGGATTTAAAAGACTTACGCGCTATGCTGCAGCATGTCGGAGACAATGCCTCGACGCTTAAAACCCAATACGGAAACGTTTCGCCGGCGAGTATTGGCGCCATTCAGCGTGGCCTATTGGAACTTGAAGCTGAAGGCGGTGAAATGCTTTTCGGCGAACCGGCACTGTCCATTCAAGATTTTTTGCAAAACGCACCGGATGGCCGCGGCATTGTTAACATTCTAGCCGCGGAAAAACTCATGCAACGGCCCCGCGTATACGCGGCTTTCCTTTTATGGCTGTTATCCGAGTTATACGAAGCGCTGCCGGAAGTGGGCGATAGAGAAAAGCCGCGCCTGGTTTTTTTCTTTGACGAAGCGCATTTGTTGTTTGACAACGCGCCGGATGCACTCTTGGACAAGATCGAGCAGGTTGTGCGGCTCATACGCTCAAAAGGAATAGGCGTATTTTTTATTACACAAAATCCCTTGGATGTACCCGATAAAGTCTTAGGGCAGCTCGGTAACCGCATCCAACATGCGCTGCGCGCTTTTACCCCGCGCGACGAAAAGGCGGTGCGTGCGGCGGCGGAAACTTTCCGGACCAATCCCAAAGTTGACGTAACCAAAGCCATCACCGAATTGGAAGTGGGTGAAGCCTTAGTTTCCGTGCTAGACGAGAAAGGCGCGCCGACGCCGGTTGAGCGAACTTTTATGCTTCCCCCGGAAAGCCGTATCGGCGCCATTGATGCCGCTGAACGCCAAACGGTGGTGCGTGGCTCGGTCATTTATGGCCACTATGAAAAGCAAGTTGACCGCGAGTCGGCTTACGAATTACTAAAAGTTCAGGCGGAAAAGAAGCTCGCTGACGTAGCGCAAACCAAAGAAGCGGAGAAAAAAGAAAGTGGCGGAATTTTTGACGGCATTTTTGGCGGCGGCAGCAGCAAACGTCAAGGTGTCGTGGAAGCTTTAAGCAAGAGCGCCGCGCGCGCCATCGGCAGTGAAATCGGCCGCCGCGTCATCCGCGGGGTATTGGGGTCTGTGTTACGTGGTAAGCGTTAAAGGGGGGCGCATTTGAGAACGAGAATATGGCGAACGATTTTGTGGTATGTTTTTTTCAGCTATGCCTCGTTACCCTTAGTTTTACTTTATTATGAACTAGGTTAGAATAATTCGTCTGCAACGCTATTTTCGGAGCACGTGTGTTCTATGCCAATTCACCCTGATAACTTATTAGGTGTACTTATCCAACAAATTGGTGCAGAACAAGTGGCGCAGCTGGCGCCCTATTACACTATCAATAAAGTTCCCGGACAAACTGTATTTATCCAAGATGGCCATGCCATCAGTGCGCTGCACTTTATTCTGCAGGGGGTGGTTTCTGTTTTTCTTGAAAGCAACGGTAAGATCCTGTTGCTAGGAAGATTAGGACCGGGCAAGTGGCTAGGGGAAGTTTCCCTGTTAAGCGGGCAAGAAACTGCCTCGTCTAGCGTACGCACAGAAACCGAAACGACTTTGTTGGAAATTAAGCACGATGTTTTTAGACAACTTATGCTGGAGCAACCTGAACTGGCCTTTCCAATTATACGCAACTTGAATACTACCCTTGCTGAGCGTATACGAGCGGCAGACGAATCCATCCAGCAAAATGTAGAAGGCCAGTTCGCCGTAAAAGGAGGCAACAAAATTGCTCAAACTCGCGCGAAGGATCAAGGTTGGCTTAAATCCATTTTGCAAAAGTTAAGCGGCGTGGAAGCGGCATAATGCTCTTCAAAAATTTTCTAAAAACCTTGCCTTCCTTTCAGTTGTTTAGCGAAACAGATATCGATGCATTATCTAAAGCGATGTACGTTAAAGAGTATCCTGAGGGCCACATTTTTATTCAGCAGGGCCAAAAGGGCAAAGAACTTTACTTGCTTGTAGAGGGAAAAGTTAACGTCTCGCGCTACGACGATTTGACCGGCGCCAGCGAAGATCTGAAAACTTTGCTTGCAGGAGAAGTTTTTGGATTACTGTCTCTGATTGACACGTTGCCGGCGGCGGCCAGCTGTACGGCAGTCGAACCCGTGAAAGCGGCCTCTTTGGCGCGACCTACCTACAATCTTCTATTTCAATCCGCCGCACCCATTGCCTATCACTTCCAATATCTTGTCGCTCAACAACTCGCGAGAGATCTCTACGACCGGAATGAATCGTTGCGCAAACTTCTGATCGAATCGTGATGTAATTCCGATGTCAGTCTATTTTTCCATTCATTAGTAAGTGGGTCGAATCGCGCAATGGCTATTGATCAGGCGCGGTGAAGGCAGCACAGTTGCTTATCTAGGTACGCTCTATCTGATTATTGGCCTTGGCATGGGAGTGGGCCATAGCTCTAGCGATGCCTTGTTTTTTAAACGTGTGGGGGTATCGTACCTTCCCCACATGCTTTTATTTGTCAGTATGGCGTTAGTTATTTTTAGCGCCGTCTATGCCGGATACGTCGATCGAGTGCGCTCCTGGCGACTATTTCAAGTCCTCTTTGTCCTCGTCGCCGCATTCCTATTGGCGGCCTGGACGTTAATGCGCCCTAATGCTGGTTTCTTAGGTTACGCCTTATATTTCTTGGGTTACAGCGTTATCTCAGAAATTCTAATCATGCATTTTAATTTATATGCCAGCAGTTACTTAGATACTTCCCAATCTAAACGCCTCTCGCCTCTTCTCTATGCTAGCGCCCGTTTGGGCGTAATAATTGGAGGCGTAACGCTAGGTTTAACTGCCAACTTATGGCCTACCGAGCACATGGCATTAGCTTGGGCGGCTTTTTCTTTGGTGGCTCTGTTGCTCATCAGCTATCGCCATCGTCATGAGCCGTCACCTAAAAATGTAATGCACAGGCGTCCGCATAAAGTATTTGCTGAAATCAGCGAAGGTTTGCGTTTTGCGCGCCATTCATCGCTCCTAAAGCTCACCGGAGCCGGCGTGTTCATTATGATAATTCTGATCTCAGTTCAAGACTATTTGGTAAGTACAATACTAGCGGCACACTATCCCGATGAACGCTCCTTGGCGGCATTTTTTGGCTGGTTTTCCGCCGCCACGAACGCCGCCGTGTTACTTCTGCAACTTACAACTACGAATCGTTTACTACAGCGTTTCGGTCTTAAAACATTTAAT
>CAYYOS010000003.1:0-12228 GCA_964473355.1 uncultured Burkholderiales bacterium | reverse complement strand
CCAGTAAGCACGATTTTTAGCTTTGCGCTTCTTAGTGTTAGCGCGAGTTTTATCCCTGCCTTAATAGCGCGTTTTAACTATAGAGGGATGTTGCACGCTTTTCGCAATCCCGCAGCCAATACCTTTTATAGCGCGCTTCCCGCCTATATGCAGGGGCGAGCGCGCGCGATGACTTTAGGCTTAGTACTTCCCTTGGGCTTAGCCGCAGCAGGGCTACTTATGATGTTTTTGCCTAAAAGCTTAGGCGCAGAATTCCTCGCGCTGATAGGTCTAGGTATTTCAGTGCTGTATTTGTATCTAAAAGTACGCAAGAACAAAATATATAGCGAGACTTTAATAGCGCTTATTCAATCTCAAGTTTATTCCAATCAGCGTATAGATCTGAGTGAGTTCGGGCAACTCGACGATGGCGTTATCGAAAAGATCGCCGCGCTACTTCGCAACGCCACGGAAGAGGAGGTGATAGAAAATTATGCCGAAATTCTTTTGGCGGTGGCGCCCAACAAAGGTGCTTTAGTTATATTTCATGCGTTACCAGGCTTAAGTTTTCCCCTCCAAGACCGACTGTTACAAAAATTGGCGCCTCTGGGGATAACCGGCGGGGAGGAATATTTAGTGAATTTGCTGGAAACTGAAAATTTTCACCTACGAGCCACCGCCTTAAAGCTATTGCTTAGGCAAGGCAGTCAAATAGCAAACGAGCGTGCGCAAGCTTGGCTTGCGGCTCCGAATCCGCGGCTGCAATCCACTGCAGCCGGGGCGCTTCTCATAAATTCCCCGCTTGATCGCGCGCGGGCGCAAGCGGTGTTGCTAGAGATGCTGTCGGGAAGCGAATTAAACCGCATATTGGGCGCGCTCGAGGCCACTTTTAATAGTGCCGAGCCTAACTTAATCCCCCAGGTGCGCACCTTAACGCAGCATCCCGACATACGTGTAAGGATGAGGGCAATACTCTGCCTGGCTAATCTTTGTGCAGCAGCGGCACAGGTTTTCGATGAGGAATTGCAGGTGGCGCAAACCGATGCAACTGCTTGCATACGCGCGGCAGCGGTCGAAGCTGCAACATCGCACGGAAACGCGGAGAAACGTTTAGAAATCTTAAGCCGCGCGCTGGAGGATAAAGAGTTTAGCGTGCGTAAGGCCGCGCTCAGTTATAGCGATGCCTGCATGCCAGATACGCTTGCTACGTATCGCACGGCACTCTATCGTTATGTCGACAACTTTGCCATGCAATCGTTATTATGCGAAAGCTTAGGTAACGCGGATATTGCTGAAAAACGAACTTTATTATTAGAGATCGGCAAAAAACATCTGGAACTCGCCTACAAAAAAAAATCGACCGTAATTTGCCTGCACAATCTGGCTCTACAAAAAACTCGAGAAGCGCGCGACGACAATTTTTTGGCTATAGTATTAAAGGAAGAAATTCAGCGACATATTAATCTCGTATTAAATATACTTGATGGCTTGGACGAAAATCAATCCGTACATGCCATTCGAGCCGCCTTAGCCAGCGGTAGCCGTGGCCTGCGCGCGCAGGGTTTGGAATCGTTACGTCATACGCAAAACAATACGCTGCTGGAAATGCTATTACCGCTTTTAGATGCCGAGTATGATGGCGCGGAGTGGCGATTCGGCCTGCCGGAAAAATTGGAGACCCTGGAGGCAGTGCGTGAGTGGTGCGTACGCTTCGGTAGCGATTGGCTGCGGCAATGCGCAACAGGCCTAAAGGGCACGGAATTGAAAGGTACCTGAGCAATTGCAAATGCTAATTGAGCGTATTCTCCTTTTGAAACGCGTGCCTTTTTTTGAACTGTTGCGTACCGATCAATTACGTTACATTGCGCCGATTTTAGAACCCATCGCCTGGGTAGCCGGTGAACAGGTATTTCAGTTAGGTGAGCCCGGACATGAAATGTATATTGTTGTAAAAGGCCGGATAGGTATCGCGCTTAGTTCCGATCCCGACGATAAAACTTTCGTAGCTGAAATAGGCGAAGGCGATTGTTTTGGGGAAATGGGTATTTTGGACGATCTACCCCGTTCAGCTAGCGCACATGTTTTGGAGGATACCGAAGCCTTAGCGTTAGGCAAAGAAAAGTTGCATGGCTTACTTCTGTCTTATCCAGAACTTGGACTCGGCATGTTACGCGCGCTGAGCCGGCGCTTAAGAATGGCTAACAGCGCTTTGAGAATCAACAAATGATTGCGTGTCCGAAGACTTGCTTCGGTCGACTCAGTAATGGATAGTGATAATGCCCATCGCCAACGGTGGCGGCTATTATTTCGTTACCTAGGTTGGTTGGTGCCGGTTTTATGGCTTTATTTGTACCTTGTTGGGCCGGATTTGTTCGAGCTTTTCGAGGCAAAAACTTACGACTTTCGCTATCGTTTCATGCCGCAGCGTCCGGTCCCGCCCGGCGTAGTTATTGTCGACATAGATACTCGTAGCTTACAGGAGTTAGGCCGCTTTCCTTGGCCTCGCGCTCAACTTGCTGAACTTATCCGCCAAACCAACGCCTACCAGCCCCGGATTGTTTTGCTCGATATCGTCTTCAGTGATCCCGATACCCGATCATCGGAAGCATCCCAGATTTTGCG
Organism: uncultured Burkholderiales bacterium; assembly: GCA_964473355.1. Classification (GTDB taxonomy): domain Bacteria; phylum Pseudomonadota; class Gammaproteobacteria; order Burkholderiales; family REEB80; genus CAYYOS01. Next base: position 9,627 of record CAYYOS010000003.1, on the reverse strand, counting down.
CCGACTCCGCCGGAATTCGTCGGATGCTGACGTTATAGAACAGGCAATTAATGCCTTGGATCATGATCGTCAACTTTATCAAGCGCTGGTTGATTCAGGCCGCGTCATTGGCAGCTATTATTTTATCCGCACGGCTCTGGAAGCCCAAGCGATACCCGGGGTGGCTAAATTATCCCAGTTGACGCAGCTCGCGGGCGCCGAGGTGGCAGTGGACCCCCGTTTGAATGTAGAAACCTTAAGACTGCCCGTAGGATTCGCCGCGCAAGTAAACGTAGAGACCGTAGCCAAGGGAATGGCTGGGCAAGGGTTTTTTAACATGCTGGAGGACAGAGATGGTGTGATACGAGCGCTAGGCCATCTTATGATTGCAGATAAACGCATATTTTCCTCCTTATCGGTTCAAGCCTTTAGTTTTTTGCAAGGCGAAGCGCGGCCCAGATTAGTAGTAGAAAGTGAGCAAGTGAGCGGCATTCAAGTGGGTTCGCGTGTTCTTGAAGTCGATCCGTGGGGGCGCCAATATCTGCGATTTTATGGCCCGAGTCATACATTTCCTTATGTGTCAGCTATTGATGTATTAAAAAACCGCCCCGCCGCAGCGCAATTAAGAGGCTCGATTGTTTTGGTAGGATCCAGTGCATTTATTCAAAAAGATCTTAAGCATGCGCCGATAGCCGCGACTTATCCTGGCGTCGAAATTCATGCAACCGCTTTAGCCAATATGCTAGAAGGCATTTCGATCGGGAGAGGAAACTGGTGGAGTTTGCTAGATATGACGATCATCTTACTGGGGGGTTGTATCTTATATGCGCTGCTGCTCCGCAGTGGGGTGTTAGCAGCAGGACTACTAATTTTCGGCGCGCTCGCTATGTTAATGATATGTAGCACTGCTACGTTAGCCTGGGGCGAGGTTTGGCTAAGTTTTGTTTATCCGTTTGGCTCATTTTTGACGGTGGCCGGTTGGGCTATCGCATACAAGTATTACACTGAAGAGCGCCAGCGTCATTGGATACGCGGCGCCTTTTCCCAGTATCTTAGCCCCGCCCTGGTAGAAGACTTAGCAAACCATCCGGAACGCCTTTCTCTTGGAGGAAAAGAACGCGAGGTAACGGTTTTGTTCTCCGATATCCGAGATTTTACCGCGTTATCCGAGCGCCTAAAACCTGAGCAAGTGGTTACCTTACTTAATTCTTATTTCCAGGGAATGTCCGAACATGTGCTGGCATACGGCGGCTATCTTGACAAATATATCGGTGATGCTATCTTTGTGGTCTACGGGTTAATTGCCCCCTCACCCAATGATGCGGCTGCAGCGTGCAATTGTGCGCTCGATATGACGCAAGGTCTGCCGGCGGTGAACCGTCGGCTCGCGGAAGCAGGCTTTCCGCCACTGGCTTCGAATATCGGGATTAATACCGGTAGGGCGATAGCCGGAAATTTAGGCTCGAAAACAAAATTTAACTACACCGTGGTAGGCGATGCAGTCAATATCGCTTGCCGACTGGAAGGTGTCGCGAAAGCGTACGGCGTGCCCATTGTTGTCGGCGCGAAAACGCGCGCGCTGGCTGGGAATGGCATGGTGTTCCGAGAGTTAGACCGCATTCAAGTAAAAGGGCGTAGCGGCGGGGAGGTGGTGCATCAATTGGTCGGCCGTGTTGCCGAGATCTCCCCGGCGGAACTGCAAAGGATACAACGCTACGAAAGCGCGCTTGCTGAATACCGCAACCAATCTTGGTCGAATGCCTTGGCGATCTGGAGTGAACTAGAGAAGGAAAACGACGCGCCCTCCGCGTTAATGGCGGCGCGCTGTAGAGCCTATCTGCAGGCGCCTCCGCCGGAAGTTTGGGATGACACATATAGTCTTAATTTTAAATGAGGGGGATCTATGAGCTTTAAATTCAAACAATTCATTCTTGGTGTCTCGACGGTGTTCCTCTGCGAGAGCATTGCCTGGGCTGCCGACCCAAGCGAAATGCTAGTTGCCCGCGTAACTGGAAAAGTTACGTTGGTAACCTCGAAGGGCGTGCAGGGCGATTTGGCAGAAGGACACTTAGTCCGTGCCAATCAGGAAGTCCGCACGCCGCCGGGGGCATCTGTCGAATTACGCATGCACAATGGGGGAGTAATGAAAATTGGCGAGCGTAGCCAGGTTCAAATCACGCAGCTAGACAAGGCAGATGGGGGATGGAAAACGAACATCAAAATCCTTTTTGGCCAAATCCGGGTAGCTATTAACAAGCTCACCGCGGGCAAGGATCGCTTTACTGTCGAAGCACCGACCTCAATTGCCGGCATCCAGGGAACAGATGTTATTTGGACAGTACAAGCCACGGGGCTTCGCCGAACCACCTTATTTGTTTTAAAGGGGCAAGTCGAAATGGAGGACATTAAAAAGAATAAAATCGTGGTTAAAGAAAACCAAACGGTTTCGGGATGCACCACTGGCTTGTTGGAAGTCTCAACATTGTCGCCTTATGTGATCAACACTGTAACCAATATGTTGCCGTTAGACACCAACCCAGAATAGGGAAAGGTTTGCCAAGAGTTAAGGTGTCCTTGTTTCGCTCTCAAAAACTATGGCGTGATTGAAAATACGACATCTCGGCTTAGCGTGCCTAGATTGAAATCTCCCCATAGCGCGTCTTCGTGTACGTCGCGTGCATGGACCTTCCATGAGTAAGATTCACCCCTCCGCAACAGTTCGGGTGGAAGTGCTACCCGAGGTTCACTCAGGACTTTGGATTGATATACGCTTTCGCCCGTCCACAAATTTCTTATAAAAACTCGATAGAACTTCGCCCCTGGCACGGTATTCCAGCTTAAGGTCGCCGGTATTTCGGAGATCTCACCGCCCTCCTCCGGCTTAAAGCCCTGAGGTAAAGGCATCTGATCGATATACACAAAATCTTTCGCAGTAAGCATTTTGCCGTCGTTTAAGATTATGCGCGCCTCATACCAACCGTTAGCTGCGCCACTGGGTATATCTAAATGGGAAATAAAAACCCGCTTTTCAGGCTTACCTGGAGATCGCACAATATTATATTTACCGAGATCCAGCTTCCCTATCGGACGACCAGTCGGGTCTGATACGGCCACCTCCTGTACCTCGGCGAACCGAGTAGTAGAAAAAAGCGCCATAAAAAACAGAGGACGGTCGGGCCAATTGCAAACGTGGACATCAAAAAATCCCACTTCGTTATAATGAGGATCAGGGGAAGATGAAAGGGATTGCGCACTACCGCAAAGGGGGAGGCTTAGCAAAAATGTCAGTGCCAGGCGAGCGTAAGACATGCTTATTTATCAGAAATTAAACACGTGACCATTTTCTAGCATGCGCGGCGCGCCGCATGTAACACACGCCGCAATTTCTGCCATGGTTTTTTCAATCTCACCGGGTTTGAGATGGGTAATGTAAATCTCCGGAGTATGGCGCATTTTTTTCAACTCTTCTTCGAGCATCGTGGGACAAAGATGTTTTGATAATATCGCGATATCTTTCTCCTCGTTCGAGAAAGCGGTCTCGACAATTAAATAACGCAAACTTTGTAAGTTATTGACATATTCCCAGAGTCCATCATTGGTAGTGGTGTCACCAGAAAACACTAAGTCCCCTGCACCGCTACTTAAATGATACCCCACCGCGGGGACCACATGCTCTGCGGGTATAGCTGTAATTAGTCGTCCGTCTAAATCGGTTGGTATGCCGATTCGAATGACTTTGTAACGCATAAACGGATTTTTGGAGTCAGGTATCCGCGTAAAATCCGGCCATATTTCCCAATTGAAAATATGCCCTCTAATAATAGCAATCGTGGCTTCTGTGGCGTACACCGTTATGGGTTTATCTCGCATGCGTGCAACACTATCAACCATGAGAGGGAGACTGGCGATATGATCTAGGTGGGAATGCGTAATAAAAACATGATCGATATTTTTTAACTCCGCTATGCTCAAGGTACTAACACCGGTACCCGCATCAATTAAAATATCCTTATCGACCAACAACGATGTGGTGTGCAATTCACCGCCTATACCACCACTACAGCCCAAAACTTTTAAACGCATACACCCCTCATTCTGGTGACTTAAGGCCATAGAGTTTGCCGGAATTTTTGCGATCTAGCTATAATTATTTGGATGCCATAGTCATTTTGTTGCAAACTCGAAAACGCCGCTCCATGTTGCGTCGGGTGGGTTGACAGAAAAGTATTCCGTACGAGAAAGATATAAATGCACCAACTCGAGGCGTTCACCCTGCACACCCAATTCTTTGAAAGCCGCGAGCGCGGCGTCCCATTCACGAGCGCGGTATAACGCCAGCGCCTTATGAAAGGCTTCGACCCGCTCCAAGGTGTCATGGGACACGTTTTCACCTAAGCCAATTGGCTCGAAGATGCCCACCGGCTCAACTTTCCCCTTAACGCATACTCGATCTAATTCTTTGTAGATTATCAGCGGGGTTTGCGTCTTGCTCTCTTCCGCAACCAGGACTTCAGCCGCATATTCTTTCGTTAAACTTTCCAGGCGAGAGGCGATGTTCACCGCGTCTCCCATTACCGTATAGGCGCGCCGGAATTCGGAACCCATGTTACCGACGCTCATCCACCCCGTATTGATCCCGACGCCTATTTTTAGATCCGGCCAGCCCCGGGCGATAAATTGCGGGGCAAGCTCACGCATCTTTGTTTGCATCTCCAGTGCCGCCAGAACAGCGCGATGCGCATGGTTTTCGTCTCTTAGGGGCGCGCCCCAAAAGGCCATGATTGCGTCACCGATATATTTATCTATCGTACCGCGATGCTTATGGATGATTTGGGTCATCGCGGTTAAATACTCGTTCATTAAGGCAGAAAGTGCTTTGGGATCTAGCCCTTCCGATACTTTTGTAAAATTCCGAACGTCGCTAAACAGCACGGTCATGTAGCGGCTTTCGCCTTCCATCGTACAGCTTTCCGGGTTGCGACTCATTTCGTCGACGAGCTCGGGCGGTACATACTGACCAAAACGCCGAGCCATTTGCCGTTTAGCGCGCGTCTCGACAAAATATCCGTAAGAAGTGTTCAGGGCGAAAATCAAGATGATTAGCGATAGAACAGACGCTACGGGCAACACCAAGTTGGCATATTGCCAAGCGAGTACGTTGCCAGTGACGCTAACTAGAACCGCTGCAGCGGCGACCACAGAGGCATGCACAGGCCCTAAAAAGGGTAGTGAAATGGCGAGCAAGCTCCCAAGAAGCACTAGCGTGACAATTTCCAGATCGGTCACCCATTCCGGCGTGCTTTTAATATTCTGATTAAGAATGCCTGCAATCATGTTTGCATTGATTTCTACGCCCGGAAAAACATTGGCAACTGGCGTACTACGCGTATCGACTAAACCCAGCGCCGTGGTCCCAACCAAAACGATTTTTCCCCAAAGCACATTGGGCGCTATTCGCCCACGCAACACATCGACCGCCGAAACATAGACAAAGCTACCCTGTTCGCCCGCATAGGGCACGAGTGCCGTGACCTTTTTATCCACCGGAATCACTTTTGGCCCCACCTTGAGCCAGTCAATAGCAGCGTATCCATGGGCTGGCCGGGGCCCAACCGTGACATCGGGAAAACCCAAGTAAGCGTGCGCCACCGCCAAAGAAAAATGCGCGTAAAAATCAGGTCCGTAACGCATCAACATTGGCAAGCGCCTCACAACCCCGTCGACGTCAAGCTCGGGGTTAAAGTGCCCGGCATTGGCCGCAGCCGCCTGTAACTCAGGCAAATTTGCGCCATAGCCGGAGCCGAAAATAAAATTTCCCGCATAGGCCGCTAAGTCTTGCTGCGTCAATATGGGCTTAGGCAGCGCGCCGCTGGCTCGGGCTTTATGTTGATCTTCGCTGGTAAAGTAATACCCCAATATTACTGGGCGATTTTCTAGTGCTCGGGCGAATAAAGCATCGAAATCTAGCTTAGGAGATAAGCGCGACAAGGCTGCCTTAAACTCGGGGACGTCTTTGAGTTCGTTTTTTTCTAGTAGGCGTAGCGTACTTAAACCGGACGTCTCGTCCCTTTCCGCAAACACCACGTCGAACCCCAGGACACTGGCTTTATATTGCGTGATGACGCGCTCCACAAGGAGTGCCATGGTGTCGCGGCGCCATGGCCATTGCCCCTCTTCCGCGAGGCTTTTCTCATCGATGTCGACAATAACAATACGGGCATCGCCAACGCCGGATCGCAAGGTTTTTATGCGGAAATCGTAACTCCAGGCTTCCAGCTGCGCCAAGGCGGGTAGGTGAACATCGTCTCGCGCATACAGCGCCAGCAAAAAAGTTACTGATAGTCCGAGTGCGATACGCAGACCGTGCCGTCGCATCCAAGCTTTAAACCCAGCCATTGCACCGGTTCCCTGGAAATTTGTAGAGATATAGTGTTGGCCACTTCATGGGTAAAAGCACTAGGCCTTTAGGCATAGTACTTTTGGCCTATAGGCATGATGGTGGATAACCTATACCGTCTTGTAATTAAAAGGGGGGTAGTCTAACATTTCCGAGTGTCACCCGCGGGAGGTCTTTATTTAATGGTAAAGCAAGTCAATTTTGCGCCGTTGGCGCCACGCTTTTTTGGCTGCCTATTGGGCGTTTTTTTTTGCCTAGTTGGCAATGGGTTCGCGCAATCGAACACGCCGGTCCGATTTGATGTTAACACTTATCAATTGGAAGGCAATAGCTTACTCCCTCCCGCCGAGGTCGAAAAACTGCTCGCCCCATACACGGGCCCGGCCCGCACCTTTGCGGATGTAGAAAAAGCCCGCGAAGCCCTAAGCTTGGCTTATTTCTCGCGAGGCTTTGGCACAGTCAACGTAAGCTTACCTGAGCAAGAAGTAAAAAGTGGCGTTATCCGCCTAAAGGTCCTCGAAGGTCGAATCGGTAAAGTTTCCGTTACCGGTACGCAATTTTTTGATAATGAAAACATACGGGCATCCCTCCCTTTTTTACGCGAAGGTGAAGTGCCCAACACCCGCAAAAACGCGGAGAGTTTAAACCTCGCTAACGATAATCCCGCAAAACAAACAAGTTTAGTTTTAAAAAGCGGGGCCAATCCGGGTGAAGTGGACGCGACACTGCGCGTAACGGACGAAAAACCTTGGAAAGTTTTTGGCTTGCTGGATAACACCGGCACCAGCGAAACTGGCAAATTGCGCTTAGGTATAGGGTTCCAACACGCCAATGTGGCAAACCGCGACCATGTATTGACCGCTCAATACGTTACCTCCCCGGAAAAATTAAGTGAGGTCCAAATTTTCGGTGCCAGCTATCGCATCCCGATTTATTCCTGGGGTGACAGCGTGGATTTATCCGCGGGCTATTCGTCTGTCAATTCGGGCGTGGTGGCCGACGTATTTAACGTGAGCGGCAAGGGCACGGTCTTTGGCGTGCGGTATAACCACCACTTGCCCAAGGTAGAAAGTTATAACCAAAAGTTGATTTACGGTCTCGAATATAAAGCCTACAAAAACGCTGTCGATTTTTCCGGCGCGCCGATCGGCAACGATATAACCGTTCACCCCGCCAGTGTGACGTATTCCGGCGCGTGGCATCAAGCGCCGATCGCCGCGGGCTTTTATGCGGGGCTGGTCAAAAATATTCCAGGCGGCAACAACGGCGAGGATGAGGATTTCAACTTAGCGCGATTAGGGGCGGATGCGAATTACAGCTTGGCGCGTTTCGGGCTTAACGCCAGCTATGCCCTTGCGAACTGGCAAGCGCGCGCGGTATTTGATGGCCAATATACTCGGGACGCGCTGGTTGCGGCCGAGCAATTTGGCATAGGCGGCGTTGACTCCGTACGCGGCTTTAATGAGCGCGAAATTACCAACGACGAAGGCTATCGAGGTAGCGTTGAATTGTATACGCCCGACTTTGGCCCAGCCGTTGGTGTCCCCCAGGCGAGCGCGCGAGCCCTCATTTTCTATGACTTTGGCAGCGTATCGCGCAACCAATCGCTACCCGACGAATTAACCAAAGCAAATATCGCTTCCACCGGTTTAGGTCTGCGCTTAGGCTGGGGCAAGCATATCAACCTTCGCCTGGATTACGCGTATGTGCTTAAAGGTGCAGGATTTCGCGAACGCGGTGATAGCAAAATTCATTTTGGCTTAAACGTGGTTTACTAATAACTAGCTTGACCAAGCTCGCGCGAAGTCACCGTTCGCCCCCTCAGAGGGGGCGATTTGGTTTGGAGAGTTGGTTATCGTAACTAGCCGCCTATCGGGATTGTTGCTGCCCCTTTTTGCGATCCCCTCTCATGTGTGGCAACGAGGTTGGGATGGTAATAAATCACATGCCCCTTGTGACGTAGTTCCTATAAAAGTTTGGATAAAGCCTTGATACTGAGAACCAGCAGCAAGTTCGCTGTTTTAATTCTCGAAGAAGGAGATCAAGCCATGAAAAACTTACTTTTAGCCGTCAGTATTATAGGTAGCGTTGCTACACCCGTGTTTGCGGAAGACTTGTGTCGTGAGCAGGCCCAGAAAATGGGCTATGTCGGTGCCATTGAGGTATTGCGCCCCTGTAAAGAGCCCACACCGCAAACGCTAAGCGATGCACACATTTGGGAACAAGCATCCGCTCGGTCTACGTCGGATCGCTTAATTAAAGCACGCTCTGAGAAAGCCAATTTTGGCTTAGAGGATGTGTATACCCAGTAGAGGGGTTTTAAGCCTAGCTATAAGGGTGGCCCAATGTGGGGTTCACCCCGGGGCGGTTAAGCGTAGTTACTTTAAATTGCAATTAGCGTTAAGACGGATGGGGGCGGTTGTGACGGCGCACTTGGAATTGCCAATCACTAAGGCAAGATATTCAAATGCAAAGCCACTGCCGACAGATGAAGTGAATCTTAACTGGAGATAATTTTACATGTGAAAGGAAAAAGAAATGAACCAACTCAATAGTGCTCTCTTACTCTTTACCTTAACCATGGGCCAAGCCTGGGCAGCGGGGTTTGAAGGTAATTTCAACACCAAGTTAGGGCAAGGCGCCGGGAGCGTGGCGGGAGATGATGACAGTAGTGTTTTTATTGGCCGGGATGCGGGCTACAACAATAGCAGCGGGAACAGCAATACCCTTGTCGGGTATCTGGCGGGCTATGCTAATACCACCGGGGACGAAAACACATTCCTGGGGTACGGTGCAGGCCTCTTCAATACCACCGGGGAAGGCAACACCTTCCTTGGGTCCTATGCGGGCGTTAACAATAACACCGGTTCCGGAAATGTCTTCATCGGGAGGACCGCGGGTCTAAATGAGACCGGCTCCAATCGCCTTTATATTGACAATTCCAATACCGCTACGCCTTTAATCTACGGCGAATTCGATAATAACAAAGTTACCCTAAACGGCAACCTCGAAGTCATTGGCCCCGACAATGGTCTTGTACGTTTATCGAATACCAATGCAAATTCCACCAATAAGGCTGCCCGTTTGGTCTTAAAGCACTATAACAATGCGTCGTTACCGGTATATCTCTTTGGTGCAGTATCTACGCCCAGTCAAAACTTTGTAGCCTTTGGTGGAGGCAATGCCATGGGGAATGCGGCCACCCAACTAGACTTCTTTACCGGTCCTACGACGACTACCGCAGTGGGAAC
>CAYYOS010000002.1:0-50843 GCA_964473355.1 uncultured Burkholderiales bacterium | reverse complement strand
GCTTGAATCACTGGCACGATGACCAATTGCGCAATGCGCTCCATGGGCTGCACGACGAAGGTATCGCTACTGCGATTCCAGCATGAAACAAACAACTGTCCTTGATAATCAGAATCGATTAAGCCAACAAGGTTACCTAATACGATGCCGTGTTTATGACCTAGGCCGGAACGGGGTAAGATTACTGCCGCGACGTTAGGATTTGCCAGGTGTATGGCGATGCCGGTGGGAATTAACTCCGTTTGCCCGGGCGCTAAAGATAAGGGGGCATCCAAGCAGGCGCGTAGATCTACGCCCGCTGCGCCGACGCTGGCGTACGTTGGCGGCAAGGCGCGTATCCGCTCATCTAAGATGCGGTAGTTAACAGCTAAATCCTGATGGTTGGGGGTGGCTGAAGGTTGCACTGCTATTTTGCTTTTATGTGCGCCACGCTGCCGATCTTAGTAGGCGAGCTAGATTTCCCTATGGCGCGCTCTCCCAGCATCTGCGCGATGTGGCCAATTAAGGTTCGCGCCACCTCGATTTTTGGGCCACGTGGTAAAGTGTGGCGACCGTTTTGATCGTAGAGCACCAATTCATTTTCGTCGCTACCAAAAGCTTGCGGAACACGATTGGCCGCAATAAGCGGAAGATTTTTTGATAGTCGTTTATCCTCAACTTGGCTGCCTAGCTCCGAGGTTTCCGCTGCAAAACCGACGCAGAAAGGCGGCTGTGGCAAATTCGCGACTGCCCGTAAAATATCTTTGGTAGGCGTGAGCGTCAAGTTTAGCTCTGCGGCGCTTTTTTTTATTTTGTGTTGCGCGGGTGTAGCAATTTTATAGTCACTGACTGCCGCTGCGCTAATAAAAATGTCCGCCCGATCTAATTCTTGCATTACCGCTACATACATGGCATCCGCGCTAATAGCGGAAATGAATTTCGCTGCTCGGGGAGGAAGCAGCGCAGTGGGGCCGCTAATTAAAGTCACTTCCGCGCCAGCGTCAATAGCCGCTTGTGCCACGGCATAACCCATTTTTCCGGAACTCAAATTGGTAATCGTACGGACGGGATCGATGGCTTCAAGGGTCGGCCCGGCTGTGATTAGCACGCGACGGCCTAGCAAGACTCGGGGTGCGAGTAAGGCGGTAATATGGTCCAGCAAACTTGCTGGTTCGGCCATGCGCCCAATGCCGGTTTCACCACATGCTTGAAGACCAGCTTCAGGTTCAATAAGGCGAATGCCATCTTGACGCAAGGAATCGGCATTGCGCTGAGTCGCAGGCTTGAGCCACATTTCACGATTCATGGCGGGCGCGATAACCAAAGGACAGGCGCGAGCCAGGCATAAGGTCGAAAGTAAATCATCCGCCAAACCATGCGCTAACTTGGCCATAAAATTGGCCGAAGCGGGGGCAACGAGTATTAATTCAGCGTCGCGGCTTAACTCAATATGACCCATCGCGTTAGGAACGCGTCTGTCCCACAACCCGCTATAAACGGGATTACCGCTCAAGGCCTGCAGCGTGGTAGGAGTAACAAACTGGGTGGCGGCTTCCGTGAGTACGACTCGTACATCAAAATTCGCTGCCGTTGCCAGACGCACAAATTCCGCAGCTTTGTACGCCGCAATGCCACCCGTGATGCCTAGTAATATGCGCCGTTTTGGCTTTTGTTCCATAATGGACATATTTTACGTGAATCCCTCCACCATGGCGATTAATGATTGGCCGGCAAATGAGCGGCCGCGCGAAAAGCTGGTTACGCAAGGCCCCGCCAGTTTATCGGATGCCGAATTACTGGCGGTATTTTTGCGCACCGGCCGCAAAGGCAAAAGCGCAGTGGATTTGGCGCGAGAACTATTGGCACATTTTGGGTCTTTAAAGCAACTATTTGCGGCGAGTTTGGTTGAGTGTGTGAAAATTCCCGGGGTGGGCCCGGCAAAGTACACCCAATTGCAGGCTATCGTAGAATTGGCACGGCGTAGCCTGGCAGAAAATTTAAAAGAAACCGGGGCGCTTTCTTCACCCACCCTGGTGCGCGACTATTTGCGACTGTCGCTGGGTGGGCGCCAGCACGAGGTCTTTATGGCAATATTTTTAAATGTACAACACCAGGTGATTGCGTCCGAAGAATTATTTTGTGGAACGCTAACTGAGACCAGCGTTTATCCTCGCGAGGTAGTTAAGCGCGCCCTGCATCACAACGCTGCCGCTTTGATGTTTGCTCACAACCATCCTGATGGCGCCGCGCAGCCCAGTTCGGCGGATAAGATACTCACACTGAATTTACAAAAGGCGTTGCAATTGGTGGACGTAAGAGTGTTAGATCACTTTATCGTGGGTAAAAATGCGACGCTTTCTTTTGCTGAAAACGGATTGCTCTGAGATTTTAATGCCGCAGGTTCGCGCTTCTTTGTCGTTTTTAATTTAATTTCGGTAATTAATTTTCCTTCAAACCAAGCGTCGAAGTGCATTTCTCTAGGAGTTTGCCAAACCTTAAACCCTTCTTGGTTCGTCGGATAAATTTCGACAAATTTCATTTCCGCGCTCGCCAGGCGAACATTCATCGAAACGCGCATAGGATAGTAGCCATCTAAAAATCGCCGCATAAAAGGCCCATTAAACAAGCTATAAGTCCCATCACCGTTATTGACCAAATTGTGAGATTCCGCCGTAACACAAAGCTTAGCACCTGGACCCATGTCCTCTAGTTGCACCGAGTTCTCTTCCACCCATGCTCTCTTGATGCCGCTGTAGGACTGGATTTTGAGGGCACGGGTGCGTTCGCGATTAAACATGATTTGTGCCCTTGGGACCTGATCCAAGTTTTGATGACATTGGGTCATGGCGGACCAGCCGTCCTTTAAGGTATTTTTGGTGATGACGACGCTGTTGTCGTGATGATGAACCAATTGCGTTGGGGGCTTATTTAAAAAAACTAACACCCCTTCGTTGACCTGGGCCGCAGTTTTCTCCGGATCCGCGTTAAACCAATCTTCCTTTTCCTGAGCAGTTAAATCGGCAGCCATAACGGAGGTCATGAAAACAATTGCCGCCATCGGCGCCAAGACCGTCACCTTTAAACAGTGTCTATACATTATGGGGATTCCTCCGTAAGTACTAACGACGGCAGAACGGGTGCGATTAGTCGCCCGGCGCCGTTATACCTTTTAGCCCAATATTTATCCGTCATGGTCGACACCTGCGTGCTACGCCCACTGCTGGCAGCGTGAATGAAGCGTTGATTACCCAAATAAATTCCAACATGGGAGTAGGCCCGCTTTAAGGTATTGTAGAAGACAACGTCACCAGGCTGGAGTTCATCTAAGGACACTTTGGTTGCCGCCGCATATATCGCCTGCGCGCTGTGAGGAAGCAACAAACCCGCCACGCTCTGATAAACGTGGCGAATCAAGCCGCTGCAATCGAAGCCTTTATCGGGGGAATCGCCACCGAACCTGTACTGTGTTCCGGTTAGACTTAAAGAATATAAAACGATCTCTGCTGCCAAGGGTGCGGTGGAATTCAGCAATGCCGAACCCGGTGGCGGCGACTCGTCCGCTGGCCAACCCTCGGCGTTGCCCTGATAGGGAAAGCTGAATAGTGCTATCAATAAATAAATCGAAAGCAGGCGCATAAGGGAATTTAAACGCCATTTGCCTTACTTGTAAAGTGCTACGGCGCTGTGAGATTCAATTCTTTGGGCATTTCAAAAATCTCGCCTTGGGCGTAGGCGAAGCCCAAGCGCAAAACCTTATTTAATACTGCTTGGTTTTCTATGCCTTCGGCAACCAGTTCGTAGCCGGCATTTAAAATGAGATGCGCGAGATTCTCAATGACCTTGCTTTGCGGTGAATCTCCGCTTAAAACCCGAATTAAAGAAATGTCAAACTTCACAATATCCACCGGCATGTTGGCTAGATAGCGAAATGATGAATAACCGCTACCGAAGTCATCCAAGGCAATTCGAAAACCGGCCTTACGCAAGACGCTTAAATTCACCGAGGCTTGACTGATGTGGGTTATTAAAACTGTTTCCGTTACCTCGATTAGTAAAGGGTGCTCTTGGATAAAAATAGCTAAAGTGAGCAGCTTTTCCAACACAGTGGTGTTAATAATACTGGGGCCGGAGACATTGATCGAGATACCGACACCTTTTGGGATAATGCCCCGTTGCAAATCAGCTTGTATGCATTTAAATATAGCCAGATCGAATTCCACGTTTAAACGTTTAGACTCCACAACCGGAAAAATATCGGCAGGCATAATTAGCCGCTCCCCGTCCTGAATGCGGACTAACGCTTCATAGTAGGCGATCTCAGAATTCGCTAAGCGAAGCATTTTTTGATAGTGCATGCGGATATGTTGAGGATTGGTAATGGCCGCATAGACGGCGGTGATGCCGGGGCTCGAAACGAAGAGCCCATTTTTTTCCATATCCGGCTTATAAATCGCAACTTTGTTTTCTACCATGCGCTTTGCGTAAAACATGGCAATATCCGCTTGCTTGCGCAGTAAATTAAATTCCTCGTCATCCCCGCTGCCGGTATAGGCAATTGCCGCACTTACTCGTACGGGTTGGGTAATGCCAAAGGGTTTAAAGTCATACTTGGAGATTTGTTGGAGGCACTTTGTGGCAATCTCTTGGGCATTGATACTATCCACATTCATGAGTAAGGTAGCAAATTCGTCACCGTACATCCGATATAGCAGATCGCGCTGCCTTAATGCCGTAGAAAGCGATTCGGCGATGCCTCGTATGACGTAATCACCTGCCGTATGTCCGTAGGTATCGTTAATGGTCTTGAAATCGTCGCAATTAAACAGCATGAACGCCACTTGGTCGTCACGGGGTTTAGCGCCCGTTAATAGTTTTTCCCAATGGGCTTCGAAGGCGTGGCGGTTACATACTCCGGTGAGCGCGTCATGGTGGGTTAAGGTAATTAATTCCTTGCCCATATCCTCAACACTGGCATTGAGGTCGTGCAACTTAGTTTGATAATCGTTAAAGGACTTGCGAACGTTTTCCAGTTCCCTTATCGAATACAACCCTAAGGCGCCGTCTTCCAAAAGTCGAGGAGAACGCTTGCTGCGCATAAAATCCAAGTATTTGGAAAAGCGCAGCAGCGGCCGACCCACTAAATAAATAGATAGAAAATAGGCGCACATCCAAATCGCTATAAGAATTAAGGCAATCCGTGTAAACGAGTTGGTGGTCATTTGTTCCAGGGCTTGGGCCTCGGGGTCGTGCATTAACTTAAACGACATGCGCTCAACGATTTGCGCCGGGGTGGGTTGGTCGCTAGTAATTTGCTGCAAGGAAAGGCTGCGGGCGTCCAGGTAGCGATACCGTTGGGCTTGGTGCAAAGACTGCAAAAAGTTTAGTTTGATGCCCACATACCCGCGGAGTTTAGGCGCAGCCCCAGAGCTATTAACCGGCAAAAAGACATATAAAAAATCCTGGTTTTTTTCTCGTACTAAAATTCTTCGTGCCTCGCTGCTGAACACCCGTGGGGGCATTCCCGGGTCCCTATCATTAGCCAAGTTTAAGCTATCGCCCTCTTTATCGTATAAATCCATGCCAGCGAGAGTCCAAGGCGCGACCGCTAAATTCCGGAGTTTCCTCTTCTTCCAGCGAGCGTAGTTCACTGGTCCTGCGAGCATATCTAGTACATCTTCATCTTCGCTTAGATTTTGCGCGATAAATGTGGCCATGCCCAAACTGGCAAACACCGCGGTTTGCAATTCGCCCTTGGCCGCCTGTAGATTTTTTTGATACATACTCGCGCGCAGAGAATTGAGCTCCCCCCACATTGCCCAGGCGCTGATTGCAAAGACAACCGCTACGCCGATTGCAAAGGCCCAAAAAAAATGCCTGATGGAAAAGCTAGGACGATAATGGAGAGGGATAACGTTGCGCATATTATTATTCCTTGTTACTTCATCCTAGCAGAGCACGGCGGTATTACAAGTTAAATGGCATAGCTGGGGACATGCTAAAATCCCTCATGCCTGTGTTAGACGCTATCTTCGCTGAGAACGGAAGCCTATCGCTTGCCGCGCCGGCGTATCGGCACCGCTGGCAGCAACTGGCGCTGGCCCGCGCCATTTATGAAGCCATGGAAACCCAGCAAGTACTGATAGCCGAAGCGGGCACGGGCACGGGCAAAACGTTTGCCTATCTGGTGCCGGCTATACTAAACGGCGGTAAGACCATCATCTCTACTGGCACCAAAAACCTCCAAGACCAATTGTTTAAGCGCGATATCCCCGCCGTGCGGGATGCCCTAAAAATTCCCGTTACGGTCGCCATGCTTAAAGGGCGCGCCAACTATGTTTGTCACTATCATTTAGAGCACGCCCACATTGAAGGCCGCTTTTACTCTCGTGAAGATGCGGAATATTTGCCCTTGGTGGTCCGCTATGCGGAGACCAGCTTGGATGGCGATAAGGCAGGGCTGGGCGAAGTTCCGGAGGAAGCGGGAATTTGGTCCTATGTGACTTCATCTCGGGAAAATTGTTTAGGGCAAGAATGCCCGCACCTAAAAAAATGTTTTGTGATGGAAGCGCGGAAAAAAGCACTGGAGGCGGAGATTGTGGTGGTGAATCACCACTTATTTTTTGCTGACGTGATGCTGCGCGATGAAGGCCTAGCGGAACTCTTGCCCGCGAGTAACACCATAATCCTGGATGAAGCCCATCAATTACCGGAAACCGCGAGCCTATTCTTTGGCTATAGCGTCAGCACCGGGCAGCTCATAGAGTTAGCCCGGGACAGTATTGCCGAACGCGCACGCGGCGCCCCGGATTTCGAAGCGCTGGATCCTGCCGCGCGTTTCCTAGAAAAAACCGCCCGAGATTTACGTTTAGCGTTTAATGAACCTACCACGCGCATACCCTATGAAAGAGTGAGCGTTTCGCCGCCCTTTGTGAGCGCCTTAGGCAGTTTGATTGATGCCTTAAAAGAGTTGGCCGCGCTTTTGGAATCTCAAGCGCAGCGGGCCCCCGGTTTGGAAAATTGCTGGCGCCGCGCGGTAAATTTAAACGCCTTGCTCGAGCAATGGCAAAATGAAAAAGAGTATGTGCGCTGGCTAGAAGTTTTCGCGCAAGCCGTACAGTTTCAGGCGACACCTTTATCCATTGCTGAAATTTTTCAAAAACAGCTGGAAGAAAAAAGCCGCACTTGGATATTTACGTCCGCAACCTTGGCGGTAAAGGATGATTTTAGTCACTACCAAAAACAGATGGGTTTATCTCAGGCCGCCGCCATTTCTTGGGAAAGCCCATTCGATTATCCCTCGCAAGCACTACTGTACGTCCCACTAAGTATGCCGGACCCCAACAGCCTTTCTTATACCGAAGCGCTGGTGAGGGCGGCTTTACCGGTTATTAAAGCTTCGGGTGGCCGCGCTTTTTTATTGTTTACTAGCCTACGGGCCATGCGCGCCGCGTACGAACTTCTTAAAACGGCTTTTGTAGAAGAAGGCTTGCCTTATCCTTTGTTGTTGCAAGGCGAGCAAACGCGCACGCAATTATTAGAACGTTTTCGCGAACTGGGCAACGCCGTATTGGTCGCGAGCCAAAGTTTTTGGGAGGGTGTGGATGTGCGCGGGGATGCGCTTTCTTTGGTTGTCATCGACAAACTTCCGTTTGCGCCGCCGGATGATCCGGTGCTCGCTGCGCGTATACAACATATTGCCCAATCCGGCGGTAATGCGTTTCTTGAATACCAATTGCCGCGTGCGATTATCAATTTAAAGCAGGGAGCAGGGAGGTTGATTCGCGATGAAACGGATAGAGGGGTGTTGATGATCGGTGATCCTCGTTTAATCACTAAATCTTATGGGGGTAAGATCTGGCGTAGTTTGCCGCCTATGAAGCGGACGAGGGATTTGGCGGAGGTGGTGGAGTTTTTTAGTGTGGTGGCAGCAGCAGCCGAAATTGACTAACGTCTAATAACGTCGGGCGTGAGAGCCCGTAAAATAAAACCATGACTCAAATCAAGTTAGGCAGTCGAGAAACTCTGAAGTCGGCCCTGCGGCTTTACGGAGAATGCTTTTACCTCCTTCCGCGGCTGGTTGTTCCATTGCTTGTGCTCGCGGAAGCCGCACACTTACTGACAGGATACCTTAAGGGGCCAAGCTACATTGCCATGTTGATAGTCGCGTGGTGCGTAAGCACCTTTGCGAATATTAAGGCTTTGCAGGTTCTTTTAAGTCGGGCGGGAGGTGAGATTTCTTCGCCAAAAGCTATATCCAAATCTGTTTTTTTCTTTTTCCTATTCGTTACCTTTTATGTTGGTATTGCTAGTTCTTTGGCGGGAGTCTTTCTCCTAATTCCCGCTGTACTAATCTATTCCAGTGCTATCCTCGCGCCGGTTCTCGTCCTTGAGCGAACCCGCGGCCCTTTTGAAGCAATTGGAGAGAGTGTTGACCAAACAAAGGGCCATGTTTGGCGCATCAGTATCGCCGTGTTGGTAATTTGGATATTTCTTCTCAGCCTGGACATAACGCGGGGCTTACTAGTCGATTCAACTGATTTGATCACCCAAGCCCTTTATTTTTTGTTCGGCGTTGGGGTAGCTTTGCTTAATTTATTAATCTACGCCCTTACAGCTATCGTGTATGTGCAGTTATGGCGCAATGGCCATCTCGACAAGAGCGAAAGCCCCGCACCCCTTAGTGACCCATAAACTAATAATCTATAAGCGGCGCTTGCTGTCGGGTTTTTATGTATGAACATGCCGGGGTAGCCCGACAGCTAGGGCGCCCTGGAGCGTCGCACGCGGGACCCGCGGTAGCGGGATCGGGCAGCGCAAGGGATGCCAGGCGACTGCGTTCTTATTCCGGGCCCCCGCATCCCGCTTTCACGTCGCACCTACGCCAAGGCGTAGGCACTGCTCCACCCTTCGCGGTCGCCCTTCTTTTGTAAGGCCAAAAAGAAAGTAATCAAAGAAAAGGCCACCCTCCCCACCGCCCCTTCGGGTTCCCTGTGCTGCTCACCAAGCCAGGCGGCTGCGCAACTCAACCTCGGCGCTATCGCGCCTCGGGATTCGAACAGTGCTCGCCGACTACTCCTGACTTGGTTGCGCTGCTCGGCGGTGGGGCAAGGGTCCCGTGAAATCGGCATTGATATCATCTTTGAATCAAACGGAACATCAGGTATAATAACGGCTTTTTATCTCACACATCCGTAAACAATCGGGTGCTCCGAATTTAGGGGTATCACGGATGGCGGCTTAACCCTTTTGTAAGGAATACTAATGATAGCAGTAACAATGCGGCAAATGCTGGAAGCGGGCGTTCATTTCGGACACCAAACCCGCTATTGGAATCCTAAAATGGCGCCTTATATTTTTGGCGACCGCAATAAGATCCACATTATTAACCTCGAACAATCCCTGCCTTTATTTAATTCGGCTTTGCAATTTGTGCGTCGCATGGCGTCGAATAAGGGCACGATTTTATTTGTCGGCACTAAGCGCCAAGCGCGCGAGATTATAAAAGAAGAAGCGCTGCGTTGCGGCGCGCCTTTTGTGAATCACCGCTGGTTAGGTGGCATGTTGACCAATTTTAAAACGGTTAAGCAATCGGTTTCCCGCCTACATGAAATGGAAACCATGATCCAAGACGGCAGCTTGGAAAAATTGGCCAAAAAAGAAGCGCTGGGCTATCAGCGCGAGCTAGCTAAACTGCAGCGCAGCTTAGGCGGCATTAAAGATATGCCGGGTTTGCCGGATGCGATTTTTGTGATTGATGTGGGCCACGAAAGCGGCGCAATCGTTGAGGCAAAAAAGCTGGGTATTCCAGTGATAGGCGTGGTCGACACCAACAATTCCCCGATTGACATCGATTATGTTATTCCGGGCAACGACGATTCTAATCGCGCCATTTTGCTTTTTGCGCGTGGTATGGCGGATGCGATTTTGGAAGGCCGCTCCATGATCATTAAAGAAATTATCAAAGACGAATTTGTGGAAGTGGATGAAGCCCAGGCTTCACAATAGCTTTTCCGCGACGTCGATAAAGAGGGGCGATTCGCCCCTTTTTTAATAAACATAAGAGGATGAAATGAGCGAAATATCAGCAACCATGGTCAAGGAACTCCGTGAACGTACCGGCCTGGGCATGATGGAATGTAAAAAAGCGTTGACCGAAGCCAATGGCGATATGAAAGCCGCGGAGGACTTGTTACGCATTCGAAGTGGCGCCAAAGCCAGTAAGGCTGCGGGCCGCATTGCAGCGGAGGGGGTCGTGGCGAATTTTATCGAAGGCCAGAGTGGCGCTTTGGTGGAACTCAATTGCGAAACCGATTTTGTTGCTAAGAACGAAGATTTTCTGCAATTTGCCAAAGAGATCGCCCAAGTTGTTACCCAAAAAAATCCACAAAACGTTGAGGTACTTAATACCTTGCCCATGAGTCAAGGGCCAAACGTAGAGGAGCGACGCCAAGCTTTGGTAATGAAGCTCGGCGAAAATATTAGTGTGCGGCGCTTCGTGCGCTTTACAACGCAAGGTAGTTTGGCGACTTACTTGCACGGCACGCGCATCGGCGTGTTGGTGGATTTCACTGGCGGTGACCAAGCCTTAGGCAAAGATATTGCTATGCATATTGCGGCGGCTAAGCCCGTGTCTTTATCTGCCCAGGATGTATCTCCGGAGCTAATCAAACGCGAGCGGGAAATTTATACGGCGCAAGTGAAGGAGTCGGGAAAACCAGAGAACATGGTGGAGAAAATCGTCGAAGGTAAAATGACCAAGTATCTGGCCGAAGTCACGCTCCTGGGCCAGCCCTTTATAAAGAATCCAGATCAGACCGTGGAGAAGTTATTGGCAGTGAATAAAGCCAAGGTAAATGCCTTTCAAATGTATGTGGTCGGCGAGGGCATCGAAAAAAAAAGCAATGACTTTGCCGCAGAAGTAATGGCACAAGCGGGGCAGGGATAAGCTCCGTCATGGCGGCGCCCAAATATAAACGCATACTTCTTAAGCTTAGCGGTGAAGCACTGATGGGCGAAGATAGTTATGGCATTAATCGCGACACCATAGCGCGCATTGTCGCTGAAATTGGCGAAGTGGTACGCTTAGGCGTGCAAGTAGCGATTGTGATTGGTGGTGGCAACATTTTCCGCGGTGTGGCGCCGGCTGCGGCTGGCATGGATCGGGCCACGGCCGACTATATGGGCATGCTTGCCACTATTATGAATGCGCTAGCATTGCAAGACGCGATGTTAAGACAAGGCTTCGTAAGCCGCGTGCAATCCGCGTTGAATATAGAACAAGTGGCGGAACCGTATATCCGTGGTAAAGCGATGCGCTATCTGGAGGAAGGTAAAATTGTGATTTTCGCCGCCGGTACCGGCAACCCGTTTTTTACTACCGACACCGCAGCCGCTCTGCGTGGCCGAGAAATGAATGTGGATATCGTCTTAAAGGCGACAAAGGTGGACGGGGTATACAGCGACGATCCTAAAACTAACCCTAAGGCCGTGCGTTATGAGGAATTGGGTTTCGATGAAGCCATTAACAAAAATCTCAAAGTAATGGATGCAACAGCGCTAACCCTGTGCCGCGACCAAAGTTTAACTTTATGTGTTTTTAGTATTTTTGATCCCGGCGCGCTAAAGCGTGTGGTGTTTGGCGAGAAACAAGGGACGCTAGTCAAGGTCTAGCGCATCCGCTAAAGTTTCAGCCAACTGTTTTTTGCTCACTCTCGATTTTGGGGTAACAATGATCGCAGACATTAAAAAATCCGCTGAACAAAAAATGCAAAAATCCCTGGAAGCGCTCAAATCCGACTTAGGGAAAGTGCGCACTGGCCGCGCCCATGCAGGGATTTTGGATCACGTTGAGGTCGATTATTACGGCGCGCCCATGCCTATCAATCAAGTGGCGAATGTAACGCTTATCGATGCACGTACCATCGGCGTTTCCCCCTGGGAAAAAAAAATGGTGGGCCCAATAGAGAAAGCAATTCGTGATAGTGGGTTAGGCTTGAATCCCGCCACCATGGGCGAACTTATTCGCGTGCCTATGCCGCCTTTGACAGAAGAGCGGCGTCGGGAGCTAATTAAAGTGGTAAAAAATGAAGGTGAAAACGCTAAAGTCGCGGTGCGAAATATACGCCGTGATGCCAACAATACCTTAAAGGAATTGGTTAAAAATAAAGAAATTAGCGATGATGATGAGCGCCGCGCGCAGGAAGACGTCCAGCGCTTAACGGATAAATATATTGGGGAGATTGAAAAAACTTTGCAAGTTAAGGAAGCGGATCTTCTGGCGGTCTAATGGCTTTATTTAAAAGCAGTACGAAACAAATTCCGGAAATTTCGGCTATTCCTAAGCATATTGCCATTATTATGGATGGCAATGGCAGATGGGCGAAACAGCGCATGCTACCTCGCATTGCTGGGCATCGTCGAGGCGTAGAAACCCTGCGGGAAGTTATTAAGTCGTCCATCGAACTAGGGGTGACATACCTGACGGTTTTTGCTTTTAGCAGCGAGAATTGGCGTCGCCCGACTGAAGAAATTTCTTTGCTGATGCAGCTTTTCATGCGTGCCTTAGAGCAAGAAGTAGCAAAGCTTCACGCTAACGAAATTCGTTTTAAGGTCATTGGCGACTTAAGCCGATTTGAACCGAAAATTGTCGAGCTTATTCGTGATGCGGAAGCACTCACCCTAAACAATCAACGTCTAACCCTCACCGTTGCCGCTAACTATGGCGGGCGCTGGGATGTTTTGGAGGCCTTACGGCGCTTGTTGGAAGCGTCTCCCGAAGCAGCCAAATCTTTAAATGAAGAAGATCTGGCGCCTTATCTTTCCACCAGTGACTTGCCCGAACCTGACTTTTTCATTCGTACCGGCGGCGAACAACGCATAAGCAACTTTCTTTTGTGGCAGCTGGCTTACACCGAACTCTATTTTACCGATACGCTCTGGCCCGACTTTAACGCCGAGGCCTTGCATCGAGCGGTGCTCTCGTATCAGCAGCGAGAACGCCGTTTTGGTCGCACTAGCGAACAACTCATCCCAGTCGCGCAATCTAAAAGCCGTATTAAATGACTTTTAAGCGGCATCCGGCATGCTAAAAACGCGGGTTTTAACCGCCGTTTTGTTACTTGTCGCTTTTTTCTTGGCAGTTTTTTATTTACCTCAGAATTTTTGGCGAGCGTTGGTCGTCGCAATTTTTATGGTGGCTAGCTGGGAATGGGGAAATATTTCCAGTTTTACGGAAAAACAGAAATGGAGTTTTACAATTTTAGGCACGGCATTATTGCTGATTTTGATTTTAGCCGGACCGGGGCAAAATTTCCCTTACGCTGAGTGGCTCCCTATTAAAATTATTTTTGCTGTGGCAGCCGCTTTCTGGCTAGTCATCGCACCTTGGTGGCTATGGTCGAGATGGCAAATAAGCAATAAATTCATATTGGCGATGACCGGCTTGATAGTATTGATGCCATTTGCGCTCGCGTTAATTCACCTGCGGTTTCTTGATGCGTTAGTTCTACTGGCGATAATGGGTGTAGTGTGGGTCGCGGATATCGCCGCCTATTTTTCCGGAAAGAAATTTGGCAAGCACAAATTAGCGCCGGCTTTAAGCCCCGGCAAAACTTGGGAGGGGGTATTGGGCGCACTACTTGCCACGATTCTATATGGTTTCGTGCTGAGTTACTTTGTCGGTATTAGTGCCTTATACCTTATTTTGGCAACTGCTTTTCTAACCGTTTTAAGTATAGTTGGCGACTTATTTGAATCCATGATGAAGCGTAAAAGCGGCTTAAAAGATAGCGGCCAAATTTTACCAGGACATGGCGGCTTACTGGATCGTGTGGACGCGCTGACATCTGCTTTGCCAATAGCGGCATTCGTAATCTTTTTCGACGGGTTTTTCTAGATGCGGCAAACGCTTACTTTACTGGGTTCCACGGGAAGTATTGGCGTCAATACCCTAGATGTGGTTGCCCGCCATCCCAGCCGTTTCGAAATAGTGGCCTTATCTGCTAATAGCAGGCATGGCGTGTTACTCGAGCAATGTTTAAAATTTAGCCCCCGCTATGCTGTGCTCTTAAATGAGGACGCGGCAGCAAAATTAGCAGTGCAACTTCGCAATGCGGGTTCGTCCACGCAAGTGTTATCCGGCATGGCGGGCTTGCTGGAGGTGGCGACGTTAGATGAGGTGACGACCGTGGTTGCCGCAATAGTTGGTGCCGCGGGCTTGCATCCTACTTTAGCGGCGGTAAAAAAAGGAAAGCGGGTGTTGTTAGCAAATAAAGAGGCTTTAGTGATGGCCGGGCAAACTTTTATGCAGGCGGCGGCGCAGTCGGGCGCCCAGCTTTTACCCATCGATAGCGAACACAACGCTATTTTTCAATCCTTACCGCGCGGTTTTTCGACTAACTTAAACGCCGACGGTGTGGCTAAAATATGGTTGACCGCTTCGGGTGGACCATTTTTGTCTATGCCCTTAGCCGCTTTTGATAGCATAACTCCGGAGCAAGCGTGTGCTCACCCGAACTGGGTAATGGGAAAAAAAATCTCCGTAGATTCGGCGACGATGATGAACAAGGGCTTGGAAGTCATCGAAGCCCGTTGGCTATTTAATCTCGATCCCGCGTACATTGAAATCGTCATACATCCGCAAAGCATCGTGCATTCTTTAGTAGAATATATCGACGGTTCGACGTTGGCCCAACTGGGTAATCCTGATATGCGCACCCCTATTGCTCACGCTTTAGGGTATCCTGAACGAATCGAATCAGGCGTAACAGGACTCAATTTACTCACTACGCCTAATTTGGAATTTAAGAGACCAGATCATCAGCGATTTCCCTGCATAGCGCTGGCATATCAGGCACTAAATTCAGGTGGCACCGCACCGGCCATTTTAAACGCTGCAAATGAAGAAGCGGTTGGCGCATTTTTGGATCACAGAATCACGTTTAATATGATACCGAAGACCATAGCTTACGCCTTATCCCAGGTGCCCCATCAACCCATAGGAGCGCTGCAGGACGTATTAGACGCTGACCTGAGTGCGCGGGCGGCTTGCCAAGGATACTTCACCCAGGAACATGTTTTACAATGAATCTTGTCGTCACCATTATCGCGTTCGCAGTCGCCTTGGGCGTACTAATTGTCGTGCACGAGCTCGGGCATTACCTGGTTGCACGTTGGGCCGGTGTTAAGGTGTTGCGATTTTCCTTGGGCTTCGGTAAACCGCTAATCACGAAGCGCTATGGTAGCGACCAAACCGAATGGGTTGTCGCGGCCTTTCCCTTGGGCGGGTTTGTAAAAATGTTGGACGAGCGCGAAGGCGAAGTTGCTCCCCACGAATTGCCCCGCGCTTTTAATACGCAATCGGTTTACCGGCGTTTTGCGATTGTGCTGGCCGGGCCTATGGCCAATTTCCTGCTGGCCATCGCGCTTTTTTGGTTGCTATTTATGATAGGCGTTCCTGGTGCTAAACCAATAATTGGGGAAGTTGCCACAAACACTGCAGCCGGTTTGGCAGGCTTAAAACCCCAGCAAGTCATTAGTAAAGTTAACGACAAAGCGATGACCAATTGGTCCGATGTGCGTTGGCAGCTGTTAAAAGAAGCGGTGCATAAAAATGACGCGTTACTGGAAGTGATTAACGTCGATGGAAAACTTAGCCAACATAATTTATCAATGCGCGGATTGTCCACCGAAGAGTTGGATAAGGATTTTTTCCCTAAACTTGGTCTTGTCCCGTATCGGCCCAAGCTCGATCCCATAATGGGCGATATGGCTCCGGGAGGGGCGGCAGCAGCAGCGGGCCTTAAGCCGCAAGACAAAATTTTAAGCGTGGATGGTGTCGCGTTAAGTACGTGGGGGGATTTTGTTCGCTTGGTTCGAAAAAGCCCCAGTTTACCTTTAAAGCTGGACATTTTACGCGGGGAGCAGGCGCTCAGTGTGACGCTTACTCCCCGCAGCGTGCAGGAAAACGACGAGAACGTCGGCAAGATAGGTGCCGGCCCTTGGGTAGCACCAGAGGTATTAGCCACCCTGGAAGCTAAGGTCAGCTACGGCCCGGTGGAGGCCTTAGGCAAAGGCATTGCCAAAACCTGGGATAGTGCAATTTTCACGCTGGAGATGCTAGGGCGCATGATTATGGGCCAAGTTTCCTGGAAAAATATTAGTGGTCCCATCACTATTGCGGATTATGCCGGGCAATCGGCTAATCTTGGGTTCATGCCTTATCTTGCGTTTGTCGCCGCGATTAGCATCGGGCTTGGGATTATGAACTTGTTGCCTATTCCCTTATTGGATGGGGGACATTTAATGTATTATATGGCAGAAATTATTCGCGGCCGTCCGCCCACCGAACAAGCCATGGCGATTGGGCAGCAAATAGGCATCGCGCTCTTACTTACTTTAATGACCTTCGCTTTTTATAACGATATTAACCGCCTACTGTCCGGATGAAAATAAAAACACTCCATTTGCTGCTCGCCTTAAGTTTCGCTTCTCCCTCATGGGCCATAGACCCTTTTGTCGTGAAAGACATACGTGTGGAAGGTATCCAACGTACCGAAGCAGGGACGGTTTTTTCCTACTTGCCGGTAAAGGTTGGCGAAACCATGAACGATGAAAAAGCCGCGGCGTCAATCAAGGCTCTGTACGCCACCGGTTTTTTCAAAGACGTGCGCTTGGAATACGACAATGATGTCTTGGTTGTGTTAGTGGAAGAGCGCCCGGCCATTGCTGAAGTTGACATTACTGGCGCCAAGGAATTTACCAAAGAACAGCTTAAAGACGGGCTAAAACAAATTGGTTTAGCCGAATCGCGAATTTTTGACCGTTCCTTGCTGGATAAAGCGGAGCAGGAATTAAAACGTCAATATCTTAGCCGCGGGAAATATGCGGCGGAAATCGTCACGACCGTGACACCCTTAGAGCGTAACCGTGTTGGGATTAATTTTGCCATTACCGAGGGCGCGGTCTCTAAAATCCGGCAAATTAATATCGTCGGCAACAAAGTTTTTTCCGATAAGGAATTAATCGGTCTTTTAACGCTGAGAACGCCCAATTGGTTAACCTGGCTGAATAAAAACGATCAATATTCCAAGCAAAAACTAAGCGCTGATTTAGAAAATCTCCGATCCTTTTATCTAAATCGAGGTTACTTGGAATTTACTATCGAATCCACCCAAGTGTCCATTACCCCAGACAAGAAAGATATCTACATCACCATTAATGTTAATGAGGGCCCGAAATATATTGTCTCGGATATTCAACTTGCCGGCGAACTTACAGCACCCGAAGAGGAAGTGCGCAAGCTTATTAAAATTCAGCCGGGTGAAGTTTTTTCACGAGAAAAACTTACCGTGGCGACAAAAGCCATCGGCGACAAATTGGGTGATGAAGGCTACGCATTTGCTAATGTCAATGCCGTGCCCAAGCTCGATAAGGAGAAACATGAAGTCGGGTTTACTTTTTTTGTAGATCCCGGCAAGCGAGTTTATATTCGACGCATCAATGTCACCGGCAATACACGCACCAGAGACGAAGTTGTGCGTCGTGAATTCCGACAAATGGAGGCGGGCTGGTATTCTGCGGAGAAGATTTCGCGGTCTCGCGAACGCTTAAATCGCTTGGGCTTTTTCTCCGACGTAAATGTGGAGACGCCGGCAGTTGCAGGGACGACTGACCAAGTTGATATCAACTTTAGCGTCACCGAAAAATCGACGGGAAACGTATTATTGGGCGCCGGCTTTTCCAGTTCGGACGGGTTTATTGTCAGCGGCTCAGTCTCGCAGAGCAATTTCTTTGGCACGGGCAATAGTCTTATCGCCCAAGTGAATTCCAGTAAAATAAATAGTGTCTATTCACTCTCCTATACCAATCCTTACTATACCGTGAATGGCATCAGCCGTGGATTTGATATTTACAAGCGTGATGTGGATTCTACGGATTTGTCGTTAGGACGCTATCAAACGTCGTCGTTGGGAGCGGGTGTGCGCTACGGCATCCCGGTTAACGAACAGGACACCATTAATGTCGGCTTGGCTTTTGAGCGCACTAAACTCACGGTGTTTGAAGACAGTCCACAGCGCTATCAAGATTTTGTCACTACGTTTGGTCCTAACAATACCACCTTAAGAGGCGAACTCGGGTATGCCAGGGACACGCGCGATAGTATTACTTATCCCACGCGCGGTCGCTTTCAACGAATATATGGTGAGGTCGGCTTGCCAGGCGGCGATTTAAAATATTACAAGGGTTCCTACCAGCATCAATGGTTTACGCCGCTGTTTAGCAATTTTACCTTAATGCTTAATGGCGAACTCGGCTACGCTAACGGTTATAGCGATAAACCCTTACCGTTCTTTAAAAACTTTTACGCAGGGGGGAATAGCTCGGTACGGGGCTATGAATCCGGATCATTGGGGCCGCGGGATACTAACGGTGAAGCGTTGGGCGGGGATAGACGAATTGTCGGCAACGTCGAATTGTTTTTCCCATTTCCAGGATTGGGTAACGATAAATCGATACGCATGAGCACCTTTATAGACGGTGGTATGGTATTCGGCCAAGGCGAAAAATTTGATGTGGGCGAACTCCGTTATTCTGCAGGCGTTGCGGTCAGCTGGTTATCGCCTATTGGCCCTTTAAAATTTAGCATCGGTCAGCCCTTAAACGCGAAGCCCGGCGATAAAAAAGAGGTCTTCCAGTTTATTTTGGGCTCGACCTTTTGATTGGATAGGAGTAACAATGGTGAAAAAAAGTCGAATGATTTTATCATGCGGGTTGGCGGTATGCCTGTTGCCATCCTTAGCACTAGCGGAATTAAAGGTCGGTGTGGTAAACACCGAGCGTATTTTAAAAGAGTCGGCGCCTGCAGTCCGTGCGGCTAAAAAACTCGAAAAGGAATTTGCAGCACGGGAACAAGAAATTCAAAAATTATCAAAACAATTCCGCGAAGTCCAAAGCCTTTTGGAACGCGAAAATATAACCATGAGTGAGACTGAGCGGCGCAACAAGGAACGGGATGCGGCAAACCTAAACCGCGACTTGCAACGCGCGCAACGAGAATTCCGCGAGGACTTAAATCTGCGGCAAAATGAAGAGCGCGCACAATTCCAAGAGCGGGTAACAAAAACAATTAATGATTTCGCTGAGCGAGAAAAATTTGATTTAATTATTCAAGAAGCGGTGTACATCAGCCAGCGCTTGGATATCACCGAAAAAGTGTTGAAGGCTTTGGCCGACAAATAGCCGCGTTATTCCTAAGCTGAATGGTTACTCCCACCCCCACGCTTTCGGAAATCGTTCAACGTTTTGGTGGCAAACTTATTGGCGAGGACATAACCGTTAATAAGCTTGCACCGCTTTCTTCCGCGGGAGCGACGGAGTTAAGCTTCTATGCCAATCCCAAATATCGGCATCACTTAAAATCCACACAAGCGGGCGCGGTGATACTCGGTGCCAAAGACGAGACACTCACGGCACGCCCGCGCATAGTCAGCGATGATCCGCAGGCGTATTACATTCGCCTGCTGGATTTTTTTCATCCGCCTAAGGTATTTTTGCCAGGGGTACATGCAAGCGCGATTATCGCCCCGGATGCTAACGTGCCCGCCTCTTGCCATATTGGACCTTTAGTGGTGATAGGCAGTAAAACGACTCTAGGCGAACATTGCATTGTCGAGGCGGGTTGCATCGTCGGGGAGGGTGCCCAAATCGGTGATGCTACGCACCTGCATGTCCGCGTCGTTGTGGAGGCGGGGTGCATTCTCGCTCAGCGTTGCATCATCCATAGCGGCGCTGTAATCGGTGCGGATGGATTTGGTCTGGCCCAACAGGCGGGCCGTTGGGTAAAGATTCCGCAAGTCGGGCGTGTCGTAATCGGAGATGATGTAGAAATTGGCGCGAATACCACCATAGATCGCGGTGCGCTCGAGGACACCGTCATTGAAGAAGGCGTTAAGCTTGATAACCAAATTCAAATTGCCCACAACGTTAGAATCGGTGCGCACACGGCTATCGCCGGGTGCGTCGGTATTGCCGGCAGCGCTAAAATAGGTAGCCGCTGTACTATCGGGGGCGGGGCGGGCTTGGTCGGGCACATAGAAATCTGCGATGATGTGCACATTTCCGGTTTTACATTGGTAACCAAATCTATCACCAAACCCGGCGCTTATAGTTCCGGCGTGCCCTTCACTACGCATGAAATCTGGCTAAAAAACATGGTGCAGTTAAGGCGCTTGGGTGAGTTAGCAGAAAAATTCGACGCTTTGCAAACCCGATTCGAAAACTTAGAAAAACGGGAGAGAGGCCCCGCTTAATAATGATGGACATTCAAGAAGTCATGCAGTACTTACCCCATCGCTACCCGTTTTTACTGGTAGATCGCGTGCTGGAATGTGAGCCCGGCAAAAGTATAGTTGCGCTAAAAAATGTCACCATAAATGAGCCTTTTTTCATGGGCCATTTTCCTCATCACGCCGTCATGCCTGGGGTATTGATAATCGAAGCGCTTGCTCAAGCGGCGGGCATCTTGTCATTCAAAAGTATGAACCGCAAATCCGACACCCAGTCTTTATATTATTTCGTGGGGATCGATAATGCACGTTTTAAAAAGCCCGTGACGGCCGGCGACCAGCTGATCTTGCATGTGCAGATTACCCGGACCAACCCCAAAATCTGGAAGTACAGCGCGCAGGCCAAAGTCAACGATGTACTGGTTACCGGAGCGGATTTGATGTGCACCTTGCGCACATTACCGAGTGCAACGTAATTCCCCGCGATGATCCATGCTACCGCCTTAATCGAAGCCGGGGCCAAACTCGGCGCTAATGTCAGCGTGGGGGCGTATTCAGTTATCGGAAAAAACGTAACCATAGGCAGCGGCACCACGGTCGGCCCGCACGCCGTAATTCGTGGGCATACGACGATAGGCAAAAACAATCGAATTTTCCAATTTGTGTCTTTGGGTGAAATTCCGCAGGACAAAAAATATCAGAATGAGCCCACCCGTTTAGAAATTGGCGATGACAACACCATACGCGAATTTTGCACGTTTAACATCGGCACCATTCAAGACGGCGGCGTCACTTCGATAGGCAATGGCAATTGGATTATGGCGTATGTGCATATCGCGCATGATTGCCATGTGCGGGATAATACTATTTTGGCCAATTGTGTGCAGTTGGCGGGTCACGTGCATATCGATTCTTACGCGATGTTAGGGGGTTTCACCGGCGTGCATCAGTTTTGTCGCATCGGCGCGCAGAGTATGACAGGCATTAGCACGGTGGTGGTTCAAGATATACCCCCTTTTATGTTAGTGACGGGCGGGGACGCTAAAGTGCGGGGTATTAATACAGTGGGTCTAAAACGACGGAATTTTACGCCCGCCAGCATCGCGCAACTCAAATTGGCGTATAAAACCTTATACAAATCCGGGCTTTCTTTAGAAGAAGCGAAGAAGCAGCTCGCTACCCAAGTTTCCGTCTGTGCCGAGATTCAGATCCTGTTGGATTTTTTAGAACAATCCTCCCGCGGTATTGCGAGATAGTGTGCCGATAAGAATCGGCATCGTAGCCGGCGAGGCGTCCGGCGACATGGTAGGCGCTCATTTGGTGCAGGCGTTGCGACAGTTATATCCGAAGATGGAATTTGAGGGCATCGCCGGCCCAAAAATGGCCGCCGCCGGTGTTATTGCCCGCTATCCTATGGAAAAATTAGCGGTGCGCGGTTATGTTGAAGTGCTGCGCCACATCCCTGAAATTCTCCGCATCAGAAAAAATTTAAAAAACCATTTTCTAAATAATCGACCGGATCTATTCATCGGTATCGACGCACCCGACTTTAATTTAAGTCTAGAAGAAAAATTAAAGGCCGCCGGTATCCCCACGGTGCATTTAATCAGCCCTTCCATTTGGGCATGGCGAGGGCAGCGCATCCGGCGTATCGCTCGTGCTGTTTCTCACATGCTTCTGGTTTTTCCTTTCGAAAAAACGCTCTACGATCAGGCCGGCGTGCCCGCCACCTTTGTAGGCCATCCTTTGGCGGATGTTATTCCGGAGTTGCCGGATAGGTCGTTGGCCCGCCAAGAATTAAAATTGGACTCTTTCGCCACCATTTTTGCCCTATTGCCGGGAAGCCGGCAAAGCGAGGTACAAATGCATGGCGAATTGTTTGCAAACACCGCCAAACTGATCGCGAAAACATATCCCGAGAGTATTTTTGTAGTGCCTTTAGTTAGTGAAGAAACCGAGCGCCTAATGGTGCAAGCAATTAAACGCTGTCGCGCAGAAGGCCTAAAAATCGTTCTTATTCGCGGGCAGGCAAGCCTCGCTATGACTGCGGCCAATGTAGTCTTAGTGGCTTCGGGCACGGCTACATTAGAGGCGGCGCTGTTAAAACGGCCCATGGTAATAACCTATAAGGTACCCTGGTTAACCGCCGTGATCATGTGGCCTCGACGCTTACTGCCCTATATCGGCCTACCTAATATCTTGGCCAATGCATTTATTGTGCCCGAGATTTTGCAAAATCAGGCGACACCACAGCGTCTAGCGTGTGCCTTAATAGATCAGCTAGCTGATTTAGATTTGCAAAAAGATTTAATCAAGAAATTTACGCAAATGCATCGGGAATTGCGGCAAAATAGTGCACAAAAAGCAGCGGAAGCAATTATTAATATGCTCGATTTAAAAAAATTACGCACATGAGCGGGTTGCGATGATCTGCGGCGTGGATGAAGCGGGGCGTGGCCCCTTAGCCGGCGCGGTGTTTGCTGCGGCCGTCATCCTTGATAAAAGCCGCCCGATTCGGGGTCTGGCGGATTCAAAAATTCTTCCTGAGGAACGCCGCAGAATTCTTGCCGAGCGTATTAAAGCGCGTGCGGTAGCGTGGGCCGTAGCCCGGGCGGAGGTAGAAGAAATAGACTGCCTAAATATTCTGCAGGCAACGTTATTGGCAATGAAGCGCGCCATTGAAAGTTTGCACATTGAGCCACAAGAGGTTTTAGTGGATGGCTTATTTTGTCCGCAGGTTAAATTTTTTTCCCGAGCGGTCGTTGGTGGTGACGCCAAAATTCGTGAGATATCCGCAGCTTCGATTTTGGCTAAAACCGAACGTGACACCTATATGGTGGAACTGCACGCGCGCTATCCCAATTATGGGTTTGATCGACACAAAGGCTATGGCACGCCAGAACACTTGCGTGCGCTAGAGGAATTCGGCTGTTGCGATATTCATCGTAAAACCTTTGCGCCGGTGCGCATCGTGCATGAACGCATGGTAGTTGCGAGCCTATCATGAGTTTCGCCCTAGCCGCGCACTTATTCGGTGTGGTGGTTTGGGTGGGCGGCATGTTCTTCGCTTACGTTGCCCTGCGCCCCGCAGCGGTGAAAACGCTTCAACCCCCCGAGCGCCTGAGCTTGTGGCGTGCGACCTTTCAGATTTTTTTCACCTGGGTGTGGTTAGCCGTCGCCCTTATTCTGACGAGCGGATTCTATATGATCTGGCGCATCGGCGGGTTTAACGTCGTGCCGCTTAGCGTGTGGCTAATGATGATAGCAGGGCTTGCCATGACCGGAATTTTTACCTATGTATATTTCGCCCTTTACGTGCGGCTGACAGTAGCGGTGACAGCGCAAAACTGGCCGGCGGGCGCACAGGCATTAGCAAAAATTCGTATTTTGGTCGGGGTTAATCTGATGCTGGGGCTGATCACGGTTGTGCTTGGCTTGCTGAGTTAATTGTTATTGGTATTGGTAGCCAGCGGCTGTTTGTTACTAAATATTATTGCACCTTCCTAAACGAAATTATTTTTTTTAATCCCGCCAATTCTTGCTCTGGCGTAATTCGTTTTGCTCGCAGGCGACACTGGTTTTGTAGCTGCTCATAAAATTTTTTATCTGATTCTGCGCGGCTTAGCGCGGTTGCTAAGGCTGTTTCGTTACCCAAAGGATAGTAGCCCAGGTAATCGGGGCCCAACATGCCGACATTGCCTGAAATATTCGAAGCGATGATCGGCACATCGGCGCTTAACGCTTCACTGACCACATTCGCACCGCCTTCCATTTTGGAGCTAATGACCATCAGCCGACAGCGGGCCAACTCCTGTCGTACTCGCGCTTGGGGTAATTCGCCATACCAGCGATAGCGAGGTAAGCGCGCCATTAATGCTCGGGCCTCTTGCTCGGCGAGTTCGGTCATGGCTTTACCCATATGGCGAATTTTTATTTTCGAGGAAGAGGGGAGGTGCTGACTCGCCAGCGCGCAGCGGAACGGGTCTTTTTCATCCCGCAGATGGCCGATAACACAAATATCAAAACTGCGTTTTCTAAAAGGCCCGCGGGCTAGCGCCTTAGCGGATTGATAGATCACCCTGGTCTTTTGTCGCAGCTCCGGGCTTAATTCCGCTAGCCCCAATTCTTGCAGAACTACCAGTTGATGCGCCAACTGCAAAGATTCCTGAGCCTGGGCATCTGTTTGAATATCCCGATATAGATCAGTGCCCGTAAGGGCGACGATTAACGGTCGAGTAGGAAAGCGTAGTGCAAATTCTTTGATAGAGGCGTAACTACGTCTGGCGTGCAAGGCAAGCATCAGATCATAGGGGCTACCGTCCCATACCTGTTGTATGGTGACCTGCTGGCCCAACTTTTTAAGCATAAACGCCCAGCGCTGCGCCGTGTTGCGGTTACCTAAGCGAGATAATGGGGGCGCAGGGGTGATTAAGGCAATGTGCATACGTTTACTATAAATGCTAACCGGTTAAAGATGCAGTAATCCTCATTATTAAACTTCAAGAGCCGAGTGCAACCCTGGCATCGGTTTGTCATTATTTATTATTGCCGGTAATATTGGTGAAAAGCCTGGCGTGCGCGGGAATTCCAACAGAAATTTATAAAAAGGGGGTCACGTGTTTACTCTGTCCAATCAGCCTCAAACCATAGGTCAAGTCCTGGATCACAGTTTTAAGTTGTATGCCGCCGCCTTTAAGAAAGTATTGCTCTTATCTTTTATGAGCGCGCTCTTAATGGCAATTCCCGGCATGTTATCGACCGAAACGTCAGGTGACTTCGAATCCGCGAGTGCCGCCATGCGTCAATCAATGATATGGTTGGTGTTGCTCCTCCCTATATATTTTATCTTAGTATCGGGCCTTATATATCAAATGCAGGGTGTCGCCGAATCGCGGTCTGTAAGCCTATCGGAAGCGTTAATGCGTGGCGCGAAGACCCTGTTGCCTATTATCGTAGGAATAATTTTGTATGTTTTAATTTTGATGGTGGGCTTCGTGCTCCTTATTATTCCCGGAATTATTCTATCCGTGAGCTTGTACTTTTGGTATACGGGCGTTGTGTTAGACAACGAATCGCCGGTGCAATCGTTAAAGCATAGTCATCGCTTAGTTTGGGGAAAATGGTGGCGGACTTTAACCGTATTATCGGTATATTGGATAATGCTATTGGTGGTCTATATGGGATTTGGTATCGCCGTGGGGGTGTTTATGGCTACGGGCGGCGCTTTAGATTCAGTTGGGTTTAAGCTAATCACCGAGTTAGTTGCGGCGGTAATCAGCACGATTATTACGCCATTAATTTATTCGGTGATGATCGTCCAATATCACGACCTAAAACTTAGAAGTGAGGGACACGACCTCGAGGCGCGCCTTGCGCCTCGTTCCTAAATTTCCTTAGGGCATGCGCTTCACCGTTTTAACCGTTAGTGCGATTTTCTCTACCTGTGTTTTAGCCGCGGAAAACGTCGCACTGGAAGCCAGTCTCGGCGCCTGCATCGAATCTAGGTTTGATGAAGCGCGCGCGCCATCCATTAATCAATCGTTTAAGTTAAGTCAAGCTTGCCCATTACTAAAATCAGCGCTGTCTAAAGAAGGCAAGGCATGGCCGATGCAAGAGAGCATCGGTGATGAGACGAGTCTCAATCAGCTTATGGATTTGCAATCCTTGCTGCGCGCTGCGAAAGTGGCTGTCCCTGCCACCACTCAGTTTGACTTTTCGGGGTTAAAACCGTTACTTGCTAGTACTTTAATCGCTGGCCCAAAACCCAAGGTCGATTGGTGGCAACGTTTTAAGGAGTGGATGCAAGCCAAACTCGCGCAACAGGACCAGACGGGTGATATGAGCTGGCTCATTAAATTTCTGGAAAAAATTGTTCCTCCTCGATGGCTGGCGGAGTTACTGTTTAAAGGCGCCATTGGATTAATTTTATTGTTAGCGCTGATAGTGATAGGAAACGAGCTGCGCGCGGGTGGCGGCAGTTTTAAATGGCGCAGCCGTCTTTTTGCGCGTCCGCAATTTGGGTTCCGCGCCACGGTGCCAAAAACAGAAATACCAACACTGGACGGTGTGCTAAGTCTACCCTTACAACAACGGCCCGCAGCGTTGTTGAAACTGGTCATCTACGTCTTGGTTGAGCGCGCGCTCCTGCCCGGAAATGCCGGACTCACTAACCGCGAACTTTCCGCAAACCTTAAGCGCAGCGAGCAACCCTACGGTAGCGCATTCGAGCATTTTATTTTGACGCTGGACCCGATTCTCTACGGCGGGCGGCAGGTGAGCGCCATAGATATGGAAGCGCTCTTACAAGAGAGCCGTGATCTGCTGGGCGCAAATTATTCGGGTGCAAAATGAAAGGTTTTGTTAATGAGGTTACCATGAAAAATAAATGTAGCGACAGTGAAAGATAGACTAATAACGCTGTTGGGTGGCATTTTCGCACTCTACTTAGTCATTACGTTGCTGATCCCGCCTCCAGCCAACGAACCGCCGCCGTCGCGCGCGGTTAGCACAGATCATGGCAACCATGGCTTATTAGGCCTAAAGCGCTGGCTGGAGAAAAGTGGCGGGGCGACCAAAAGCCTACGCAACCGTTACGATGAATTATTAGCAGACGCCAGCTTGCCGCAAAGCGGAAATCTATTGATCGTCCATTTACCCAGCATTGCGCCGGCGCGTGATCGGGAAAGAGAAGTGCTGCTGGATTGGATACGAGAAGGCAACAATATTTTGGTGCTAATGAACGGCGGCGAAGCGGAGTGGCTAGGCGCGATGATGGACCCGGTTTTGTCTGATTTGGGTTTCTATTTTTCGCCTGCGGATACCAAGCCTAAAACGCCGGCTGCCAAAAGCGCTAAAACCCCCCGCATTTTTGTTAGCGGCGAGCCAAAAAAACTGGCGCTGCGCCCATATCAATCATTACCTCTTCTTCAATCGGTACAAAAAATCGAGGTCACCCTTGCTGCGAACGCAGTTAGCGATGTGGTGTTGCGAGCAGAAGATCGTTATCGAACTGCATTTGTCTTACTTCGTGAGGAAGCCACGGATGCGCCGGCCTTTTGGCAAATTAGAGTTGGCCAAGGAACCGGCTGGATCAGCCGCTATGGAAATTGGCTAGGTAACGCGAATCTGGGCGATAGAGACAATGCGCGATTGATTGCCAATCTAATCAGCGCAACTGTCGTCGCTGGCGGTAGAGTAATTTTTGACGATATGCACCAAGGCGTCTCTGACCTTTACAACCCCGACGTTTTTTTCAAAGATCGCCGTTTGCACTATACGCTTTTGATTTTGGTAGGGTTGTGGCTGCTTTATTTGGTCGGCCGCAGCAATCGGCTCGCGCCGCTCAATGTCTTTCCCCAGGGAACGCGGGCAGTGGATTTCACGCGAGCCGTGGGAGGTTTATATGCGCGCCGTCTTTCATCCGCCAGCGTCGCCAAAGAGCTAGCGAAGCGATTTTTTAACGAAGTGCGGCGACGTTATCACCTGCCCTTAACCGGTGAGCCTGTGTGGGAAATTCTCCAGGGCGTTGCGCGCGTGGATCGCCAAGACTTAGGGGCGCTGCAACAAATTTATTCTAATCTAGCTACCACTAAACCCAAGCTAGTGCGGTTCGCACGCCTAATTTACAACATAAGGAAAAGTCTTACATGAGTACACCCGCCCAGCAATTTGCCAATACCTTACGTCATCATTTAAGCCAAACGGTGTTTGGGGTAGATGAGATAATCCGTGGCATCAGTATCGCATTAATAGCCGGGGGACATGTGCTGCTGCAAGGGGTGCCGGGGATCGGCAAAACGCTATTGGCAAAATCCTTGGCGGCGAGGCTTAATGGGCAGTTTAAGCGCATTCAATGCACCGCCGACCTTATGCCGTCGGACATGACCGGTATTCATGTTTATAACACCGAGACCCGCAAATTCGAATTGCTGCCCGGTCCCTTATTTGCAGACGTGGTCCTTGTCGATGAAATTAATCGCACCGGACCCAAAACCCAATCCGCCTTACTGCAGGCAATGGAGGAGGGCGGCATTTCCATAGACCGCCAAACGTATCCACTGCCGCCAAATTTCTTTGTCATCGCCACGCAAAACCCCCATGAGTTCGAAGGCACCTTTCCCTTACCGGAATCACAACTGGATCGTTTTTTACTGCGTCTCGACATGAGCTATCCCGAGCCTAGTATGGAACAAGCGGTTTTGCGCGCCTACGATTTGCCGGGCGGCGGTCACGCCGATCGTGGTGTTGCACGCGAAATTACAGAAGACCTCGATCTTCTTAAGGCTAGGGAGCATATTTCTGGTGTGCATGTATCGGATGGTATCTACCAATATGTAACCGATATCGCAGCAGCTAGCCGGGTCCATGCCCACGCCAGTTTGGGCTTATCTACTCGCGGTGCCTTAGCGCTAATGCGTTGTGCACGCATTGAAGCAGCGCTGCAGGATCGAGCATTTGTTACGCCGGATGATGTTAAATCTGTTGCGCCGCTGGTCATGCCGCATCGCTTAATTTTAACCGCGGACGCCATGTTGGCCGGGGTCGATAGAAAACAATTAACCGAATCGATATTGAATCAGGTTAATGTGCCACGCGAATGAATCTTACAGGTTTAGCTTTTTTATTGGCAGGCGCCATCGCCTTGCTGGGCATTGCCGGTCTTTGGTATGGGGGCGAACTTAGCGGCGCATGGCGCTTTCCTACGGTGCTATTGCTCCTCGCTTTCATTGCCGAGGGTGGATTGGCAAGGCGCCATAAATTTGCCATGCGGCGCTCGCACGAAGCCCAGGTCGCGCTGGGGCAATCCTTCAGCATGGATCTTAGTATCAGCAATATGGAAGAACGCGTTTTAATCATCGAGGCCCAGCCTGGCTGCCCCAAAGGGATGGTTGGCCTCGATCATCCCATACGTTCCGTGATTGCCGCTGGAGAAAAATATCACCAGAAATTTACCGCATCCCCCAAAGCATTGGGAAACTTCGCTTGGCCACCAATTTATACGCGGGTGCTGGGATACTTTGGATTGGCGTGGTGGCCACGCAAAGTTACGCTACCAGGGGGCGGACGCGTGACACCCTCCCAGCTATCTTCGCAGGAGCGAGCCAGCGGAGTCATAGTAGGGGGGCAGATCGCCATGCGACCCAGAGGAGCGGGGCTAGAGCTTATTAGTTTGCGCGACTACCGCGCGGGCGACCCCCTACGCGCGATCGACTGGAAGGCGAGCGCACGAAGCGGACGGCACACGGTGCGAGTTTTTAGCGAAGACCAACAACTCGAGTTGATACTGGCCATCGATGCCGGGAGAAGTTCAAACCTGGAAGCGGGTCCGCTAACCCGCGTCCAGCATTATATTAATATCGCCGCGCGGCTGGCGGAAAAAGCCATTCACAATGGTGATCGCGTGGGCATTGTTGTGTTTGCGGATAAGCCGCAGGAAATTATAACGCCGGTAAAAGGTATCGCGGGTCTCATGCAAATACGCGGGGCACTGGAGCGCATACGCGTGACAAGCCAAGAGTCTAACCCGCTCGCTGCCATGCTGGAAATCCGCCGCCTAGTCAAACACCGCACGTTAGTCCCTCTCTTTACAGATTTAGATGAAGGCGAGCGCGCCGATCAACTCACCAAAGCCACAAAGCTTATCGCCCCTCAGCATTTGCCCTTAATTGCAGCACTCATAGATGAGGAAGTGGAAGCCATGCGCGAAAAACCCGCCGAGCGTTGGCTAGATCCCTATGAAACATTGGCCGCCGAGATCCTCATGCAAGAAGCCCACGGCGTCATGATGCAATTAGTACGATTAGGCGCCGCGGTGGTATTTGAACGACCCGACGCTCTCGACAGCGCGGTGCTCGCGTATTACGAAAAACTACGTCAAAGGCGGCAGATATAAGCGCGCTAAAGTCTTGCCATCGATCCCGCAAGAGAGGCTTTTATGGCTTTGGAGTCAGGGGCAGGGAGTAGCGCCCTTTAGGATAAATAAGACGTATGTAACAAGCAGACTTATGGTTCAGTGGGCGTGGGTTTTGATTTTGCCTTTTGTTTTTTAAGGGTCCCTTTCTTCACCGCCGAGCAGCGAACCAAGCCAGGGATGTCGGCGAGCACTGCTCGAATCCTTAAGGCGCTTTAGCGCCGAGGTTGAGTTGCGAGAGCCGCTTGGGCTTGGTGAGCGGGAACAGAACATAGCGTGATGGGGAGGGTGGCCTTTTCTTTGATTACTTTCTTTTTGGCCAAACAAAAGAAGGGCGACCGCTTGAGTAGGAGCAGTGCCTTCCGTTAAGGAAGGTGCGACGTGAAAGCGGGATGCGGGGGCGGAATGAGAGCGCAGTCGCCTGGCATCCCTGCCGCTGCTAGGGTCCCGCTAACGCGGGTCCCTCGTGCGACGCGCCAGGGCGCACTAGCTGCCGGGCTACCCCCGGCAAGTTAATATTCAAAACCTGGATTCCCGCTTCTCGCGGGAATGACAAGAGTGAACATACAGGGCACATAAAGCGACGGAACGTCTTAGGGAGCATTGCCTAAGACTAAGGAGTGTTGTAAACGAGATTATTT
Organism: uncultured Burkholderiales bacterium; assembly: GCA_964473355.1. GTDB lineage: Bacteria > Pseudomonadota > Gammaproteobacteria > Burkholderiales > REEB80 > CAYYOS01. The sequence continues at coordinate 20,028 of CAYYOS010000002.1, read as the reverse complement.
CAGGACAGTAGCGCACTGAAAAACGATGGATTATTGGAGGGCCAATGCAGGAGCCCTGCACAAAACTAAACTACGCTTATCTTGCCCCGCCAAATTCTGCCACTCAAAACTAACCACATCAATATGCCGTAGCCTATGCCTATGGCTATGCGAACCTTTAAGTCATAATTGTCATTGGGAGAAATATAGCCTTCTATTAAACCTGCGCCCACCAAAAATAGCGCGCACACAGGAAGTAATTTTCCGGCACGCGCCACTGCGGCACGGAATGCCTCGGCGCGAGTAGTGCATTTACCGGGGCGAGCTAACGCCTCCCCTAATTGAATATCGGCCGCGGCGGCAAGGCAAACTATGCTCAGTTCTACTACGCCATGAGCGACAATAAACTTGAGTAGTTTGCCGTCCAGATCATACTGGGCGGTAAAAGCAAAGGCAGCGCCTAGCATCAAACCGTTTAGGGTCACGATATATATTGTTCCTAATCCATACAGCGCACCCAACACAAAGGCAAACAGTGTGACCAAAATATTATTGGTCATAATGGAAAGTGATAGCCATGCGGACGGCATAATATTTAGCAGGCCATCCGTCCAAAGTTCGCCCCGTTGCACGGTATTAATCATTTCCTCGGAGGCGAATAAACTAGCTAACTCTGGGTAGGTATAAACTAATAGCCATCCCGCGATGGCACTACCTAAAAATAGCCCGCTTGTGGCCACAATCGCACCGCGTAAACTCGCTACCACTTCCGGCACTTCTTTACGCATCAGTTGCATTAAGTCTTGACGAAGATTGCTGGGCGCTCGGTAAATGGTATCGTGCGTCTCCACTAACAAAGCTTCCAACTGGCCGGTTAGTCGACTCGAGGGTATGGTGCTGCGCGCTAGCGATACGTCGCGGAGCAGACCACGAAACCCCCGGATGAGCCCCTTTGCTTCCTCCACTTTGAGCGCCCCAGTAGCATGCTCTAGCTTCAGCAAGCTTCTTAAATTTTCCCAAATTGCCTGCCTTGATTTTAGCCAGGTTACCAGCGCAGTCGGTGCCGGCTGATCACTTTTACTGATAGTAAGGATATGTTTTAGTCTAGCGTGGAGAACACGTTCATCGGTTTCTTCCGCAGTTGTTAAAACTTCTCCTGTTTTCTCTAGATACTTCAGGGCCAAGCGTTGTCGAGCGGCACGCCCTAAGCTTGGCCAACGTTCAACAATATCATTTAACAATTCTAGGTCGGCTTGTCCAACGTGCGTCGTAAGCTGGGATTTGATATGGGCGGTTTTATTTTCGAAAACAAGCAATGTGCCCGCGGCGATGTCACCTATCCTTACGTTTCGTTGGTTAAAAAGCGCTACCCCTAACCCCAGAATGTAAAAAAGTGGGAGTGAATCGATGAGCCTAAATACGTTGCGGATTAGCAACGCGCCGACAGTGGGTGTTTGCCCGGTTATAGAAACGATGCGGACGCCCGCCATACGCTTTCCCGGGGTGCGCCCGCTCATAAGCACTTCGAGCAATGGATGATAAGCCAGATAAATTAGCGCGGCGCCAATCCAAGTTATCTTCGGGTGTTTCCACAACGCGGAAAAAAAGCCTTCAAAAAATCGAGCTTCCGGACTCATCATGCTGACGACCAAAGCCACGATCAGCACCCATGCCAGCGCTAAAATAAAACGGATATGCCAGTCAATAATAAACGCATAGCTGCGGCTCCCCACGCCGGCAATGGCTAATGAGAACTCCGCGGCGCCCGCAGTATGGAGTTTTAGTTGTTCTTCCACGCGGACGACGGCTTCGAATCGGCCGCATAAATCGAAGGAAAAACGAAAGGCTCACTAATACGCATCATCACCTCTGTCGGCGGCAAGGGTTTAGAGAGCAAGTAGCCTTGAATTTCGTCGCAATGGTGAGCACGCAGAAATTCCAACTGCTCCAGCGTTTCCACGCCTTCAGCAACCACGCTGAGCTTTAAATTGTGTGCCATGCCAATAATTGCGATAGTGATGGCGGCGTTGTCTGAATTGGTCGTCACATTGCGTATGAAGGCGATATCAATTTTAAGCTTGTCAATCCAAAACCGGCTAAGATACGCAAGGCTAGAATAGCCAGTACCAAAATCGTCGATCGCAATTGAAATGCCCAGCGCGTTCAGTTCTTTCAACATCCGATGGGTTCTGTCCGCATCCTTCATTAAAGAACTTTCGGTTATTTCCATTTCTAACAAGCCCACGCCGATTCTATGTTCCCGCATGGCGTTGGTTGCCGTGGTTATCAGCCCATCTTCTAGGAATTGCTTACCAGATACATTCACGGCCACCCGAATCAAACCCGCACCGGCCCGCCGCCAATCTGCCATCTGCTTACAGGCTGTGCTAATCACCCAAGCACCTACCGGAACGATCAGCCCTGTTTCTTCCAACAAAGGAATGAAGGCCGCGGGCGAAACTAAACCATGCCCAGGCCGATGCCAGCGTAATAACGCCTCGACTCCGGCCCATTCACCTGAATCTATTTGAATTTTCGGTTGGTAATGTAAAACAAATTCATTGTTTGCCAGCGCTTTGCGTAAGGCATTTTCCAACTCTAGTTTTTGCAACGCGTGGGCGTTCATTTCTGCTTTATAAAAACGGAATGTATCTTTGCCCATTGCTTTGGCTTCATACATAGCCGTATCGGCATAGCGCATTAATACATCACTATCTAAACCATCGTCGGGATAGATAGCTATTCCAATCGATGCTGTCACCGTTACTTCTTGGCCATGTATTTCAAACGGGGGTTGTAGCGCTGCACCGATTTTCGCAGCGACGATTTGCGCACCTTGCGGTCCGTTGGGCGTAATCAGAATTATGCCAAATTCATCGCCGCCTAAACGCCCGACCGTATCGCGCACGCGCAAACACTGGACCAACCTACTGCCGACTTGTCGCAATAATTCGTCACCGGTAGCGTGGCCTAAAGTATCATTAACTTCCTTAAAACGATCAATATCGAGAAACATCACCGATACGACACACTGGTGTTTGTCGGCATGGAGTAAGGCTTTTTGCAGGGATTCAAAAAACAACAAACGATTGGGTAGCGTCGTTAGCGGATCAAAGTGCGCCAGCTGCACCAGTTTTTGTTCCGCCTGCTTACGCTCGGTTATGTCATGCATTGCAACCACCGCGCCGAGTTTTTTACCGGACGCAGAGATTAACGCTTGACCGTTGCAAACTAAGTTTCGACTGGGCGCGTTTTCTGGAATGACTACCATCTCGACATCCCGCACGACTTCGCCGCGAAATGCGCGAAACAAAGGAATATCATTAGTGGGCATAGGCGTTTTGCCATCCGCCAGATAGAGGTGATAATGTTTACTCCAGGCCTCAGGTGGTAAGGGCTCTGCCCCTAAGCCATGAAACTCACGGGTCGCACGATTAAAAAGGGATAGTGTTCCTTGTTCGTCGCAGGCGACGATGCCATCGGAAAGATTCTCCAAAAGCGCGGCGAGAAATTCCCGCTCTTGCTCCAACGTCGATTTGGTTTGAATCCGCTCTAAAAATTGCCCAAGCAAATTACCCAGCGTATCCGTAATTGTTAACAACTCGGGATGCGGCTCTTGACTGGTGGTGGAGAAAAATTCCATCACCCCGTAGAGTTTACCGCCGCAAATCACCGGAAAGCCGAAGTAGCCATGCAACCCCTCTACCCCCGCGGATATCGAGCGCCGAAAGTTTTGATCCAAGCAGATGTCAGCAATCCAAAGAGGTTTTCCGCTAGCCCAAATTCGCCCCGGTCCTCCTACCCCGGGCGTAAAACTTAAAGCGCGGCTTTGCGCCTCAAAGTAGGGGCTAGAAAAATGCGGATCATGCCAGAATGCGGCGCAGCGTAACAAGTTCGCCGACCGATCAAGTGTCCAAAAAACGCCTACCGCCCACCCGAGGGCCGAGCCGATTTCGCGGAGAATATTGGGCGCCGCTTCCTCCAGCGTGGTTGATTCGACTAAAGTTGTCGATGCCTCCGTTAAGGCAGTTAACCTCTGCACCGCTCTGCGACGCTCGCTGATGTCATGCAAGAACACATTAAATTTATACTCCCCGCCCGTTTTAGTCGGCCATATGGAGACTTCCACGGGAAACTCATGCCCGTCCCGATGCAGCGCGCGGAGTTCTCGACGATCATTAATCGTCGGCCCCTCGCCGGTGTCTAAAAAATGCTTGATTCTCTGATAGTGTGCCTCTCTGTATGGCAAGGGGATCAGGGTTTCTGCGAGATTTTCCCCCAAGGCTTCTGCGCGTGAAAAACCGAAAATGCGTTCGGCCCGGCGGTTCCACTCTACGATAACGCTATCCGCATTTATAGCGATATAGGCGTCATGCGCGGTATCCATAATCCCCCGCGCTTCTTCCTGGCTGGCTCGCAGGGCTTCTTCCGTGCGCTCATGTTGCGCCACCTCGGCTTGCAGCGCTGTGTTGGCGCGAGCCAATTCGAGCGTGCGGCGCTGCACTCTAAATTCCAATTCATCGTGGGATTCGCGTAGCATTTGCGCGTGGCGCAGATGTTCGCTCAAATAACGCTTGAGACGGTTTTCTGAAATGGCAACCAGGGTGGCGGTGAGCAATATGAGCGTAAAAGCGCCAATGCCGATGGCAAGCCAAATATCCTGTATGGCTAAGCCCCTAGCCAGGGACACGCTGTGACTGGAAAAAATTCCCGCGGCCATGCCGGTGTAATGCGTGCCCGCGATGCCCGCACCCAACACTATTGCATACCAAGTCTTTTTCCAAACTCTAGGGGAGTGGTTTTCCGAACGCAAATGGAACGCGTTCCACAACGCGATAACGGAAGCAACTACCGCAATGAGGACGGAGAAACCTAAGAGCCTGAAATCATACTTTATAGGCGGGTGCATTTGCATTGCCACCACACCAATAAACTGCGTGGCGGCTATCCCTAAGCCCAATACGATTCCTCCCCAAACAAATCGCGGCCAGCGTGACGTAAGCCCGCTAACCAGATAGAAAGCTAAGGCTGCTGCCAATATCGCGGTTAACAACGCTAATAATGTGAGCGCAAGAGCGTAGGCCACTGAAATCGGTAGGTGAAAAGCCAGCATTCCGATGAAATGCACGGACCAGATGCCAACCCCCAAGGATACGGCAGCGCTGGCCAACCACAAGAATGCTTTTTTGTTTGCAGCGATAACGCGAGACGCCAAATCAAGCGCCACATACGACGCGAAAACCGCGACGATGATCGATAGAGTTACTAACCAGAGATTGTAGGTACCTGCCAAGCGCTAGCCCCGTTGCTTGCTTCTTACATCCTACCATCATATACCCATAACAAAATAGTCAAAATGGACTGGCCGTCCCTCCGGCAATCTCTTAGGACTCGCCTAAATCTTTGTGTCAAAATATTCCTCCGAAACAAAAAACCCTCTATGGACGCAATTATTTCTTCGATTAATGCCGATACGCTTCTTGCCGATCTAGTCCAAACCCGGCAGCGTACCTTAAGCTTGACTGCAGATTTAACCCCTACGCAATGGTTGGGTCCTAGGCTAAGCATCGTGAACCCCCCGTTGTGGGAGTTGGGTCACCTGGCCTGGTTTCAGGAATTTTGGTGCTTGCGCCAGCAGCAAGGCCAGGCAGTGCGGCCATCGATTATTCCAAACGCGGATGAATTATATAATTCGGCAACGGTTCCTCACGCGTCGCGTTGGGATCTGCCTCTGCTTACCCCGGCGCAGACCTTAATGTACTTAAATCAGGTTGCAGAAAAAGTCAGCGCAAAAAAACATCAGGCGATGGATGATTATTTTTTGCAGCTCGCGATTTTTCACGAGGATATGCACGCGGAGGCTTTCACCTACACCCGCCAAACCCTGGGTTACGCATTCCCGAAAGCGCAGAATATCGTCGCGTCATCGCCAAGTAGCTGTGCGGGGGATGCAACATTCCCCAGAAAAAGATTTCTATTGGGCGCGACGAAATCTAACGACTTTGTTTTCGATAATGAAAAGTGGGCGCATGAAATTGAGTTGGCGCCTTTTGCTATTGCGCGCACGCCCGTAACCAATGAAGAATTTGTTAACTTTGTCGAAGACAATGGCTATACCAGGGCGGACTTGTGGTCTCCGCAGGGATGGAGGTGGCGTCTACAGGAAAACACTGTCGCGCCTGCGTACTGGTTAAAAGACGGGCCAAACTGGCAGCAGCGCGTGTTCGACCTAATCACCCCACTGGCTTTGCACGCACCCGTCATACACGTGAATTGGTTTGAAGCTGATGCGTATTGCCGTTGGGCAAAGCGCCGATTGCCCACCGAAGCGGAATGGGAGACAGCTGCCGCCCTGGATCCGCACGTTAACAACAAACGCCGCTATCCGTGGGGAGAAACTCTACCTGACGCGCGCGTTGCCAACCTGGGTGGTTTGTTAAATCAACCGGTTCCAGTTTTTGCTCACGCGCTCGGAGATAGCGCCAGTGGTTGTAGGCAAATGCTGGGAAATGTTTGGGAGTGGACGGCCAGTACTTTTCAACCTTACCCGGGTTTTATTATCGACCCGTATAAAGAATATTCTGCGCCTTGGTTTGGCACCCATAAAGTTTTGCGTGGCGGCAGTTTTGCCACGGCTTACAAATTAATTCGTAACACTTGGAGAAATTTTTACACGCCGGAGCGCAGGGATATTTTTGCCGGATTCCGCACTTGTTCGCTGGAGCCCTAATGCGCCAAATTTCTTCGTTGCATAATCCCTTATTTAAACAGTTAAAGAAATTGAGTAGCGCCGCGAAAGAACGTCGCAAAGCGGGCTTAACCTTGTTGGAAGGTTATACGCTATTGCAAACTTATTTAGCACTGGGATTGAATCCGCGAGCACTAATTTGTTCCGGCAAGGGGCTAAACAAACAGCGCCTGGAGTCCCTGGGAGGGCATGGCATTGCTGTATTTGAATTTAGCCCGGCTTTGTATGCGCAGGTATCGAGCTTGGAACATCCCGATGGTTATTTAAGCCTCATAGAGATCCCCCGGGCGCAGCAAAAAAAATTTGGGGAATTTTGTGTCGTGTTGGAAGGCATACAAGACCCGGGAAATGTCGGATCGATGATACGCACTGCAGCCGCCGCAGGGGCTGCTCAGGTTTATTTATATGAATGCGCCGACGTTTGGTCCCCTAAAGCGCTGCGCGGCAGCATGGGTGCACATTTTAGCGTGGAAATTTTTGAGAATGTAGATATCGCCAAAATTCTTTCCACATTCCCCGGAAAAACCTATGCCACCACCGCCGCCGCTACTAATTCCATATTTAATTGCGACCTAACCGGAGAGGTAGCCTTTGTATTTGGCAACGAAGGCGCAGGCGTGTCGCTCACTGCGCAATCGCTGGCGCATGACCAGGTTAGCATACCTATGCCGGGTAAAATTGAATCATTGAATGCGGCAGCTGCTGCTGCAGTATGTTGTTTTGAACGGGTACGTCAGATAAGCATGTGCCCAGTAAAGGCAGAAAAATAATAGACAGCCGCTCGCAAAATCTATTTTGGGTAGCGCTGGCCTTTAGCTGTTCCATCAAGGCGCAGGGCATTACGGAGCTTGAGCCGCAAATCGTTCGGGCCCCGCCGATAGTTCTTCCGGGGTTTGATCAACCCGTAAGCCATGACGTAGTCGAGCGCACCGTCTTGCAGCGCGGCCAGCCGCAATTGAATATTTCAGAAACGTTGGGGCGGGTGCCGGGGGTTGTTGCACAAAATCGCCAAAATTACGCCCAAGATATCCAGGTTTCTGTACGTGGCTTTGGCGCGCGATCCCCTTTTGGTGTGCGCGGGGTACGTCTTTATGCGGACGGTATTCCGGCTACCATGCCGGATGGACAAGGGCAGACGGGCATTTTTGATCTACCCTCGGCGAATCGCATTGAAGTGTTACGGGGACCATTTTCCGCTTTATACGGAAACGCAGCGGGCGGGATTATTCATGTGTTCAGTGAAGAAGCGCCAGAGCAGCCCACGTTCACTTCTCATCTGGCGACAGGAAGTTTTGCCAGCCAGCAATTCAATTTAAACGTGGGCGCTAAAACGGGCGCTGATATGGTGGTAAGCGCCACCTTTTTTAAAACGGATGGTTTTCGCGAGCATAGTCGTGCCGAACGTCAACAACTCAATGCTAAGTTTAAATTTCCACTGGGAGATGGCGGCAGCTTAAGCTTGATAGCGAATACGCTCCGTCAGCCTGGAACGCAAGATCCGCTGGGCTTAAGCCAGGCCCAGGTAGCGGCCGACCCGTCTCAGGCGGATGCCGCGGCTATTTTGTTTAATACCCGTAAAGATGTGAGCAACCAGCAATTAGGTCTCGTGTATGAGCAAGATGGGGATGAGCGCAATAAGCTTAAAATCACGGGACATTACGGATTACGCGAGGTGCGGCAGTTTTTGGCGGTACCCATTGCAGCACAAAACAATCCCTTGCATTCGGGGGGTGTCATCGATTTGGACCGTGATTTTGGCGGAATAGATTTGCGCTGGACGCATACCGCAACTTTTTCAGAGCGTCCATTAGTTATTACCTCAGGTGTAAATTTCGAGACTAGTAATGAGCGTCGCCGAGGTTATCAAAATTTTAGCGGTGGCCGAACCGGTGTACTGGGGGCGCTACGCCGCGATGAAGACGATCGAGTTTCAGGTGCCAACCAGTTTGCCCAAATTGAATGGCAGATCACTCCGAAAATGGCTCTAAGCGGCGGCTTGCGTGCCACCCAAGTAAAATTTAAATCCTCCGACAGATACATTACTAACACCAACCCCGACGACAGCGGGCAAACCAAATTTACTGATGTTTCGCCGGTTGCCGGCATCGTCTACCATCTTAATCCCCTAGTAAACGTCTACGCGAGTGTTGGCCGCGGTTTCGAGACGCCTACTTTTAATGAGCTTAGCTATCGCAACAACGGGTTAAGCGGATTAAATTTTGACTTAGAGGCGGCAAAAAGCCGTCATTACGAGGCAGGCCTAAAGATCTTGGGCGAGAAACATAAATTCAATGCTGCCTTGTTCAGGATAGACAGTGAAAATGAGATTATGGTGGCCAGTAATAGTGGGGGCAGATCTGTATTTCAAAATGGCGGAGCTACCCAACGCCTGGGAGCAGAGCTGTCATTGGATTACAGGTGGGGCAACGGTTTTTCCTTGAGCAGCGCCGCAACCTATCTGGACGCAGTGTATAAAAATCAGTTTTTTAGTTGTGCCACGGTTCCCTGCACCGCCCCCACCTTGGTGGCAGCGGGCAACCGGATCCCGGGGATTCCGCACTTCATTTTTCACTCAGAGTTTTTGTGGCAGTCGTCGTCGGGCTTTTACGCGGCACTGGAAGCCCGCTATCAATCGACCGTCATGGTTAACGATGTCAATTCTCAATCTGCCGCGGCTTATGGTATGGCCAATTTTCGGCTGGGGTTTGAGCAAAATTTCTCCGGCTGGCAGCTTAAAGAATTCTTACGCATCGATAATCTTTTTAACAAAAACTACATAGGCGCCGTTATCGTCAACGAAAGCAATCAGCGTTATTTTGAGCCCGCGCCGGGGCGAAATTTTCTGTTGGGCTTAGCGTTACGCCACGAATTTTAGCTATAGGCTACACGCGACTTACCTCGTCGGCGGGCCTTTATTTTGCCTTGTCACTTTTGGTTTTCGCCTTTTGCCTTCTCCTCCATTTGGAGCCGATCGGCTTTTGAGTTATCATGTTATCCCGTGTGCTACTTAAAGCGGCTGGCCGTTATTTCATGACCAAATTCATCTTCGTCACCGGCGGGGTCGTTTCTTCCTTAGGTAAAGGCATCGCGGCCGCATCACTCGCCGCCATACTTGAATCGCGCGGTCTGAAAGTTACCCTCTTAAAATTAGATCCTTACATCAATGTTGATCCGGGCACCATGAGCCCTTTTCAGCACGGTGAGGTATTTGTCACGGAAGACGGTGCCGAAACTGATTTAGATTTGGGCCACTATGAACGCTTTGCCAATGTAAAAATGAGCAAGCGCAATAATTTTACTACCGGCCAAATTTATGAAAGCGTAATAAAAAAAGAACGGCGCGGCGACTATTTAGGGGGCACCGTGCAAGTTATCCCCCATATTACCGATGAAATAAAACTTTCCATCCGAAACGGTGCCGACAACAAAGAAATTGCGATTGTCGAGATTGGCGGCACGGTAGGCGATATTGAATCCTTACCCTTTTTGGAAGCCATTCGGCAAATGGGCGTGCAATTGGGGCGAGATAATACCTGCTACATCCACTTAACTTTAGTCCCATATATTCATAGTGCCGGCGAAATAAAAACTAAGCCTACGCAACACTCGGTCAAAGAATTGCGTGAGATCGGTATTCAACCGGATATTCTATTGTGTCGCGCAGATCGACCATTACCCGATGAAGAACGTCGCAAAATCGCGCTTTTTACCAACGTTAATGAAGAAGCAGTCATTTCTGCCGTGGACGTGGATTGCATTTATAAAATCCCTGGTTTATTGCATCAGCAAAAACTCGATGAAATTGTCGTTAAAAAGTTGGGCATAAGTCCGCCGCCGGCAGATTTAAGCGTATGGGAAAATCTGGTTACTGCGCTGGAGCAGCCAAAAGCTAGCGTAAATATTGCGGTGGTCGGCAAGTATGTAGATTTAACCGAGTCTTATAAATCATTATCCGAAGCATTAATTCATGCCGGCATACACACACGCAGCAAAATTAATATTCACTATATCGATTCCGAACAAATTGAGCAGCAGGGTACCGCGTGTCTGGTTGGGATGCATGCGATTTTAGTGCCCGGCGGATTTGGCAAACGCGGTGTTGAAGGAAAAATTCAAGCGATACGTTACGCCCGTGAACAAAGCGTTCCCTATATGGGAATTTGTCTGGGAATGCAGCTGGCAATTGTTGAATTTGCCCGCAACTGTGCGGGAATGTCGGATGCGCACAGTACCGAATTTAATCCACAGACGTCGCATCCGGTGGTGGCTTTAATCCATGAATGGCACGACCGGGAAGGCAAACTGGAAACCCGAACTGCTGAATCGAATTTAGGCGGGACTATGCGCTTGGGCGGACAAGTGGGATATCTCCAAGCCGGAAGTTTGGCAAGTAAAATATACAATGCGGATAGCGTTACCGAGCGTCACCGCCATCGCTATGAAGTAAATAATGTCTATTTGGAGCGCCTAAAAGAAGCTGGTTTGGTCGTGAGTGGCATTTCACGACCGGAAAATTTATGTGAGATTATAGAATTACCTAATCATCCCTGGTTTGTCGCCGCTCAGTTTCATCCGGAATTTACTTCTTCGCCACGTGCCGGTCACCCTTTATTTATCTCCTTTGTAACGGCTGCACTGGCTCATGCTCGCGCTGCGCTCTCTCCCAGGATGAAACATGAAACTGTGCAGCTTTGAAGTCGGTTTAACGCATCCTTTGTTTTTAATTGCTGGCCCTTGTGTCGTGGAATCCCGGCAAATGGCATTGGATACGGCGGGAATACTAAAAGAAATTTGCGGCAAGTTAAGCATAAATTTTATTTATAAATCTTCATACGACAAGGCCAACCGCAGCTCTGGTAAATCTTTTCGTGGACCCGGCAGGGATGAGGGCTTAAAAATTTTAAGCGAAGTTAAAACGCAAATCGGTGTCGCCGTTTTAACCGATGTACACACCGTGGACGAGATAAAAGACGTCGCGAAAATAGTGGACGTCTTGCAGACGCCGGCTTTCCTTTGTCGCCAGACAGATTTTATACACGCCGCAGCCTCTGCCGGGCGTCCCGTTAATATAAAGAAAGGACAATTCCTGGCTCCCGCAGATATGCAGCATGTGGTGGCTAAGGCAAAAGAGGCAAATGGTGAGCAGGACAATATTATGGTTTGCGAGCGAGGTGTTTCCTTCGGCTACAATAATTTGGTTTCTGATATGCGCGCCTTAGCTATCATGCGCGCCACGCAATGCCCCGTGGTATTCGATGCTACCCACTCCGTGCAGTTACCCGGCGGACTGGGGAGTTCCAGCGGCGGGCAGCGCGAATTTGTTCCGGTTTTAGCGCGCGCTGCCGTGGCGGCGGGTGTCGCAGGCATATTTATGGAAACCCACCCCAACCCGGCTAAGGCCTTGTCCGACGGTCCTAACGCGTGGCCTTTAGCAAAAATGGCGGCGCTGTTGGAAACGCTTAAAACCATAGATGAGACCGTAAAAAAACAAAATTTTATTGAAATGGAAAGCTAATGAAATCCAATCGTAATTCCAATCCGCAATACAAAGGAGAACAAGGCAACAAGGATGAGGCGACGAAGACAGTACAGCTAGTATCTGGATCCCGCCAGACGGGACGGCGAGGAGCCGAAGGCACCCCGCCGACACGGCGTTGCCAACGGCATCCGGGGCGGGAGGTGGGGTTTAAAGGCGCGCTTCCCGCAAACGGCCGGCAAGCCGGTAACGAGTCCGCGCGCCGTGGAAACGCGGTTATCGTTTTTATTGCGGATTGGAACAGGGGAGGGGTATGAGTGCCATTGTAGACGTAATAGCCCGCGAGATTTTGGATTCTCGCGGCAATCCCACCGTGGAAGCCGATGTGTTGTTGGAATCGGGCATTATGGGTCGCGCGGCGGTACCCTCGGGTGCTTCTACTGGCAGCAAAGAAGCTGTGGAATTGCGTGATCAAGATAAAAAGCGTTATCGGGGTTTGGGTGTTGCCCAAGCAGTAGAACACGTCAACACTGAAATCAGTGAAGCAATTATCGGCTTAGATGCCGAAGAGCAAACGTATATAGACCGCATGTTGTGTGATCTCGATGGTACCGAAAATAAATCGCGACTAGGTGCGAATGCAATTCTCGCCGTGTCGTTGGCGATTGCTAAGGCCGCAGCCGAAGAATCCGGGCTGCCTTTGTACCGTTATTTAGGTGGCGCAGGACCCATGCAATTGCCGGTGCCGCTCATTAATATCATCAATGGTGGCGCGCATGCGGATAACAGTATAGACATGCAAGAATTTATGATCATCCCCTGGGGGCGGCCGAGTTTTCGCGAGGCTTTGCGTTGCGGTGCAGAAATATTTTATGCATTAAAACAAATTTTAACAAAAAAAGGTTTGCCGACCACGGTAGGCGACGAAGGCGGCTTCGCCCCGAATTTGCCTTCCAATGAAACCGCGCTGCAGCTCATTATGGAAGCCATTAAAGCCGCAGGGTACGTTGCCGATGAAGATGTATCGATAGGGCTAGACTGCGCCAGTTCGGAATTTTTCAAAGATAATATTTATCGCCTAAAATCTGAAAAGCAGGGCTTAAACCCACCGCAATTTGTGGACTATTTAGCGTCTTGGGTGGGCAAATATCCTATACTCAGTATCGAAGATGGTATGAGTGAATACGATTGGGATGGCTGGGGGCTTTTAACGCAGCGCTTGGGCGAATCCACACAATTAGTGGGCGATGATCTTTTTGTTACCAATACCACAATATTACGCGACGGCATTCGCAAAGGTATCGCCAATGCTATTCTCATCAAGGTAAATCAAATAGGTACATTAACCGAATCGATGGCCGCCATACAAATGGCCAAGCAGGCGGGCTATGGCACGATCATTTCGCATCGTTCCGGCGAAACCGAAGATACCACCATCGCGGATCTTGCGGTTGCAAGCCATGCCCTGCAAATTAAGACGGGCTCGGTATCGCGTTCGGAGCGTATTGCAAAATATAACCAGCTATTGCGCATTGAAGAGGAGTTGGGCGAGCATGCAAGCTATGCCGGGCGTGACGCTTTTTATCAACTGGCTAAGGATCGCACACGCTTTACGTAAGTAAAATGAGGAGTACTAGATGCGCTGGTTAACCGCAGCGCTGGTCATTTTACTGGTCGCCTTGCAATATCCACTGTGGATAGGCAAAGGCAGTTGGCTGCGCGTCTCAGAAATTAATCGGCAGCTGGACGCACAAAAATTAACCAATCGTGGGTTAAAAGCACGCAATGATACGCTTGAGGCCGAAGTAAAAGATCTTAAAACCGGTTATGAAGCGATTGAAGAGCGCGCGCGAAATGAGCTGGGCATGGTGCGCCCGGACGAAGTTTTTTTTCAAGTTCTAGAAGAGCCTAAAACTCATCTCAAAAATCCCCCTTAACCCGATAACGGCGCTTCCTGACCCGCTAACAGGGGAGACTAGGGGCGGAGGTAAAACTCCGCCCGCCATCTGTTTAATGGGCCCAACAGCCAGCGGCAAAACCGCCATAGCCATAGCCTTAACGAAAATATTGCCGCTGGAGATTATTAGCGTTGATTCAGCGCAGATTTATAAGGGCATGGATATTGGGACCGCAAAACCCGATAGGCAAACCCGCTTAGAAACGCCGCACCACTTACTTAATATTCTGGAGCCCACGGAAAGTTATTCTGCCGCCCGATTTTGTAAGGACGCGACTTCCGTAATGCAGGAAATTACCCAGCGCGGAAAGATACCGCTGTTAGTAGGCGGCACCATGCTGTATTTTTCGGCATTGCTAAAAGGCCTGTCGGATTTACCCGGACGAGACGAAGCGTTACGAGCAAAAATAGACGAACAAGCCCGTCGCGCTGGTTGGCAGAGCCTGCATGCCGAACTAGAAAAAGTGGATCCCACCACGGCAGAAAAAATCAACCCCGCAGACGCGCAGCGGATTCAGCGCGCGCTGGAGGTAAACTATTTAACGGGCCAACCTTTGTCTGCCTTACAGAGTAAGCGTGACATTCCGAGCACCCATCGTTATATCCAGGTGGGGCTAATCCCGAGCGATCGAACGGTGCTGCATAAACGTATTGCAGCGCGTTTTCAAATCATGCTGGATCAAGGATTAATTAAAGAAGTTGAAGCGTTACGTAAGGCCTATGCACTTAGCGCGAATTTGCCGTCCATGCGCTCAGTAGGCTATCGCCAGGTTTGGCAATATTTACAAGGCGAGTTGGACGCGTCCGCATTAAGCGAAAAAGCCATCGCCGCAACACGCCAATTGGCGAAGCGCCAATTAACTTGGCTACGGGGAATGAAAATCCAAGAATTCGATTGCCTCAAACCGGCAGTTGAAAAGGAGGTAGAAGCCTATTTAAAAAAGGAGTTACATCATGCCTAGAATTATTGTAGTTCTTTTACTGATGTTAGCGGGTTGCGCGACGCAATACACCCCCGTCCCTATGCCGGCGCCAGATATTCCACCCGTGGTAGAAAAACCTAAACCGTACTTCGACGATAATTTAATCATCAGTAAAATAAAAAGTGGCTTTTCCGCAGATATAGAATTAAAAACCGCCGCTATCAGCGTGGAGTCAAAATCCGGCGAGGTAGTGCTAAAGGGCGTAGTGGGGGATGAAGGACAGATGCGCCGCGCAGCGGCAATTGCAGGGAAAACGCCGGGGGTAAAGCGGGTAAAAAATAGCTTAGTTGTGAAATAAAAGTTTGCTTAGCCAGGGCTCGCGAGGTTTGCGATATCCAAGCGCGTGTCAAACTTTTTCAGTCAAGCTATGGTGCATCTCGCTAAGTTAGCGGAACAGCGCGCAAGGAATGCAGTAACCTAAAGCACCATGCGTCGGCGTGTCGCAGCGTCGGGCAGGCGCCCTAAGCCCGCACCCATATTTTCTAACACGTGGCGTGCTTGGGAAGTAGCGGGGATAGCACAGGTAACAGCAGGATGCGCAATGATAAATTTCAAAAAATACTGCGCCCAGTTACGGCAATCAAATTCTGCCGCCCAGGCGGGGAGGGGGGTGTTTCTAACGCGGCTAAACAATGCCCCGCCTTGAAAAGGTCGATTTATAATCACCCCGAGGCCGCGTTCCGCTGCCAACGGTAGCAAACGTTGTTCGGCCTCGCGGTCAATAACGTTGTAAGTAAATTGCACGAAATCAATCGGCTCTTTCGCCATGACTTTTTCCATCTCTTCATGACGCCGCCCATGTGAGGTAGTAACGCCGATATAGCGAATACGTCCTTCGCTTTTCCATTTTTTAAGTGTTTCCAAATGCGTTTCCCAATCCAACATATTGTGAATGTGCATGAGATCGAAGCGAGAGACACCCCAGAGTTTGCGGGAAGTCTCCATTTGGTTTACGCCGCGGTTTTGACCCATGGTCCACACCTTGGAAGCGGCAAATAAGGCGGGCTTATTTTTAACTAAGGGCAGCAGGTCGCCGATGACTTCCTCCGATGCCCCATACATAGGGGAAGAATCGATAAGGGCGCCGCCGTGATCAAAAAAGGTTTGTAACACCGGTAACAACCTGGTTTGTGCTAAGGCAGCATCGCTCACGTCAAAAGTAAGCCATGTGCCTAGACCAATTGCCGGTATGCGTTCACCCGAGGACGGAATGGCTTTACTAATGACGGGTTGCGCGAAAGCCATACGAGAATGTAAGGCCGCAGTGGAACCAATACCTGCAAGCAGTTTAAGAAATTGGCGGCGGGGTAAACGCACTTGGTCCTCCTATTTGAGTAAATATACTTCTCTGGACGGCAGTCAGAGAAGATCGTTCCTTGGCGAGCAATAGTTTCAGAATTCCCAGAAATGATTTAACGTTGTCGTTCGCTTAGTCATTTTTACCCATTTGAATCCTTACGGTTCCTTTCTCCCTACACTACTCTACTGCGATTTGCGCGATAGATTAACCGGCAATACGGCGCGCGCCAATGCCCGCTGGGGATGGCTCAATGCGCCACAAGCCCAAGGCAAACTCATTTGGATAGTCACCGGCAGCAGCGCAGCCAGCGTACGCTTAGGCGTGGAAGTGGCACGAGCGATACGTGAAAAACGACTGGACGTGCGGCTGGTGCTAACGTTCGAACGCGAATATCGCTCCCTTCTTGAGCCTTTAAGCGGCTTAAAAAAAATGGGTTGGGGCTACGGGCCCAGCGATTACTCCGCGAGTATTACACGCGCTATTAGCAAACTCAAACCCTTTGCCATCCTTTTTGCGGGCGCCCCGCCCAAACCGAACTTAAGCCGCGCCCTACAAACCATTCCGCATAAGATGGTGATTGCGGCAGACAATGAATACCAGGTGGATACCACATTTGATAGCATATGTCCCGCCACCGAACTACAAGCGCGAGGCTGGAAAACGTCTCAACTCTATCCTGCGGTTGATTTCTTTAGTTTACTCAGCGAGGCGCAGGTTGACCCTAATCTTAAAAGCCTCATCAACGGTGACCAAGACCGGCGACTGTGGTGGCTGCATGCTGATGATCGTAAATTTACGCGGGAGTTTATAAAAAGCTTTAATGATAAATTTCCCCTAGACGTGTTATTTATAAGTGGCGCGGGGGCTTCAGGTGAGAGCATTCGCCTGGCTACGTGGCAACGTACGCCTATTCCTGCGGGATCTGTCGTACGGGTGGATGATTTAAAATGGCTGCCAGCGGTTGCCGCCTGCGTCACCGCAGCACATTTTTTTAATATGACCGAGATGATTTTTTGGCAGGCAATGGCAGGCGGCAGCGCCATGAGTATAAAAGATGCGACGATGCTACCAAAAAAAATATTGGCGGATGCCGTGATCGAATTAGACTCTGAATCGCTGATACTGGAAAAGTGGCAGGCTTATTGTGATAATCCTATTTTGGCCCGCAAGATGGCCGACACGGCACGTCGCTTTTTTTGGGAGGAGCGACGCTTGAGCGTGGAAATGAATGCAACGCTATTGCAAAATGTGTTTGACTGGGATTAAGCATGACTAAACGCTCGCTTGAGCATTGGCTACAGCACGAGTGGCAAACGAATAGTGCCTGGCAAGTGATACTTGGACCGTTGAGCATGGTATTTGGTGCGGTTGCGGCTGCGCGTCGTTTTTTTTACCGCTGCGGTTTGCTGCGTTCTTATAAGCTGTCGCTTCCGGTGGTGGTTGTAGGCAACATTACGGTGGGGGGCACTGGAAAAACCCCGCTAACCTTATGGATAGCCCGCTTACTGCGCGAGCAGCGTTTATGCCCGGGAATTATCAGCCGAGGTTATCGCGGCCATAATATTGCGCCGCAGCAAGTGCATGCGGGCAGCAACCCCGATGAGGTCGGCGATGAACCCTTGCTTATGGCTAAGGCCAGCCGTTGCCCCGTTTGGGTAGGACGAGATCGTGTGGCGGCCGCTCATGCACTTTTAAAAGCAAATCCTCAGTGTAACGTGCTGATCAGCGATGACGGCTTGCAGCATTATCGACTTCAGCGTGATATGGAAATTGCGGTGGTGGATGGCGAACGTTTATTTGGCAACGGTAAGCTCTTGCCTGCGGGGCCACTGCGGGAGCCGATGTCGCGCTTAAAAAATTTGGACGCGGTGGTTGTTAATGGGCCGACCAAGGATAAAGACCAGTACCAGATGTCGTTGGTGGGGGATATATTTTATAATCTGGCCGTTCCTGAACGTTGCGAGAAGGCGACCGCATTTCGGGGGAATAAAATTCACGCCATCGCAGGGATTGGTAACCCGCAGCGCTTTTTTTCCCATTTGCAAGCGTTGGGTCTGGTTTTTGTAGAGCATGCGTATCCCGATCATTATCGATTTAACGCTGAAGACCTAGAACTGGATGCCGAGATTATATTAATGACCGAGAAAGATGCGGTGAAATGCTTTGGCTTTGCCACAGAGAAGTGCTGGTTCTTAAAGGTTGAGGCGCGCATGGAAGCGGGGTTTAGCGTAAAATTACTGCAAAACATAAGGAATTATCATGGATCCCAAGCTGCTTGAAATTTTAGTGTGCCCCGTCTGCAAGGGCCCGCTGCTTTACAAAAAAAGTGAGAACGAACTCATTTGCAAAGCGGATCGTCTCGCGTATCAAGTTAAGGACGATATTCCGATTATGTTAGAAGAGGAGGCGCGCAAGCTGCCTGCTGAAGAAGAAGTTTAAGAACCAAGTTTCCAATAGTGTTGCCGTCTTTTAACGTTGTTGTCCCCGCGCGCTTAGCCTCAACACGATTACCGGATAAACCGCTGCTCGACATTGCCGGCAAACCCATGATTATTCATGTGTTGGAGAAAGCTCACGCATCGGGCGCGAAGGAGGTATGGGTGGCGACCGATGCACAGAAGATTATTTCGGTGGTTGAGCAATATGGTTATCGAGCGGCACTGACGCTCCACACGCATGTTTCCGGGACGGATCGCATCGCAGAGTTGGTCACCAGTCTGGGCTGGGGAGACAATGAAATCGTGGTTAACGTCCAAGGGGATGAGCCCACGATGGACCCGAAACTCATTGCCCAAGTGGCGGCTTATTTAACCGATCATCCAGATATTAGCATGGCCAGCGCCGCCCACGTCTTACGAGATGAAGCGCTTTGGTTGAATCCAAATATTGTTAAAGTGGTGTTAAATACTCATTACCATGCGCTTTATTTTAGTCGCGCGCCGATTCCTTTTGTACGTGATGCGCGGAACAAAATGCAGCAGGTATATCGGCATATCGGAATATACGCATACCGCGTAGGGTTTCTAAAAAAATTCACGCTTTTAGAAAAAGCGCCCCTGGAGAATATCGAGTGTTTAGAACAATTACGTGCCCTTTGGCATGGCCATACGATAGGCATGGTAATTACACCGCTCCAACCGGTAGGCGTTGATACGCAAACGGATTTAGATGCGGTGCGGGCGCTATTGGCTTAAAGCTGTGTTGCAGGAGCCCAAGATTAGGCAAATCTTGGTCTCATCAAAGACTATTGTGTACACTAGGCCTTTTTGCTTAAAAGGCGAAATTGCAGCGGTTTTGGGAATAAGTCTTATAGCAGCATAAAAAAAATTAAATGGGCACAGGCCCAGAAGTTCAATAACCTTGCAGCATTTCACTTAAGGAAAATCATGCGTTTAATCCTATTAGGAGGCCCCGGCGCGGGTAAGGGCACACAGGCTAACTATATAAAAGAAAAATTCGCTATTCCCCAAATTTCCACCGGCGATATGTTACGCGCCGCCGTTAAAGCCGGCACCCCTTTAGGTGTGGCAGCAAAAAAAATTATGGACGCCGGTGGTTTGGTGTCGGATGACATTATTATTGGTT
>CAYYOS010000001.1:0-60492 GCA_964473355.1 uncultured Burkholderiales bacterium | reverse complement strand
CGTCAGTTGCGCAGCGCACTCCCGCACCTGCGCCACGCTGCCCGGGGCAGATTGCAGCGCTTCTGAATAAATAGTTTGAATAGAATCAATCACCGCGGTCGCGGGTTTTAGCTGTGCCAAAATAGCGAGAATTTTTTCCAACTGAATCTCCGCCAAAAGTTGCACGGATTTCGCCGAAAGCGCTAAACGCTTCGCTCTAGAGGCAATTTGGTGCGCGGATTCTTCCCCGCTGACATACAAGACATGCGTATGCGCGCTTAAGGTAGCTAAGGCCTGCAACAACAAGGTAGACTTACCAATGCCCGGGTCTCCCCCTATTAATACCACTGCGCCTTCCACCAAGCCGCCACCCAACACCCGATCAAAGTCCGCAATACCCGTCGCTAGTCGCGGTACCTCGTTCGCTTCAACCGCGCCCAAATTTTGCACTTGGCTACCCTCCGCCAGCGCGCTATAACGGGGTGCAACGGCGGATT
The DNA here is from genome assembly GCA_964473355.1 of uncultured Burkholderiales bacterium. GTDB lineage: Bacteria > Pseudomonadota > Gammaproteobacteria > Burkholderiales > REEB80 > CAYYOS01. The sequence continues at coordinate 60,016 of CAYYOS010000001.1, read as the reverse complement.
CGGCGATACCCTCCACCAACGTGTTCCAAGCGGTGCAGTGCGGGCATTGCCCCTGCCATTTTGCGAGTTGCCCGCCGCATTCGGTGCAGATATAAACTGATTTTTGTTTTGGCATGCGCTATCAATCCGGTTAAACTAGCAAATTTTATGAAACCACTTCCCAAAGAAATCTTTAAAGCCTACGACATTCGCGGAATAGTTGATCTTAGCTTAACCCCCGAAGTCGTAGAAGCCATCGGCCACGCAATCGGCTCCGAGGCCCGCGCAAAAAATCAAGACACTATTGCGATAGGCCGCGACGGACGGCTTTCCGGTCCCGCGCTCTCTCAGGCATTAGCTCGCGGCATTCAAAAAAGCGGGGTCAATGTCATCGATGTCGGCATGGTGGCCACGCCCATGCTGTATTTCGCTACCCATCACTTGGGCACGCACTCCGGCGTGATGGTAACGGGCAGTCACAACCCCCCCGATTATAACGGGTTAAAAATGGTACTGGCCGAAGACACATTAAGCGGCGAGCGTATTCAAGAATTAAGAATGCGCATAGAAAATAATGCGCTCAGCCACGGCGCAGGCAGCTACCGCCAACAAGACATCGCGCAGGATTACATTAAACGCATTACCTCTGACATTAAACTGGCGCGTCCCATGAAAGTGGCAATTGACTGCGGGAATGGCGTTACCGGTGCCTTTGCCGCGGCGCTGTATCGTGGTTTGGGCTGCGAAGTTACAGAATTTTTTTGCGAAGTCGATGGGAATTTTCCCAATCATCATCCGGATCCCTCGCAACCAAAAAATCTCCAAGATTTGATTAAAGCGCTGGAATCTATCGATGCCGAAATTGGCCTGGCATTTGATGGCGACGGCGATCGTTTAGGCGTCGTCACCAAGGAAGGCAAAATTATTTATCCGGATCGGCAGTTGATGCTTTTTGCCGCGGACGTGCTATCACGTAACCCAGGTGCTGAAATAATCTTTGACGTTAAATCCACGGGGCATTTGGCAGAATGGGTAAGGAAACATGGGGGCAAGCCATCCATGTGGAAGACCGGGCACTCTTTTATTAAAGCGCGCATGAAAGAAACTGGCGCACTCTTAGCCGGGGAAATGAGCGGCCATATTTTCTTTAAAGAGCGTTGGTATGGCTTCGATGATGGGCTTTATGCGGGTGCCCGATTGTTGGAATATTTAAGTAAGCAGGCTAACGTCAGCGCCACCTTAAATGGCCTGCCGGATGCAACCAATACGCCCGAGCTGCATATCTTGTTACTTGAGGGAGAAAACTACAGCCTGATTAAAAAATTGGTGGCCGAAGCGAAATTTGACAACCCAAGGGAAGTGATAAAAATAGATGGTCTGCGCGTGGAGTATAAAGACGGCTTCGGTCTTATGCGCGCCTCTAATACCACGCCGGTTTTAGTCTTACGTTTTGAAGCGGAAAATAAAATTGCCTTGGGACGGATTCAGGAAGATTTCCGCCACGTATTGCGGGCCGCGAAACCCGATATTATTTTGCCTTTTTAGGGCAGGTCTTAGACCTTCTTCATCGGCGGATTTAGAGAGTACCGCTAATAGTTCGCGGTTCTCGCGCCCTCGCGGGAATGACATGAAAATCGGTCGACGCGAAGCCGGACAAAGGGGTTTAAAATTAGTAAGGGTTAAGAGCTACCACCGCCTTGGCCACGCATATTGCGCCGCTCAATACCTGAATCCCTATCTAACTGCTGAATATCCTTATTCGCATCCAGCGGTTGAATTTGATCTCGCGCTTGGTGGGGCTTATCGATTTTCCACCAACGCTGATATCCTTTACGCTGATCTTCGGCGATGCTCTCGATCTTCACCAATTGACGAACCAGGGCGTCCACCTCAGACTCCCCTGTTCGAGGTGAGAGTGCATACGTTTGCGTTTCTAACTTGGGTGAACCTAGGTCCAAATTAGATTTCTTGACTTTGCGATTTTTAAACATAGCTTTCGATATAAAATTGGAACAATGCTTTACTCGTTAATTCGCCCCCTGTTGTTTTGCTTGGAGCCTGAATCCGTCCATCATATCACGCTCGAGGGCCTGAAACTTGTTCAGCAAATGGGTTGGGGCCAGCCCAAACCCTTAAACGTTGGGCCCGTCCGCGTGATGGGACTAGACTTTCCCAATCCAGTCGGACTCGCCGCAGGCTTAGATAAAAACGGCCAATATTTAGATGCGCTTGCCACCCTAGGATTTGGCTTTCTAGAAATCGGCACCGTTACGCCCCTACCTCAACCCGGCAACCCTAAACCACGGCTGTTCCGCCTGCCCAAGCAAGAAGCGCTGATCAACCGCATGGGTTTTAACAATCTAGGCGTGGATCAGCTCATCGAAAACATAAAAGGTGCCCGCTATTCGGGAATTTTAGGCATCAACATTGGCAAAAATGCAAACACGCCGATAGAAAATGCCATCGATGATTATGTAACTTGTCTGCGCAAAGTCGCACCTTACGCGGATTATGTCGCGGTAAATATCTCCTCACCGAATACGGCTCAATTACGGGAGCTACTTGAACCTTCCCTATTAAGTGAGTTTTTGCAGACATTAGTAGAAGAACGCGACACTTTAACCGAAGTTAACGGCAAGTTCGTTTCACTGGCCCTGAAGATATCCCCCGATATTGAGCTCCAAGCCTTGGACGAGCTGACGCACCTTTTTTTGGACCACAAAATCGATGCGCTAATCGTTAGCAATACGACTATCACCCGCCCCGGGGTGGACTTTACTGGCCCAGGTGGCTTAAGCGGCCAGCCCTTAAAAACGCTGGCTCTAACGCTCTTGAAACAATTGCGCAGCGCTCTGGGTGAGACTTTCCCCATAATTGCCACGGGGGGAATTATGAGCGCCGAGGATGCGAAAGAGCGACTGGATGCTGGCGCGAATTTAGTACAGATTTATAGCGGCTTGATTTATAAGGGCCCGAATTTAGTTTCGGATATTTGTCGGAGGATTCGGCCCCACCAAGATCTGGCATGAGAAGGCCCGCTCAAGAATGGTTATTTACCCCCTACCAAATTGTCTTCACGTGCGCGTACGCTCGAATCTTATCATCCATAGTCACAAAGGCGCGGCCAGCTTGCGAGCCGTAGCCACTATCATGCGATCTGCCGGATCTTTATGAAATTTGCCGGGTAGCACTACAGACTTTGTCGGCACGTCCACGTCCACGGGCTCGAAGCACACAGCCTCAATTTCCGCGATCGTTGCAAGCCAACTGCTCACGTCCATTGATAATAGCAGCAGTTTTTCCCGCTCAACCAGCATCGCGATTTCCCAAGCGGAAATGGTTGAAACAATAATGTCGCTGCCCCCAAGTACTCTGCCAATTTTTCCAGCGTCAAACGACTGATGCCATTCTCTGTGTCTTTCGTCCGAATTTGTGTATGCCCGCCGTCAAGCAGGGCACGAAAACTAGCCCGCGCGCATAATCTTCGCGGCTTCAACCATATTGACCAGCGCCGTTTCAACTTCCTCCCACCCCCGAGTTTTTAAACCGCAATCCGGGTTCACCCACAAGCGGTCTACGGGGATGACAGCGCGGGCTTTTTCCAACAGCGCAACCATCTCTTGCACGTTGGGGATGTGCGGGCTGTGTATGTCGTAAATGCCCGGGCCGATTTCATTCGGATAGGGAAATTTATCCAAGCCCTCAAATAGCTTTAATTTCGAGCGCGCCGTTTCAATGGTTATAACATCCGCGTCCAACGCCACTATCGCCGGTAAGATGGCATTAAACTCCGAATAACACATATGGGTGTGTATTTGGGTTTCATCTTTTACGCCGCCTGCCGCCACTTGGAACGCATGCACCGCCCAACGCAAATACTCTTCCCACTCGGCGCGCCGTAAGGGCAACCCTTCGCGTAAAGCCGGTTCGTCGATTTGTATCATGCCGATGCCGGCGGCCTCTAAATCGCACACCTCGTCACGAATCGCCAGCGCAATTTGCATGGCGGTTTCTGCTCGCGGCTGATCATCGCGCACAAACGACCACTGCAGAATCGTCACTGGCCCGGTCAACATGCCCTTCATGGGTTTTGCCGTTAAGCTCTGCGCATACTTGCTCCATTCGACGGTCATGGGCTTAGTTCTATAAACGTCGCCAAAAATAATCGGCGGCTTAACGCAGCGCGAGCCATAGCTTTGCACCCAGCCATTCTGCGTGAAAGCGAACCCTTGCAACTGTTCGCCGAAATATTCCACCATGTCATTACGTTCGGCTTCACCATGCACCAACACATCCAAGCCGATTGCTTCTTGCCTTGCGACGGCGGCGCGGATTTCCTCCGCCATTTCTACTTGATACGCCTCGGCGGAGATTTTGCCGTGCTTGTAATCGGCACGCGCCTTGCGGATAGCTGATGTCTGGGGAAAGGAACCGATGGTCGTGGTGGGAAATAGCGGCAATTTAAAACGCGATTTTTGTGCAGACTGGCGCTTACTAAATGCCGACCGTCCGCCCTTGCCATTAGCCTGAAAGGCGGCGATTTTTTGCCGAAGTGCCTGATTGTGAGCCACGGGGGAATTGCGGCGCTGCTGTTGCGTTTGCCGCGCGGCGCGTAACGCGTCATCAACAGCGCTCGTTCCCTCAATAAGGCCCTTGGCTAATATAGAAATTTCATCCAACTTTTGCACGGCGAAGGCCAGCCAATTTTTGCTCTCCGGGGGCAAAGCCGTTTCAAGACTTAAGTCTATGGGCACGTGCAACAAGGAACAACTAGGCGCTACCCATAAGCGCGCCTTAAGTTCGCGATACGCCGGCTCCAAAATACCCAGCGCGCGATCCAGGTCGCTTTTCCAGACATTGCGGCCGTCTATGATGCCAATCGAGAGTATTTTTTCTAAGGGATAGCCGTCAAGAAAAACATCCACCTGTTCCGGCGCGCGAACGGCGTCGATATGCAACCCACTCACCGGTAAATTTTTTAGCATGGGTGCGTGGCGGGCCACGGACGCAAAATAAGTGGCGAGTAAAATCGATGGCGCGTTTCTACTTAGTTCTACATAAGTGGGTTGAAACGCCGCGAGCCATTCCGCGGGTAAATCCAAAGCCAGAGCGGGTTCATCGACCTGCACCCATTCTATGCCCTGGGCTTTAAGACGGCTTAGAATTTCCTTATACACCGGCAGTAATTTAGGCAATAAATCCCAGCGATTAAAATCAGGATCTTTTTCTTTGCCTAGATAAAGATACGTCAGCGGCCCGATCAACACTGGCTTCGGTCTTAGCCCTAAGCTTTTGGCCTCTTCCACTTCGCGAAACAACCAATCCACACCCAACTGAAATTCGCTGTCCGCAGAAAATTCCGGGACCAGGTAGTGATAGTTGCTATCAAACCATTTCGTTAGCTCCATCGCGCCCTGGGCTTTCGTGCCGCGCGCTAAGGCAAAATATTGTTCTAATGTGAGGGCCGAGGAATTAAAACCAAACCGCGCAGGCGCAGCGCCCAGTAGCGCCGTCATGTTCAGCATGTGGTCGTACCACGCAAAATCTCCAACCGGAATATAAGTGAGTCCGGCCTCTTGCTGTGCTTGCCAATGCTGCGCTCGTAGCATTTTGCCGGTTTCGTAAAGCTCGGCTTCGCTCAACTTTCCCTGCCAATAGCCTTCCAGTGCACTCTTGAGCTCTCGGCGCGCGCCGATGCGAGGGAAACCTAGATTGTGGGTCGTAACCATAAAATCTTTCAAAAGATTTGAAAGATAGGGTAAATCTAATTATTATTCAAACTCATTGTTTTTCTGTATAGCATGAAATTTTTTAATGATACCTCCCCAGGGGCATTTGTTTTTTAGCGGCTTTGATCGGTGAGCGTACCCTTCGAACAAAAGCGCTATGCTGGAGACATATGACGCTAGTTTGCATTAACGATACACTAGGTGACGAAACGCTAGCATTTTGGTATTATTTTGGAATTGTCGTTCCAGAAAGCCCTTATGAGTACTCTCGTGATCAAAAACTTGCCCGAGCATTTGCACGCCGCGCTGAAGAGCCAAGCACAGCGCAATCACCGATCGCTTAATAAGGAAGCTGTAGCGCTCATCGAGCAGGCCATCGCTGCCCCTCGTACTGCGCCTAAACTACCGCCGCGGATTAAACTCAAATATGACCCCCTCACCATTGATGACATTGAAGCGGCAATCACAGACAACCGCTATGCTCACATCAACTCGCTAGACGAGCTAAACCAGTACATGGATGAGCTGCGCCAGGATCGATGAAATCGCTAGACGAATTGCGCGGCACAACGCTTTATCTCGACAGTAATATTTTCATTTATGCGTTCGAGGCACAGGCTGGGGCATTACGGCAGGCCATCGGTCAAATAATTCGCATGATTTATTTGGAGCAATGCGCTGCCAGCACTAGCCTGATTACACGGGCTGAAGTGCTGGTCCGGCCCTTGCAACTCCGTCAAACCGAACTGGCGGACCGTTATCGTGCATTGTTATCAGGCTACAACGCGGTATTCATTCACACGCTGGACGAGCAAACCGTGGAACTTGCCGCCGAATTGAGGGCTGATTATCCGGCGCTCAAGCTGTTAGACGCGCTGCACATCGCCACCGCCATCCAAGCGAGTTGTACGGTATTTGTTACCGGGGACCTGCGCCTCAGCGTAGTGTCAGCCCGCATCCCCGTGCTGACGGTAGATCAGCTGCCGAACGTCTGAACCATGTTCAAACACAAACCCGCCTACGACCTCAGCGACACCGAAAAGCGCGAGTTAATCACCAAGGATTCGGCCGACTGGGCGAACTACTGGACCATGGATTTCGACTACAGGTCCCGCCGCGAGATTATCAAGGTCGCCAAAGAGAGTGGTGTTAATGCCCTCATTCCCGCCCCAGACGCTGTCATTCCCGCGAAACCTGCCCCCGGCTACGACCGGGGAGCGGGAATCCATGACTCTGCGAATCCCCTGGACTCCCGCCTTCGCGGGAGCGACGAGGGTGGTGGCGAAGTGGAATTCGAGGAACGCTGGACCGGCAGCTACATCTTCGAAAACGAATGGCAAAGCTTCAGCACCCGCAAAAACCGCCTGGAATTCATCTCAGCGCCCCACAGGAGCGGGTCAGGGTCAGGTCTTGAATTGACGCACTCAACGTTTTGCGCTGAGCCAAGTTAACATTCGCATGTAAAAAATATATTCGAGTACATCCGAGGTAGAGGCCCAGATCCGCAACAAGGCTAAGCAAGCCAATCTTCCCCTTTCTCGCTATTTAGCTAATCTGGTCAAACAAGAGGCCGGCCAACAAAGCAGCTGTGGAACTAGAATCGCCGAAGGGGAACACAACGTACATTGGAAGCCGAGGAAGAATGATTGCGCCGCCATGTTCTGGAATTTGAAAGCTTGGGGCCGCCGCCGCACCCTAAAACGCCAATCGCTGCCGGATGATGTATGGCGCGGCGTGGTAGCGCGGCTCACTTTCCTGGATGGTTTAACACAAGACGAGCTTGTCCGCCTGCGCGAATGGGTGGTGCTGTTTTTGCACAGCAAACATTTCAGCGCAGCGGGTGGATTAGTCCTCACCAACGAAATGCGCGTGATGATTGCGACGCAGGCGTGTATCCTGATTCTGAATCTTGATCTCGATTACTACGATGGTTGGGTGGAGATCATCGTTTATCCCGGCGAATTTATTCCCGAGCGTGAATATATGGACAAGGCTGGCATCGTGCATCGTGTGCATGAGCCGATGAGCGGTGAATCGTGGTCTGCCGGGCCGGTTATCCTTTCGTGGGCAGACGTTATAGGCCACGATGTGGCTGGCTACAGCGTGGTGATTCACGAATTCGCCCACAAGCTCGACATGCGTAACGGCGAGGCCAATGGCTTTCCACCGCTACACGATCAAATGAGTCGGCCGGCGTGGAGCGCCGCATTCGGTGCGGCTTACAGCGACTTTTGTGCGCAAGTGGAGGCTGGCGTGAAAACTGAGATTGATCCTTATGCCGCGGAAGAGCCGGCGGAGTTTTTCGCTGTCATCAGCGAAGTATTTTTCGGTATGCCGCAAACAGTGCAGCAAACTTATCCAGCGGTTTATCAGCAATTGGCGCTGTTTTATTGTCAAGACCCCCTCTTGAGGCAAAACAAGTGACGAGCGATTGTTTTCTTGCAGGCGACATCGGCAGTATCGAAACCACAAGTCAGCGGTGGATTATTGGTTCCACAGCTCAGGCGATTGCGAACTGCTCCAGGAATATCTGGTGCAAGCGCCCGGCTGACGGCGTAGCGATAAATATGTCATTAGAAGAAACGAGCCGGCGTTGGATACGTATGTCAAGTTAGGGTTAGTGCTGCTCAAGTTTTTCTTGCAGCCACACCTTGATGAGTGATTGATAAGGTACGTCGCGCGCGTTGGCGGCGGCCTTGATGGCTTCCAGCAAATGCTTGGGCAGCCGCAGGGAAATGCTTTCGGTTGATGGCCTGAGGTTTGGCAGAACGACGCGCCTTGCTTTCGACCAGTCTACGTAGTCCGTGCTATCGTGAGTTTCCCAGAAGCGCCGCTCGGCGGCTTCGGATGCGAAGGCTGGAATAGCCTTAAGTTTCTTGTTCATAAATTACCCGCTCCTTTCGTGCATATCTCGTGCTGAGACGATTCGAATCGCTTCTTCCCTTATAGTAAAAGTGATGTGTAATAACCGTCCTCCGTGAGTCTTTCCCAACGCATGGAAGCGTGGCTCGGCTTGGCTGTGCCTGACATCATCTAACAACAGCAACGGCTGGTTGAAAAATACTTGTTCAGCTTCCATGGGTAGGACACCATGCTTCTCGTTCTTGCGGGCGTTTCCCTCGTCCCATTCTAAGCCAGTGATGCGTGTCAGATCGACCATAGCAGTATATTACCATAATATACGTAAGTTGAATACAATGGAATATTATAAGTCCCCTCTCTACAGCCCTAAGGATTAGCTCCCAAGGAAAGCTGGAATTACCGTGATAGGAAGTCTGACCCTAGCCTGGGGCGTTTTATGGTGACAGCGATTCAGGTATTATTACGGTTCATTCTTTTTTCAATAATCATTATCTGCACTCATGAGCACTTCAATCCTAGAACTTCGGCATTTTTACACTTTGATCGCATTGGTGGAATCCGGCAGCTTGACCCAAGCCGCGGCGCGTGTTCATCTCACGCAATCGGCGCTGTCCCATCAGATTAAGCAATTGGAGGATCAATACGGCGTAACGTTGTTCGAGCGCAAAACCCAGCCTCTGCGTTTGACCGCCAGCGGGGCTCGGCTTCATGCCTTAGCACTTAGCGTGACTGCTTTGATTGATCAAGGGGAGCGTGATCTGGCGCGCATTTCTCAGGGCGGCGTGGGGCGCTTGCGGATTGCAGTAGAGTGCCATAGTTGTTTTGATTGGCTCATGCCCTCCATGGATAGCTTTCGGTCTCACTGGCCGGAAGTGGAATTGGACTTAGTGGCAGGCTTTCATATCGAACCGGTGCGGCTATTGCTGGACAACGAAGCGGATGTGGTTATCGTTTCCGAACCCCGCGCGCGAAAAGATATTAGTTTTCATCCTTTATTTCGATTTGAGATTGTGACTTTGATTGCCAATCAGCATCGTTTTTTAGATAAGCCGTATCTAAATCCCCAAGACTTTGCAAAAGAAATCCTCATTACTTATCCCGTTCCTGATGAGATGCTGGATTTGGTTCGTAAAATATTGAAACCCCGTGGCATACGCCCCAAAAGGCGCACTGCCGAACTAACGGCGGCCATTTTGCAACTGGTCGCCAGCGGCCGCGGCATTGCTGCGTTGCCGAACTGGAGTGTGCAGACTTATATAGAACGCGGCTATGTCTTGGCTAAACCCATCGGGAAAAAAGGTTTTTGGGGAGAACTCTACGCCGCGACGACGCGAAGTGCGGAAAGTCTGGCGTATGTACAAGATTTTTTAAAAACCGTGCGCGCAACGAGCTTTAGTACCTTAAAAGGAATCCTGCCGCACGCGCAAACTTAATATGCTAGATTACTATCAGGGTTGGGCGCGGGTAAAATTAGCTGCCTTGCCATCAAAACGTAATCATGGTATTAATCATCAAATGATGCCTAGTTAAGGCATCACATTCTTGATTAAGGAAACCTATGAGAACCACGCTAAACATTGAGGACGAGTTGCTCGCCAAGGCGCAACATCTGAGCGGCCTGAAGGAAAGGACTGCGCTCGTCCGAGAAGGGCTTAAGGCCTTGATAGAAAGGGAAAGCGCCCGTCGTTTGGCGCAATTGGGCGGTACCGAACCTCAGTTGCGGCCTATTCCCCGACGTCAATCCCGCCCGACGTGATTTTGGTCGACAGCTCGGTCTGGATTGATCATCTACAAGCCGGTGAGCCGGTACTGGTGGAACTCCTAAACACAGGTCGGGTGATGGCGCACCCTTTCATCGTTGGGGAACTGGCTTGTGGCAATCTAAAGAACCGCAAAGCTATTTTATCTTTATTGCAGGACTTGCCTGCCGCCCCGATGGCTTCTAATGAGGAGGTACTCTTTTTTATCGAGCGGCACGACTTAATGGGTAAGGGTATCGGCTACGTCGACGCCCACCTTCTATCCGGAATTTCTCTAGCGGGAAACGTGCAACTGTGGACACGGGACAAACGTCTCGGCGAGATTGCCAAGTCGATGCGCCTGGCTTTCGAGACGACATAGTCATCGAGAGCGGTGAGGCCTTGCGCATTCTTGGGATACGCAGTGACCGTGATTCTCGCTGGAATGGTGAGACTTAGTAACTCACGAACTAGGAAGGCTGATATCCGTTCCTAGGCGTCAAGCGGGTGGCCCCGGATTCCCGCCTCTCGAGCGAATGACGAGCCGGGGTAACTCTAGAATAGTAACGCTTGTAGGCGACTCCGTAAAAGACGCCGAAAAGGGAGGACAGCCAATGTCAAAAAATATCATATTGTGTTCGGACGGGACGGGGAATAGTGGCGGCAAAGGTTTTGGGACGAATGTCTGGCGGCTGTATAAAGCCATTGATCTTCATCACTCCCGCGCGCAGGTTAGCTTTTACGACGATGGCGTCGGCACCCGGTCCTTCGTGTTGTTTAAATTATTGGGCGGGGCCTTTGGGTGGGGGCTGAAGCGAAACATTAAACGCCTCTACAAATTCATTGTCGTTCAGTACGAACCCGGCGACGATATTTTCTTTTTCGGTTTTAGCCGCGGTGCGCACACGGTACGCATGGTTGCGGGCATGCTTTGCCGTAGCGGGCTCGTCGACCGAACAAAATGTGCTTCCGAGCAGGAGCTGGACACGCGCATCGACGAGGCCTATGACGCCTTCGTTAAGTGCTTTGAGCGCGGTACCCGTCAGCCTAAGCCCCACAGCGGCTCACCTGAAGACCAAGCGCAATATAGTGTGAACAAGGCCACGAAGCCAGCGGAAGAGCCGGCGGAGACCAAAAAATTTCGCCAGCAAGAACACGTCATACCCGATATCCCGATCAAATTCATCGGCGTCTGGGACACGGTCAACGCGGTAGGCGTGCCGTTTGATGAGTTACGCGAGGGTCTGGATCTTTTTAAGCGGGTTGCGATATTCGATAAGACCCTGCACAGGCTGGTTCAACACGGCTGCCACGCCTTGTCCATTGACGATCAGCGCCAGACCTTTCACCCCGTGTTATGGGACCAAAGCCGACCCTTGACGGCGCAGACAATCGAGCAGGTGTGGTTCGCCGGCGGGCATGCCAATGTTGGTGGCGGCTATCCCAAAAATGAGATGGCGTTGGTGCCCCTGAACTGGATGATGGCGAAAGCCAAAAATCTGGGCGTAGAATTTGTTCGCGAGATGTGGGATGGGTACCAGTGCGAGGCGGATATCCATAGCAAACTGTATGATTCCCGCGCCGGCTTAGCCGCCTACTATCGTTACCTGCCGCGCGACATCAAAAAAATTTGCCGAGAGCATGGCATCGCCCAGGCGAAGATTCACGTCAGCGTATTTGATCGCATACAGCGTGCCACGGAGGGTTACGCGCCCTTCAATCTTCCGGACGACTTTATATTGGAAAAGGCAGATGAAAACGATGCCACCGGGTTTGAAGCTAGCCTTATTAATTCTTATGCGGCCGAACGCAGCTTAGATCCCAATCGTGCGAAGCTCTTGGGTAAAATCTGGGATCTCGTTTGGATTAAGCGCTGGTTGTATATTCTAACGCTGACTACCACTGGCTTCGGGCTCTACGTCCTTTACCTTCTCGATTCGCAGCCCGCGCCAGCGCGTAGCGGCGAGTTGTATATAGTAGGCTGGATTTTCGCGGGACTCGGATGGCTGTTGCCGGACATCTTTAATGGTGCGCTGGAAGGCCTGCGCTCAGACCCGCGGTGGCTGTTCCTTTTTGCCGTGATTTTCGGCGTGCTGGTCGCTGTTACTAAGCGGCTGGACAGACGCATTTGCAATGTCAGTAACGCCAGCTGGCGTTACGTTTTTGAAAATCATCGCCAACAGGCACAGGTGAAGTTTGGCGCATTCGAGTCGTTCTTGCTCGACTTGGCGTGGCGCTTGCGCAACTCCTGGCTGAGTCGCCGCTTTATGCCTTTTGTTAGGGTCAAAGTTATGCCTGGGTTGGCCCTGATTGCCATGATAGCGCTGTTGGCTTGGTTAATTTGGAAAGGTTTTTCGGCCAGACAATAAGAAAAATGCAGTAGAAGATTCGCAGTCACATAATGGCGGGTTTAATGATGAAGGAGATTGAATGCGCGTAGGCGTTCCTAAAGAAGTTAAAAATCACGAGTATCGTGTTGGCTTGACACCTGCGGGTGCAGCTGCCCTGGTTAGCGCCGGCCACGAAGTGCTAATAGAAAAAGATGCGGGCTTACGCGTTGGCTTAACTGATGCTGCTTACATTAGGGCGGGTGCGAAAATCGTACCTGATGCCGCGGCAACCTACGCCGCGGACATGGTAGTCAAAGTAAAGGAACCACAAGCGCAAGAGTGGCCGCACCTACGCGAAGGTTTGGTGGTATTCAGCTACTTGCATATGGCTGCGGAGCCGGAATTAACCCGCCACTTGGTCGCGGCCAAAGTTATCGGCATCGCCTATGAAGGCGTGACCGATAAGCGCGGGCTATATCCTTTGTTGATTCCCATGTCAGAAATTGCCGGCCGACTGGCGGTGCAAGCCGGTGCCTGGGCGCTGCAAATGGCCAACGGCGGTAACGGCGTGTTGCTCGGCGGTGTGCCGGGCGTGGCTCCGGGCAAGGTTCTAATTATCGGCGGCGGCACGGTCGGTACGCATGCCGCTAAAATAGCCACCGGCATGGGTAGTGACGTAACAATACTAGACCGCGACGCTTTTCGCTTGCGGCAATTCGATGATTTATACGGTGGCCGGATTAAGACGCGCTATTCCACGCCACAGGCTTTGGCGGAATTGCTGCCGGAGACTGATCTACTAATCGGGGCGGTACTACTCCCCGGCAGGCGCGCGCCGAAATTATTAAGCAGGGAAATGATACGCAGCATGAAACCGGGTGCGGCGTTAGTGGATGTCGCCATCGATCAAGGCGGCTGCGCTGAGACTTCCCGCCCCACTACGCATGCTGATCCTATATATACGGCCGAAGGCGTTGTACACTATTGCGTGACCAACATGCCTGCTGCGACATCTCGCACTGCAACTGAAGCTCTTTGCGCCGCAACGCTGCCTTATGTTTTGGAACTTGCTAATTTAGGCTGTAAAAAAGCGCTGACACAAGATGCGGGATTGCGCGACGGGGTGAATGTTTATCTGGGGGAAGTTACGCACAGCGGCATTGCGGAAGATTTGGGTTACCCCTTTCACGCTCTAAAGATTTAACCGATGCAAACGTTAACCGAAAAAATCGATGCAATTTTACCGCAAACCCAATGCGGGCAATGCGGCTATGACGCGTGTTATCCTTACGCCGAAGCCTTGGCCGCCGGAGCGGCCGAGATCAATCAATGTCCGCCAGGGGGTGATGCCGGCATTAAACTACTCGCAAGGCTACTGCAAAAACCTGTGCTACCGTTAAATTCCAAGCACGGATTGCATAAGCCAAAAATGCTGGCGCTGATCGATGAAGAAAACTGCATAGGCTGTGCGCTTTGCATTAAGGCTTGCCCAGTGGATGCCATCATCGGCGCTAAAAATCAGATGCATAGCGTCATCGATTGGGAGTGCACAGGCTGCGAATTGTGTATTGCGCCCTGCCCTACGGATTGTATCCGGCTCGTAGAGGCGAGGGTTAGGTACAACGACTCATGGCTGACACAACGTCAACAAACTGCGGCCGCTGTGGCTCGGGCGCGTTATCAAGCGCGCAAAGCGCGACTAGAAAAGGCGGATTTGATGGCTAAGAATCGGCGCGCCGCTGCGCTTCTTCGCCTTGAAGCCACTCGCAAGGAACTGGGAATTGGGGCTTAACTTCATTAACGTTGAGTTTTACTATTTGTTTTCAAGGAAATCTTATGGCGGGGCATTATCCTTTTAGCGGCAAGGCCAATCGAGTCAGCGTATTTGCTTTTTATGAAAAACATGGGCTCAGTTTGGATTTGCAGGAAAAATATTATCGTTGGTGGTTTGAGCTCGCTAAAAATTACGTAGAGCAGGACGCGGATTTAAAATTTACGCGCGGACATGACTTCGTGCATTTTCCATATGGTCAGCATGCATTGCATGATTTTCATTTGCATAAATATATGTGGTGCACCACCATGATCGATCTCGGCGAATTTATTAAATCCATCATCATGCCAAAAATGAGTGAAGCGCAATTGAAAATATTGGAACATGATCACCATGAAATGCTGAAAAAACTAGAGGGAGAAGCTAAGACCGCCCCCAGACAACCTGTGCCCGAAATAGGTTATTTTCGGCATACCTAACTTGTGAATGCTAAAAAACGAAGCGAGATATTTTCTCGCTTCGCCCGCGCTAACCCTCACCCCACAACCGAATTAAATTACCAAACGCCGTTTGAGTTGTTAGTGGCGGTTATCTTGTCGGCGCAAGCTACCGACAAAGGGGTCAACCTCGCTACCGCTAAGCTTTTTAAAGCCGCCAACACCCCTGAGGCTATTCTGGCATTAGGGGTGCTGGGGCTAGAAACTTACATCAAAACTATAGGTCTGTTTCGGGGCAAGGCGCGCAACATTATTGAAACTTGCAGGATTTTACTAAACGAACACCAGGGCAAAATTCCTGCGGACCGAGAGGCGCTTGAAAAACTTCCCGGTGTTGGTCGGAAAACTGCCAATGTAATTTTGAACACGGCGTTCCATATGCCGACTATCGCGGTTGATACCCATGTTTTTAGAGTGGCTAACCGCACGCGCATCGCCCCCGGCGAAACGGTGTTGGAAGTGGAACAAAAACTGTTAAAATTTATTCCCATGGAATTTCTCGAAAACGCGCATCATTGGCTGATCCTGCATGGCCGTTACGTTTGTGTCGCGCGGCGGCCAAAATGTTGGGCGTGTTTGATTAATGATTTATGTGAATATCCGGCGAAAATTTTAGAATGAGCGTTGCAAGCGGCTTGGCCATTGACCGCCAGGCCCACCCAGATTTAGCCAAAAACGCCGTGCGTGCGGCGATGGAAAAATCCGGACTTTCCATTGCCAATAGCGTGTTGTTATTCTTAACGCCAGAATTTGCGCGCGAGCCACAAGAAGCCCTACTGGCCGCCTCCAAGGCGGCGAGTTGCACGCAGATATTAGGTTGCACGGCACCGGGAATTTTTACCGAGGAAGATTGGGTTCTAGATGCGCCGGCTGCCGCTGCGATGGTATTTGGTGGTGATGTGTCCCTTTCCACCCTTGCGCCGAATGGCCCCGAAAATTTACGCTTAAGCTTGGCCGCTCCCAATGCGCTAAATTCCGCTTGGATTAGCGCGCCGGGATTACGGTTTGGTGCGGTCTCGGGGGACGCCACTGGTTACGGGCCGTTTAAGGTGTGGGCCAATGGCAAAGTAAGTAGCAACGGCCGTACCGAGGCGGGCTTTTCGGGAGCGGAAGGAAAACTAGGTGTCTCGCAGGGCATACGCCCTTTGAGCGCACCCCTGGAAATTACCCAAGTCGCGGGCTTTGATGTGCAGACCTTAGTACAGCAACCGGCCCTGAATTTGCTGGCGCGAGATTTGCCGTTAGAAGTACGTGAATTAGATCACATCCCTTTGCATTTATTGATGGCAGGTATTACTTATGGCGACGCAGCGGACGCGATCCCCCAGGGCCGTTTTCGTTTGGCACAAATCATCTCGGCAAACGCCGAAGACCGATCGGTGACCCTTTCTGCGCGCTTAACCCCCGGTGAACGGATATTTTGGGCCATACGTCAGCCGCTGGCGGCCGAACACGATATGCGCTTAATGGTAGATAAATTGCAAGAAGGTTTGCCGAGAACAGCGGATTTTGGCATTTGTTTTCCTTGCATGGGGCGTGGCCCTTATTTTTATGGGGGCGTGGACCGCGATCTAGAATTGGTCAAGCAGCGGTTTCCACGCATGCCTTTAATTGGCTTTTATGGAAACGGGGAAATAGCGCCCGCCAATGGCGTCAACCAGTTGTTTCAGTATGCAGCGGTATTGGCATTATTTAACACGACATGACGGTGAAGGAGAGTGAGCATTTAAATGAGGCAGCCACAGAATTTAATGCCGCTGCGAGGATCAAACCTATTCTCGCCGTCTTGGAACACTGATGTTTAACCCTAGTAGAAGCGAAGCCCGGCAGTTTTTTTTCGATGCCTGGAGGAAACACCAAGCCACTGAAGTGTTGACCCCATTGGAAGACAAAGCTCTGGATATTATTTTATTGCATCCCGAATATCAAGCGATACTGGATCAGCCGGAGCGCTATTTGGAACGTGAATACTCGGCCCAACTCGGCGAAGCTAACCCATTTCTGCATTTAAGTATGCATTTGGCTATCCGCGAGCAGCTGGCGATTGACCAACCCCGCGGAATTAAAACCTATTATAAAAAACTACTTAAAAAGTTGGGTGATTCGCATGATACCGAACATGCCATGCTGGAATGCATGGCCGAAATGATTTGGCACGGCCAACGCACGCAAAAAGATTTCGATGCAAAGCTCTATTTGGACTGCCTTGCGAAACGAACTAGTACTTAAGTTTAAGTCCGTTTTGTGACGCGAAATACGCGGCTAAATCCGCCATATCTTGTTCCGACAAAGGGGCAGCGAAGCCGCTCATAATAGGATTTTTTCGCACACCCGATTTATAGTCCATCAGCGCCATCTTTAGGTAGTCAGCATGTTGTCCGGCAAGTTTAGGAAATTCCGCACTTGGGCTATTGCCGTCGACGCCATGACAGGCCTGGCAGTTGGCCGACTTACGCTTACCTTCGGCAATATTTGCCCCAGCCGCGGTAGGCACTTGGGTTGCAAGCAGCGTTAAAGTCGCGAATACCATTGCGTACTTGTTCATTCGTGTTTTTCCTTGAAAATTATTTGGTCTGAGCGTAATAGGCGGCTAAATCTGCCATGTCTTGATCCGTGAGCGTGGTGGCGATGGCAGTCATGGTAGCGTGATTACGCGCACCGTTTTTGTATGCCTGCAAGGCCTGCACGATGTATTGCGCATGTTGCCCACCAAGTTTTGGCACGCTGTAGACACGCGGATAAGCGGTGCGATACCCGGATATGCCGTGGCAGCCGGCGCACATCGAAGTTTTTTGCTGGCCCACCACCGGATCGCCTACGGCGTGGGCTACACCTGCCCCTGATACGAAATAAGTTATTAATCCTGCTAGAAAAATATTTTTCATTATCCCTGCTCTGTAAGTAAGGCTTGTCTCGTGAAGATTAAGCGTAAAAATTTAAAAGATTGCATTTTGAATCCGGCACTGTAAATGATAGTCGGGCGGCGGTCAATCTGGGGGAAAAGGCAAAAGGCACAAATCAAAAATTAAAAGGCAAAAATAAGGGCCTCCCGAAGCGGCGAAGCATGTATTGAAACGACTGGCGTTCGTGTCTTGCCTTGTTCAAAATGAGGCTAGGGCGTGTTTTCAATTTTGCCTTTTAATTTTTGATTTGTGCCTTTTGCCTTGTTCTTAATTAGGGGCACACATCACCACGCCCTCACCTATCCAACCGCTGGCAATCATACTGTTATAGACGGGCAAACTAGTGGTATAGCGGTGATTGGAATCATTAAAAATATAACGGTTGTTATACGTGCGATACACCGGCAGGGTGCCGCTAGGGCAAGCACCGGCTGAGGAAGGAATAATATAGAACTTGTTTCCCTGCTCCCATATCCACCCTTGAGCGCGTTTAATACCCTCGCACTCCTCGCCCGCCACGGTATAAAAATGCGAGTTTGGCCCCAAGCCCGGCGAGCCATAAAAACGACAAACCTCAACTGCATTGGCAGGTGCGGCTTCCGCAGTAAGCCAAGCGTTGAAACTTAATCCGGTGCGGCTCCAGCCAGGGCCGGCTAAGCCTAAATCTATCCCCGTGGCCTCGTTGGCATGCGCGGTGAGGAAATAGTGCTTTAACATTGAATTATAAAATTCCACCACAGTGGTGGTTGATTTGCCGCGCGCTTTTGCGGCCGATACCGCCTTAACCGCATCGACGATGCCCGCCCCGCACTGACCTATCGTGCAGTAATAGGGCACGACGTCCGCCGAGAAGGGTCGTGATGTGGCCTGCAGGATTTCTAGGACCTCGGGTGGCGTCAGCGCAGGATTAACCGACAGCATGAGTGACACAACCCCAGCCACGTGCGGGGCGGCCATGCTGGTGCCCTGATATTCTTTATAAGAGCTGTCGTTAACTGCCACCGTGGTGCCACTGTCCAGGGTGGACAAGACCCCTCCACCCGGGAACTCGGTATCGCCGCCGGGGGCGCTAATCTCCACTACCGTACCGAAATTGGAATAAAAAGCGGGCGCGCCATTCCTATCATTGGCGTGCACGGTAATGCCGTTGCTGCAATTGCCCGGGCTAAAGAATGAAGCATCGGCAGCCTCGTTGCCGGCCGCCAACACCACCACGGCGCCGGAAGCAACAACCTCATTAATGGCTTGTTGATAAACGACATGGCAGTCGCCAAAGCCGCCTAAGCTTAGATTCACTACCCTAGCTGGCGTTGGATTGTTTGGCACACCCGCGACTTCTAGGCCTGCAGCCCAGCGCATGCCATCCACAACGTCCGAGTCATACCCCCCGCATTTACCCAACACGCGTACTGGGAGAATTTTAGCGTTCCAATTTATACCCGCTACACCCAGCGCATTGTTGGTATTGGCTGCGATGGTGCCCGCCACGTGGGTGCCATGCCAGGAGCTCTCGGATTCGCCACAAAGATAGAAAGGACCAAAAAAATCGTTAGATTCAGCCGCGCTCACCCAATCGCCGGCATCGTTGGCGTCGTTGTCGCGCCCAACGTTATCCCCGTCATTGGCGCGGGCGACTTCAGAAATAAAATCATAGCCCGGCAGCAGTCTCCCGGCAAAGTCCGCATGAGGTAGCACCCCCGTGTCCACCACGGCGATAACCAAATCCGGGGAGCCTTGCGTGATATCCCAGGCCGGCTCGACGTTGGCACTGCCGCGCTCGATGGTGCTGGGGTGATAGTGCCATTGCTGGTTATAAAGTGGGTCGTTGGGGCGTAGCGCTACCCGCTTGATGGAATCAGGTATGGCGTAGGCCACGTCCGGACTCGCGGCTAATTTTTTGGTGAGACGCGCCACCTCATCCAGCGGCATGCGCGTGGACAGCTTAAGCACGTCCGCCTGCAGCGACATGCTGCGGAAGTGGGCAAGCGGGATACCTGTTTTTGTGCTTAGGGCCTTAGTTTGAGCTACTTTGGCAGCTTTCATCATGGCGGGGTTAGCACTTTTCGTGGCCTCGCTCTTGAACCTGATAATAATGCGATCCGTGTAGTCTAGGGATGAGGCGCCATGGGCCAGGCCGGTCGTGGCTAGGATAAGCATCGCGAGCCACGAGAACAAAAAAGAAAGCTTATGCATATTGATTCCCGCTGAAGATATTTATTAAATATACCATAACA
Organism: uncultured Burkholderiales bacterium; assembly: GCA_964473355.1. Taxonomy (GTDB): domain Bacteria; phylum Pseudomonadota; class Gammaproteobacteria; order Burkholderiales; family REEB80; genus CAYYOS01. The sequence goes on along the minus strand of CAYYOS010000001.1, from coordinate 39,969 downwards.
TTACAGATTTGTTTTAATGAGTTTTAGCAAGTTTGTCAAATGAGCGCCGCACGCGGGTGACAAACATGCCTAGGGCGATGCGGGGGCACCCGGCGTGCGGATAAAAAAATTCCGCGTCTCGAATACTTTGGGCGGGAAACCCACGCCGTTTGCCCGCAAGGTGCGTTTCAACACGAAATCAAACAATAGCGGGTTAAAGCGGCGTAGCGCGCTTAGCGTTTCTCTGTGTTTGTCATCGAGCAACTTCAACTCAGCCAATTGGCGTAGCGAAAAAAGCGGCATGACGCCAGGCAAGGGATAATCCGAGCCGTTTAACAATCGGCTATGCACTTCTTGCCGTGAAATAAGCGTGGAGAGTGCCTCCCGGGCGCGATTAGCTTGCGTGATGGCCGAAATGTCTCCATAAAGTAGCCCATGGAAACGGGCGTCGCTAAGCATGCGTATAAATAGGGAAAAGTTGCTGCGCTTAGGGCCGTTCGCGCCGATATCGGTGTCGGGGCTTTCTCCCATGGAGGCGCAATGCGCGACTATCACGCGCACGCCGGCGTCGAGCGCACTGCGAAATAACAAAGGGTTGCCGAATTGCTCGGCCGCCATGCCGTGTACGGCACGTTCAGCCCCGGCGTGGGTGAGTAGCGGCATATCTAATTCCCGCAACAGCTGATAGTAGGCGCTGCATAACGGGCTGGCGGGGTTGATCCCCATCGCCGCCGGTAACCATTTCACCGCGCGCGCCCCGTGTTGCTTTGCCCACCGTAGCGCATCCAAAGCATCGGGTCGATAAGGATGTACCGAAGCAATCCACTCAAAGCGATCAGGATATTTGTTTACAATGCCGGCTGCGTATTCATTAGCGGCATAAAACGCGCTGTGAGCGGCTACTTTTCGGCCTTTTTCATCGTAGGCGTAATCAAACGCCAATAGCATCGATTTCGCTTGGCGCATGCCGTTGCTATGTAGTGCTACTAAGCGATCCACGTAGGAACTATCGGTGCGGCCGGCATCGCCATCGGCGCAGCCTGCGTTGAGGAAAAAGCGTTTTTGCGCAAACTGCAATGGGTGCGCCCAGCTATTCATGTCCGGGTTAATCCAGGTACCAGGCCCATCGCCCACCCCGATTAAATGCGTATGGCAATCCCAGACTAGACTGGAGTCTATACCTGCCCACGCGGACTGCACGAGATCGTGATTTAGTATATCCCGAGGAACTGGCAAGGCTAAGCAAGGATTGATCACACCCTGGTCCGGCCATTTTGCATAGGCCGTGATGCCGGCAATACCCAGGCCCGCCGCCCCGAATTTAATAAGGGTGCGACGGTTCATCGCACGCCACCGTAGGCACTTTTTCTGAATCCTAACATTCCTGAAGTTCTCCGCTACTCCATAACAGTGCGCAATGTATCGGTTTTTGGCCAAAGACTGCCCTTAACGCATCGCGATAAGCACGCATTTGTGCGACATAATTTCCGCTTTCTGGCTGGCCGCTTTTATAGTCCAACACCCACACGCTATCGGTGAATTCCACCAGTCTATCCACGCGAAATACCTGTCCTTCCGTGACGCAAAACGACAGTTCATTGTGTGCGCTTAGATATTGCTGAGGATCAAAAAAACGCTGCAGATGTGGGGCGCGCAGCAGGGTTTGGGCACAAGACCAAAGCGCTTCAAACTCGTCATCGGTGCTACCTAATTTTTCTTTTAGGTAATCTTTACCCGCCTGACGGGGCGGCGCGAGTTGCTCAAGTAGGGCGTGGAGTTTGATGCCATAGCGCCGTTCGGCGGTTAAAGCCAACTCTCTTTTTCCAACGGGCGCGTGGGATAAGGCTAAAAAAGCCGACGCGCAATGTTCATCGACGGGGGTTACGTGCGCTATCTCGGCTAAATCCGCCGACGCCGTAGTCCGAGCAGCGATTTTCTCATACCAACTGCCGGACTTTTCGGTGGCAGCGGAAACAATCAGCGCTTGCTTCGCGCGCGTCATGGCGACATATAAAAGATTCAAGTGCTCGCGTTCGCGTAAGTCATCTTCCGCGGCAAAATACGCGGCACGTGATTCGCCGCGCTGCTCTTTCTTACTATACAAAGAAAAATGCCGGGGCGTTTCTGCTGCGGGCGGCCAATCAACCAAAGCATAATAACTGTCCGCGGAGGTAGGTTTATCATCACTGCCCGCCAAAATAACGATAGGAGACTCTAAGCCCTTCGCGCCATGCACGGTCAAAATCCGGCAAGCGTTTTGGGTTTCAGCCACGATCCCTTCATCGGGCGCTTCTTCCGTGGACAACGTCGTTAACTGCTGCACTTCATATACGAATTTAGGCAGGCTAGGATAGCGGCCGCTGTCTATTTCCAACGAAAGCTGCATGTATGAATTTAAGTTAGCTAGAACACTGGCACGCAAGCTTATGGGGACGGCACTCGCATAGGCGCTCAGTATATCCGCCTGAAAAAAAATTTGATCTAATAAATCATGCACTGGCAGTTGGTTGGCGGATTCCCGCCAGGCTGAAAGCAAGCGCCAAGCGCGGTTAAGTGGGCCAGCCTGGTCGGTGTTCGCCACGCTTTTTAAGCGCTGCCACCAAGTCTGTTCGGTACTTTGTGCGAGCCTGACCAAGTCTTGATCGGTGCAGGCAAAAATGGGTGAACGTAAGACATGGGCGAGATCAATATCGGAAAAGGGTGTAATTAGAAAGCGTAATAGCGCCGTCAGATCCTGTGCTTCCAAGGTGTTGAGCAACTCGCCGCGGCGCGAGCTCACGTAGGGAATTTGCGCGGCTTTCAATGCCGCCTCGTACATGCCTAAGTGAGTGCGTTTCGTCACCAGAATCATCACGTCCCGGTATTCCGCTGCTCGGTTTGTGTTCCCTTCGGTTATTTTCCAGTGTCCGACAACAGCTGCAATTTTTGCCGCAATCCGGCAACCTTCTGTAAGGTAGGCATCCGTGCTTTCGGCCCCCGGCTCGATCAGGGGGTTGCGCAGTTGCGGGTTTGGGAGCGGCAGCGCAGTAGGCTTGGGCGGAGGTGCAAGTATTTGTAGGGCGCCTGGCAAGCGCGTTTGCGCCGAATGATGAGGAACGAAGTGTGGAAATTTTTCCTCAGGCTGAAAGACTGCATTCACGGCGACAACGATGTCCGGTGCGTTCCGCCAAGTAATATTTTGCTGAAGAAAAGTGGCATTGAAGGTAGTCTGCAAATACTCGGCAGCCACGTCGAAGAGACGCGCATCCGCGCCGCGAAACCGATAGACAGATTGCTTAGGATCGCCCACTAGAAAAACGCCTAAGGGTTGATCCGCGGCTAAACTTTCATCCAACCATATTTTTAGAACTTGCCATTGCAAGGGGTTGGTGTCTTGGAACTCATCCAGTAGCAGATGCCGATAACGACCGCCTAATTTATATTGCACATACTCGGCGTGCTCAGAGCGGGTAAGTAATAAATGGGCGCGCCAAATAAGATCCGGGTAATCCACTAAGCCGCGCTCAGTTTTTAGTCTTTGAAAAATTTCTAGCAGGGCCATCCCGCAGCTTAAACCGGCCTCGTTAATCAGGTAAATTTGTCGTTCGATATGCTGCTGATTGATCTCCCCGATACGTCTGCATATCATGTCGTGAAGGGCTATCAATTGCGCTTCGCCTTCTGCGCCCAGGCGTGCTTTTTGTTTAGCGGATGGTGAAATTTTGTAGGGATTTCCCTCTGTGGAAAATACCGCGGCGTATATTTTTTCAAAGCGTTGCTGGCTATCGGCACAATCCAATCCCGCTGCAAGTATCTTGGCACGCTCTTTATGCGTATCCGTATTTTTTTGTAGAAGACCTAGGTACTGCGTAATCCGTTTTAAAAAAACTTCGTCTAAGTCAAATGCAACATCCTGAGAGCCTTCCAATTTGGCCAGCGCGTAGCCCATAGGGTCACGTTGCCCCAGGGTATACTGCCACCATTCAATGCGCCGGTTGACGAAATTCTTAAGTAACTTCTTTGTTGAAGACAGGCCATACACTTCAAATAAGTACAGTAGCTTTCGCGCTAACTCGCTTTCCGGTTTGGCTTGCAGATCGTCCGTGAATCGCTGCCACGCATTCTCGATCAAAACCGAGGTATGTTCCACGAAATTGGGGTTCCGCATACCGGCAGTTAAAGGGGCGTGCCGCGTGATCCGCTCGAACCAGCTGTCAAAAGTCAAAATCGCTATTTCTGGTTGTGCATTTAATACCGATTCAAACAGACCGCGGGCCTGCGGTAGCGAGGCGCGTGCTTCGGCCTCGGGGAGACCGCGGTGCATCAGAAATTCGATGACTTTATCATCTGTTTCATAGAGCATTTGGCGCAGCCATTCCCGCAAGCGTCCGCGCATTTCTCCCGCTGCCTTGCGAGTGAAAGTAATCGCTAAAATTTCGCCAGGTGGCGTGCCCGCTAACAACAATCTGATCATTCGTGACACCAATAACCACGTTTTGCCACTACCCGCGCAGGCCTCGATAACGACGTTGCGACGCGGGTCTAGCGCCGCTTCAATGATCGCCTCAGCCACGCCAATATCCTTTTCTACACAAGCCTTTCATTTTGCAATAGTCGCACACGGTATCTATGCCATGGGCTGGCAAAGTGGCGCCGTTATGCATGGCATCAAAGAGTTCGCTTAAGAGTTGCTTACTACGCAAAGCGTTTTCCTGTAAGTTCTCGCGATACGGAAGAAGTTGCGTATTTTCACTAACGCAAACAAAACCAGCCTCAATTACCTGCTCGCCCCACAGCAAGGCATACACCAGTAATGGCATCTCCTCCATGGGGGGTTTAAGGAGTTTTTGCAGCGTAGCTTTATCTTGGGTTTTATAATCCAGTACCGCATATTCCATGCCGCGCCGATCCACGCGATCTATACGGCCCTGCAGGGTGACGCTAGCCACACCATCGTTGCTGAGACTAAGTTCCTTTGCTATCTCTCCGCCTTGCCATAGCCAGCCTTCTGCTTCGCGCGCGTATTGCCAATCGATATAACTAGGTATCGCCGCCAGCCAGCGTAATGCCCATGCCCGGGCGTTAAAATTAAGCGCCACCGCGGGGGCGAATATTTTCTCCGATATAGCCTGCAATGCCCCATTCATTTCCTCGGGTGGTTTACCCGACACCCGAGGAAATTCGCTATGAAACCTCGTCAAAATTTCATGAACGCAGATGCCGTAGTCTTTTTTTTCCATGTCTTGCTGAATCTCATCCAGCTCCGCCAAGCCCAGACCATAGCGGGCATAAAACTGGTAGGGGCACTGCATTAAATAGTTGAAGCCGGCGGCGGAAATGGAGCGCGGAACTAAGCTACTGGGTAGCTGAGCTGTAGGGGGCGGTGTTGCTAAATCGGCTTGAATTTCTATTTGACTGTATTGCGCTAAGCGCAATGCCAGCTCCGCATCCTCAAGCGATTTATTAAAAGCAAGTTCGTGAAACACCGACAACTGCTCGAAGTAAGGGCTAAGCAGATTAGGTTCATCATTCCGATTACGTTGCCAAGTTATTAAGCTATATGGAGCTAGGTTAAGTAAGTCGATGAGATCTTGTTTTTGCACTGCGCGACGCGTAGCCGAGGTCGGTAAACCGAGCTCCAAACGAATTCCGTCGTCAAAAATTCCTTCTGCCTCGACATTGCCTGGCAAATGCTGACTGTCTGCACCCATGATCACCACGGCATCGAAACCCCGGGCTCGCGTCAAGGAAAGGTGCGTAAAGATAACGGGGCTTGTAATACTGGTATCGCGAAACGTCGTGCTCTCCAGCTGCCGATTCAACCAGGCGCGCCACTCCGACGAACTAAAAATGGCGAGGTCGGCTTGCAAGTTTTGTTGCAAACGCAGCAGTGTTTCTATCAGCTGCCGGCCGGCCTGGTCCGCGCCCAAGGCCTCAAGTGCGTCTAAGCGCGCCAGGGTATTCAGTAGTGATGTTAGCCATGAGCCAAGCGTTTTAGGCTGTAGATTAAATTCTCGCGACGCTTGCCAAAATTTTTCCAGGAAGTGTACGGTTTGCGCCGAGCCATGTTCTTTCGTGATTTGATAAAAGTTATTAAACCCAGCGCTGATAGCGTGCTTACGTAGCAATTTTTCCAATTCTGCGACTGCGGCGCGTTTTTCAGACGCGGCGTCACTGGCAAACAAAAATGGGGATTTAACTAAATCCAAAAAATCTGTGTAGGCAAAATTATGCTCCAGTGTATCGAGTAGGCGTATAACAACGGCGCTGGCGCTGGTGGTGGAAAAAGTCCAACCGGTTTCATCCTCAATTAGCACCTGAGCGCGTTCCAGTAATGCGCGTACCCGCCGGGCCACTAGACGATCTTGCGCGATAAGCGCGATATTGTTTTTGCCCTCGGCCAACCACTCGCGCACCTTCATTTCGATGGCCCGGGCTTCCGACTCCAGACTATACGCGCTGTATAGTGATAAACGGCCACTGAGCGCAGCTGCGGGAAATTCCTGCGCATAGCTTTGGGCGCGCGAACCAATGTTAGGGAAAGACGTTGACGATGGCCAAGCTGCGTGAAAAATATTATCCTCGCTCGCGCTGATGTGAAAACGCCGCGCTAAGTCCTTCTCTTCCAGTGCCTTAAAAAACGTTTCTTCGGGCGGGATAAGATCTCGCAAACCGATTCCGTACACTGGCTGCGCAATGTTCGCTGCCAAACGCTGAAGTCGGAGCACGTAGGCCATCGCGGGCGCGATTTCTGGGGAAGTTGTTTTGGTGAGCACCTCCCACAATTCATACACCAGACGTGCTTCAAAGCGTAGTGCCTCAGGTAATTTTTTCAGCGTGGCACGCTCTATGGTCTCTATAAATGAAACATCATTTTTTGGAAAGTCCACCTGCCAGTAGTTCAGCTCATCAACCAGACCCAACAGTTCCTCCGTAATCTGCCATAGGTCATAACCCTCAAACCAGTTTTTGGCACGTAGCGACTGATACAGAAAAGCTTGCCGCTGTCCTGTGGGGCTAATAGAAGCGTCGACATCGACGCCCTCCGCCCCCCCCGCCAGCGTGGTAAAACGCGGCAGCAGTAGCGTTTTGAGGTTAGCCACACGCGCGAACGAAGCGGCGATACCGGAGGCCGCTTTAAGGTTAGGCAAAACAATGGTTACAGCGCTGAGATTAGGTAAACGGGCTTGTTCCCGTAGCAGAATTTCGCGGGTGACCCAGGAAATCTGGCTGGGCGTTACGGCTTCCGGATCAGACTTCAAGGTTTGCGGCTATCGTTCCAAAAGATTTTCTTTGTCGCGAACCTCGGCCCACTCATCCGCGTCCGGCGGCGCGTCGTGGCGTTCGATAATGGGTTTCCACACTTTAGCAAGCTCGGCATTTAAGGCGGTAAAGTGCCGCTGGTTTTCCGGCACGTCATCCTCTGCAAAAATTGCCTCGACGGGACACTCCGCCACGCACAGCGTGCAATCAATACATTCCTCGGGGTCTATGACCAAAAAATTGGGCCCCTCGCGGAAGCAATCTACCGGGCAAACCTCCACGCAATCGGTGTATTTACATTTAATACAGGACTCGGTTACTACATAAGTCATTGATTCATCCCAATTTGTTAATTTTCTGCATAAAATATTAATTTGATTTACTGCTTTTCTTGCTAATAATTATTAGATAAGATACCGTTTCGTTTTCAGAACAATATCCAGTAAACATTTCCAGTCGAAAGGCCCCCATGAGCGACAACATTCACTACATCAGCGACGATACATTTGAGGAAGAGGTATTGCAAGCGCCGATTCCCGTGCTGGTGGATTATTGGGCGGACTGGTGCGGGCCCTGTAAAATGATAGCCCCCATTTTAGATGAGGTCGCCCAAGAATATTCTGGCCGCGTTAAAATTACCAAGTTAAACATCGACGAAAATCAGGGGACGCCGCCCAAATATGGTATTCGCGGTATACCTACCCTGATGATTTTTAAAAACGGGAATGTTGAAGCCACGAAAGTGGGTGCTTTGTCGAAATCACAGCTAACAGCCTTTATTGACAGCAATATATAAATCCACTATTCTATAAATAATCTTTTGGCGTAGTCTAATAATAACGCGCCATTTGAGCTAGGCGTCAGTTTCTCTCCTACTTCCTTTTTTCCCATACGAGTTTGTTGTCCACGATTGTAATGCACTTATCTGAGTTAAAAGAACTACACGTCACCGAGCTGGTGGATATGGCAATATCCAACGAAATCGAAGGTGCGAACCGGCTGCGCAAGCAAGATTTAATTTTTGCCTTACTTAAAAACCAGGCGCGTAAGGGTGAAAGCATATTCGGCGAAGGCACGCTTGAAGTCCTGCAAGATGGTTTCGGATTTTTGCGCTCCCCAGACACCTCATATTTGGCGGGCCCCGACGATATTTATGTAAGCCCCAGCCAAATCCGGCGCTTTAACCTGCATACCGGCGATACCATTCAAGGTGAGATCCGCACGCCTAAAGACGGCGAACGCTACTTTGCGCTGGTTAAAGTCGATAGCGTTAACGGGGAACCCCCGGAAAATTCCAAACATAAGATTCTTTTTGAGAATTTAACTCCTCTATTCCCAACTGATGCGCTCATTTTAGAGCGTGATATTAAGGCAGAAGAAAACATTACCGGGCGCGTTATCGATATCATTGCGCCGATTGGTAAAGGACAGCGCGGATTGTTGGTCGCTTCGCCTAAAAGCGGCAAGACGGTTATGTTGCAGCACATTGCCCATTCCGTTGCGGCGAATTATCCGGAATGCTATTTAATCGTCTTGTTGATTGACGAGCGCCCGGAAGAAGTCACGGAAATGATACGTTCCGTTCGAGGGGAAGTCGTCTCCTCTACGTTTGATGAGCCCGCCACGCGCCACGTGCAAGTCGCCGAAATGGTGTTAGAAAAGGCCAAGCGTTTAGTTGAGCATAAAAAAGATGTGGTGATCTTGTTGGATTCCATCACCCGCTTGGCGCGCGCATATAATACCGTTGTTCCGGCTTCAGGAAAAGTGCTCACGGGTGGTGTGGACGCGAATGCGCTGCAGCGGCCCAAACGATTTTTTGGCGCAGCGCGTAATATTGAAGAAGGTGGGTCATTGACCATTATCGCCACTGCTTTGGTAGAAACCGGCTCGCGCATGGACGACGTGATCTATGAAGAATTTAAAGGCACAGGCAATATGGAAATTCACCTTGACCGTCGTATGGCCGAAAAACGCTTGTACCCTGCGATCAACGTCAACCGCTCCGGCACCCGCAAAGAAGAGCTGTTAATCAAGCCCGATAATCTACAAAAAATTTGGGTGCTGCGTCGCTTGCTCTATCCCATGGACGATCTCGAAGCCATGGAATTTTTGTTGGATAAAATCAAAGCCACTAAAAATAATAATGACTTCTTTGATTCTATGCGTAGAGGCTAACACTTTCACTCATTCCCTTTCTTTTCAAAACCGTATTTTCGTTCCGCCGTTTTTTCTTTTTCGTCTTGCAGTCCAACCCCCCGTCTTTAATTATGAACCTTGAAGGGCCTTTGACTTTCTGCATAAAAAGGTCATAATACTTATTTAAGTAAGATAAAAAGGGTCGTAATGAAAGTTTCTATGCAAGAATTCAAGTCTCATTTGGCGCAGTATGTCCGCGAGACGCAATCCGGGAAGATGCTGGAATTAACCTCGCATCGCAAAGTGGTGGCTCGGGTTATTGGTGTACCTCAAACCGATAGCGCGGGGTTATCACGTTTATTGGCAGCCGGCATGGCAACCTGGCAAGGGGGTAAACCTAAAGGCGCCGCGCTTGGGTTGCAGGCAGGCGGCAAGACAATTTCTGCAATGGTGCTGGAAGACCGCGGGTGATATTGTTTTGCGATACCTCTGCGCTTATTAAACTTTATATTATTGAGACGGGAAGCAAGGAATTGAAGCAGCATGTATCAGAAGCCGAGGCAGTAGCGGTATGCCGTATTGCCTGGGCGGAAGCACATGCGGCATTATCGCGGCGCGCACGCGAAGTGGCTAAAGATGCTGCTATTATCGAGCAAGCGAAGGCGGCGCTGGCAAAAGATTGGCCACACTTAGTGGTTACGGAATTGAATCAAGCACTGGTTGAGCGGGCTGGAGAATATGCCGATACCTTTGCGTTGCGCGGCTACGACAGCGTGCAGCTAGCTGCCGCTTACGAGGTTCGTCGCATTTCCGGCTTGCCTATCTTTTTCGCCAGCTTTGATGCGCGCCTTAACAAGGCAGCCAAACTGCTGGAAATGCAGTGTTTTTCTGCGGGCACATAGCTTCCGTTAGTTTTCATTCTTTAAAACATTTCCCTAATCATTTGATGTGGAGTTTTTGCGGCCTACATTGCTGATTAACCGTTAACTTATAAGCCCGCTCGCACAAGCATTGAGAAAGGTATCGCCAGAAATTACAATATCATAATGACGCTTGACAGCGGCATATCTCCTTGTAATAATTCCGGGCTCTGAGAAAACGAGCTAGATTAGAAATGGGGAGAACTCGAATAACAAGTAACGCCAGTAAAAATCTCCTCGGCGCCTCCTTAGTCGAATTCGTCATCGTCATCCCCATAATCCTCGGTCTGACTTTAGCCATGATCCAAGCAGGCTTTGTGATGATGGGTAAGAGTCTACTTAATTACGCCACGTTTGAAGCGGCTAGAGCCGGTGCCCTCGAGAATGCTCGGCTTGAACCCATACAAAAAGGTTTAGCTCGTGGTCTTATTCCCTTATACGGGGGTGGTAAAACCAGTAGTGCCATCCTGACTTCTTTTATTAAAGCACAAGCAGACTTATCCACTCACGCCACCATTCAAATCCTCTCGCCCACTAAAGAAGCCTTTGCCGATTACGCCATTACTGAGAACAATATCCGGCAAATCCCCAATGACAACTTAAGCTTTCGACCCGCTTCAGTCTCAAATCACTCCGGCGTTAATATTCAAGACGCGAATCTCCTTAAGATTCGGGTGATCTATGGCTATAAGCCTTTTTCCATCGCAAGACCCTTCCTTACAGTGCTTGGCACCTTAAACCCCGAGCACCGCGCTTATTACCAAGCCGGCCGCATCCCCATTGTGGCGCATGCCGTAGTTAGGATGCAAAGTCCGGCTTATGAACACGCCGCCTACCGCTCTAACCCCGGTGCCAATCAAGATGATCCGGGAACGACAGGCAGCCCCGGGGGACCGGGAAATCCCGAGCCTGAGCCCGGGGAGGCAGGACCTGCGCCACCCCGGCCACCGGGCTGCAGTCAATTTGATGCCTCCTGCGATCCGGGCTGCGGGAATAATTATTGTTGTCTACCGACCCAAAAAAGTACCGCGCTTCGCTCCCTGGAGCCAGGCAAATCTTCATGAAGAAACTTAAGTTAACGTCTATGTCACGCCGTCTTCTCAACACACTCCTCTTAATTACCAGCTTAGTCACCCCCGGTGCTGCCTTAGCGCAAGCTACCCCCGCCACCTGCGGACCGAGTCCGGGCGGCGCACCCTGCGAGGGCACGGGTCCTGCAAGCCTTGGCAATCAAAGTCAAACCAATCTGGGTGCGGGCAACCCGATTAATGTCGTGAGCGGGAACAAATACCAGCAAGAAGTGGATATGCCCCCGCTGCCCGGTGTGCTGGGCTTAGAGATTATTCGCCACTACAACAGCGCCTACGCTAAGCCTAATGGTGCGATGGGCAGCATCGGCCGGGGTTGGCGGCTATCCTATGAAACTGATCTTTATGCTGTTCGCAATACCTTACAAGTGATGCAAGCCGATGGCACGCGCCTTATCTTTATCCGCGATCCTAAAAATCCGAATCAATGCGCCAGTCAAGATCCCGCCCATGGGCAAATACACATTCGCAAAAGCGCTTATGGGGAAGAATATACGTGGGACTGGGCAAATGGGCGGCGCTTGACGTTTAACCACCAAGGCAAGCTCACCCAAATTGTTGCCCCCAGCGGTGAAGCCTTACACTTAACGCGCAACCCCCAGGGGCTGCTCGTCAAGGTCACGGATCCCCAAGGCCGCCAGTTACGCTTGGAATATGCCCCCAACAACGCCACTGGGTTTAGTGGCATTACCGCCATAACTAGTCCCGTCGGACGCTTTGTTTATCAACATCCCAACGATGGCGCCCAAGTGGGTAACCTGACTGCAGTCACTTTCCCTGGGTTACCGAACGCCCCCGGCGTTCGCCGTCATTACCATTACGAAGACGTAAACCAGCCCACGCTGTTAACGGGAATAAGCCTTCAGAGCACCGGCAACAGTAAGCCTACTACGCAGCGTTTGAGTACTTGGGACTATGACCATCAAGGTCGGGCTGTGCTAAGTTACCGGGGAGAAAAACCAAAACCGGGACAAGCAGGTATTGAGCAGGTGCGTCTGCAATATAGCAGCAACAGTGTGATAGAAGGCCAAACGGCGACCACGCTATTAACCAATAGCTTGGGACAAAAGACCAACTATAAGCACGGCGTAATCGGCAACGAATATCGCTTAATAGAAGTAGCAGGCGTGGGTTGCGCCTCCTGCGGCGAAGTCAACGTGCGCTATGGCTATGATGATCTGGGGCGGTTAATTAAGACGACGAAACTGGACACCCAAGGCCAAGCCATACACTCGAACATAATGGAATTGGATCGATATGGCAGAACACTTTCCATCAGCCGTCTAGCGTACACCAATGGCAAACCCGGCAAACCCCAACGGCAAGTGCGCGTTGAGTATGCGATGCATGCACCCGCGCAAGCAAATAAATCCGACACCCAGGATAGCTTGATAAGACTTAACTTAAGTCCCATTCTCATTGCCCGGCCGAGTGTGATACCGGGTAAAGAAGTCACCACCCGGATTACCTATAATGAGCGGGGCCAGCCAACAGAGATTACTGAAAGTGGCTATGCGCCAGTACTGCCAGAATTTAAACCGGTCATGGGGTTACAACACGTGCGTGCCTCAACGAACGGCCTGCCATCGCAATTAAACCGCGGGCCTCACGCCTTAACCCCCACCCATGCCAAACAAGAAGGCGCGGCGGCTTACCAGGCCTCACTTCGCCAGCGTGGCGACGCGGTGAGCACCAGCGATGGAGAGGCGACGCCCATCACTCGCACCACCCGCTACCGCTATCATCTTATCAATCGTCGAAGTCTCTTGGTGGAAGTGGATGGGCCGCTTAAGAATGGACCGACGAATAGTCCCAAGGATTCGGATATTACGAGGTATGAGTGGGATGGGCGGGGGAGTTTTATCACCACCATGACCACCCCCGGTGGCTTTACTAATACGATGCAATACGATGAGGTGGGGCGTACTGCGGCAGTGAGTAATGCTCAGGGCTTCAAAACCATTTTTGACTATGACGCCAGAAGCCAACTCATCCGCCTCATTAGCAGCGGTGCGAATTGGGCGCAAGCGGGCATCCAACCCGTAGTACATAGTTTTAAATACGATGCCTTAGGCAATAGAATTGAGACAGGGATGGGTGACTTCAATAACGGCAATGGGAGCAAGGATAAAGCTTACCAAACCTATCGCCCGCAAACCCGGCAGGCCTTCGACGTGAGTGGTCGCCTGCTGTGGCAGGCCGAGGCGCTGGGTATCCTGAAACGCGCGCAGTACGACACGGAAGGCCATCTCCTAAGCAGCACAGTCAGCACGAAGAGCTTCGCACAATCCGAACATTACCGTTATGACCACCTCAACCGCTTGGTACAGGTAGTAGACAATACAGGCTTCGTACGTCAAGTGGCCTATGACAAATCTCCCACCAACCACGTTCCTAACACGTCGTCATTTCAAACCATAATGGATGACTTTGGCCGGGTTGTGGCCACGATCAGCGTGAGTCATGGCAGCATCATCAACCGTTATAACGCGGCTAATCAATTAGTGGAACAGGCCAATACTCTAGGGGATGTACACCACTATGCCTATGACCTAGCCGGCCAACGCGTCCGCTACACCGTCCTGCCAAAAACCGGCGAAGCGCAAACGACGACTTGGCGCTATGAGCACGGCCGCCTCATCGAAGTCAAACATCCCAATCAGTCCGAACGTATCCATTATAACGAACGCGGACAGCCCGTCATAAAAACTGTTACCCTCAAACTTGTCAATGGCGCTGAGGCTACCCATGTCACGCGCTACGCTTACGCGGCTGATGGCGCCCTAGCCAGCGAGAGCTTGCCCGACGGGACTAAAGTAATTTACGAGCGCAACGGGCAAGGCCAGATCATCGCTTTGAGCCAGCAAATGCGCCCCTTGGCCTTCTTCGGCTGGGGTCGGCAAACCATTGTTAAAGACTTGGAACGCGATTTAATTGGTCTACGCAGCACGACTTACGGAAATGGCGTCCAAGGCCAATGGCAACGAAGCAAAGCAGGTGTACTGGCACGCGTGGTCTACACACAGCCCAGAGACATAAGCGCGCAGCCACTGAAAATGGCGGCCGTATCGCCGCCCTCCTCTAGCCCTTATTACCTACGCGAACTCTTGGGTGCCGTCTTACCGGAAGCACATGCGCAAGCTCCAAATAAATTTCCCGGCGCACTCGGTATCCCTGCCAACCGACAAGCTCTGTTTGATGCCCGATTGCTCTACGACGAAGCGGGCAACGTGCTTTTACAAAAACAACAAGGTCACGGTATTCAGGCCACCCAAGCCTATGCCTACGACAGCCAAAACCAGTTGATAGCCGCACAAGCCACACTCCCCAACACTCTGCCGGCACCGATACCGGTTTCACAAAGCAGCGCGGGAATTAACAACGCTAGTGTGTGGCGCTACAACTACGATAGTCAGGGCAACCGCGTGTTAGCGCAAGAACACGTGCCGGTGAATGAAATGGGCCAAACTCGCAAAACCAATTACCACCCGCAGAGCAATGTATTGATAACGCAGTCGGCGTTGGGTCGTGACTACGTCTGGAATGCCTTAGGCCAACTCACCGCCATTCGAGAGCAGGGCAAAGACATTGCTCGCTACCGGTACAACTACCGGGGCTTAAGAATAAGTAAGGAAAGTGGAGCACAAACGGAATACACCCTTTACAACGAAGCGCGCCAGCGCTTGGCTGACCTAAACACACAAGGACAGATCACCCGCCAGTACATCTGGCTGGGCGATCGACTGGTGGCCACACTGGATGCGAAACAGCCTAAAGCACTGCAGGCGCCGGTTGAGGGATTTGCGCACAACTTAAGACAAACCGCCCAGCTCATGTGGCGGGAATTAAGCGGCGACGCCGACCGCCTCGCCTTTGTCCATGGAAATCATTTGGGTGCACCGATCGCCGCGACGAACGCACAAGGGCAAACACTTTGGCAGGCCGACTATGCGCCCTATGGCAAGTTGATTAAAACCAGCGCGCTAAGCCGTGCCCCCGCCCAAGCACAGCCTGCCGCCTACCATCTTGCACTGCGCTTGCCCGGACAGTGGGAAGACCAAGAATCCGGATTGTATTACAACGACGCGCGTTATTACGATCCCAAAGCCGGTCGCTATCTTACGCCCGATCCCTTAGGCAAGTTAGCAGCACAACTCGGCAGCCCGAATGCTTATGCTTACGTCAACAATAACCCCTTAAGTTACATCGATCCCTATGGGTTGATATTGTTTGCGTTTGATGGGACGGGGAATGATGAAAGTAATCATGCTACGTTGTCTAATGTGGTGAAATTTCGTGACCTCTATCAGGATGGACAGCCTTTCTACATCACGGGTCCGGGCACTTTAGACCCCGCCACGGGGATTGGCCCGGCCCCCTGGGATATCGGTGGTGTCGGGGATATTGCTAGAGCCTATACGGGCCCCGCGCGCATTATGGCGATGATTAAGTATTTAGGCGATTATTCAAGTTCTGTGAATGACGAAACCGCCTTCGATGTCGATATCACGGGGTTTAGCCGGGGCGCCGCTGAAGCACGCGAATTTGCCAACCGGATCGCGGCCAAAACCAGGAACGGCTGGTACAGCTACACCGAAAAAGATATAAACGGTATTGAAGTTGCCAAATGCCAAAAACTCAACTTCCGCTTTATGGGTTTATTCGATACGGTCTTAAGCACCCACACCGGCAGCTATCAGCTCAACATCCCTAATAACTTCCGCTATGTTGCGCAAGCCGTCGCGCTTAACGAGTATCGTGGCGCGGCGGTGGCATTTCCCCTAGAATCCATCATGGGGAGGGCTAGTCCTGCTGGGGTAACGCGGATCGAGCGAGGATTTCTTGGCTCGCATTCGGATATCGGTGGAGGATTTCCCGACGGCGATCTTGCCAGAGTGGCACTAATTTGGATGGTCGATCAGGCTAGGACCGCTGGGGTGAACATGGCTAACCCAGTAAGATCCATTGTCTCTAATCCTGTACTCCACGACAAGAGCAGCAATTTATTTTTTGGCGCACCATCGGGCGGGCCCACCGCCACCAGCGAAGACCGTACTGTGCGTTATACGAACGGCGCTACCGATAAGCAACGCCACGCCACAACCTTTGGCATGAGCTATGCTGATACCAAACCCTTTATTGCTTACAAACCTAACCCGAATTCGAGAGATAGCGTTTCCGGCACCGTGGATATGCAAGGCTATCTGAGTTGGCTAAATAGCAATGGCTACAACATCAATATGACAATTCAGTGAGGACAACAATGAATACGATGGGCGTGTTGCTTATGGTCAGTTTATTCGCGTGGTTAGCGGGCGGCGCCCATGCGGGCAAACCCGAATCAGATCGCCAACTACGGCGTGCGGGGGGTATAGTCGTTACCTATGAACTTGCGAAAGGGGCATCTAATAAGGAGGGTGTTCAGGCAGTTTCTGATTCCGGATATCGCTTATTCGGACCAGCGCTATTAAACCCAAAAAATGGGGGGATATTTGGCCTAGGCAACGCACCCTTTCCCCGCTGGGTGGATGTGACGTGGCGTGAGGGTACCGACCAAGCGGCGGGCTTATATTGGACAACCGGCAAAATTGCCGGCAATTATAGGGTAGAAGTATTAAGCCGAATTCCTACAGAGGTGTTTGAATATGTCGCATCCGGGAGGGGCACGATACGGCTACAGTTCCGTATTAAGGACGATGGTGTGCTGTTAGCGTGGGATGTGCAGGAATCAGCCCCCGGGGCGGGCTGGGTCTATTCCCTACACGGCGGTGACTTTCCATGTGAGACCAGTCCTTATCAATCCCATCCCAATTGCACCGACGGCCCGCTGGAAAAAGCTTCTTGGTATAACCCGGCGTGGATTAGAAAGTGATTTGGTCGTTTGTATAAGCGAGGATGCAGAAGCGCGCTTGCATCACAATGAGTCCGTTGCCAGCAGAATTACAGACGAAAAGAATCCCATTCTGCACAAGCCTACTCAACACCATCATGTCCGGCGGCCAATGCAACCCAGAAGATGTAGCGTGGCGAAAGGATATTGACTGGCGCAAGCCGGGCATATGATTCCCAGAAAACTAGCTGCGCGCCTCCAAGGAACCCAACATCTATGATGCTCGCGTCTAGCAGCAATTGAGCAGGATGCCGTCAATGAACACCGTACACTATTCCCCGGAGAATCCATCTCCCGCTCACCCTCGGCCGCATCTTTAGCTACCGGCGTTAGAAATGAAGTGGGTTTCATTGGCGCGCATTCCGATATTGGCGGGGGATACGCGGAGGGCGATTTGTCTGATGTTGCTTTGAGCTGGATGTATCAGCAAGCGAAATTTGCTGGTGTAAGCCTCAAAGCATTGCCTTCTGAATATACTTCAGTTAAAAACCCCATTTGGCACGACAGCAACACAAAAGCCATCGGCAGCGGATTCGATGATTCGGGTGACCGCAAGTTTAGATATCAGGGCGGCGCTTCCTACGACCAAAAAGGGGCACCCGTGGCGGGTATGAACTACAGCAATTCGCTCTCGTATTTACAGCCCTATCCCACGGCAAAGGCGGACGCCCACGGCGATAAAGTATTACGGGGCACGATTGACATGAAAGGTTATGCGGCATGGTTAAAAACGAATTATGGTCTCGATATGGCTTATTAAGACTTTTGCTGGTGAGCATCTTTAGTCTGATGACGTTAGGCGGCTGCAGCGCTGCTTCCAAGCGCCCGATGGTGGGGACGGAGATGAATCTAGAGTCTACAGGGCAGGAAGTTTACGTTCTCTTCATTACCTATCCGCCTCTAGACCGCGGGGGCAGCTTAGAACGTAGAAATGGAGGGTTTGTTTCTAAACGGGGTCCAAAAACAATGGCCTTAGTCGGAGCCGATGGCTTTAAAAAATTCCCCCCATCGATAAGTTTTGAGTGGTTAACGGGACTTGGTGAACATACGGTCGACGCGGGTTACGATCAGTTCCTCGCTCAAGGCAAACGGTACCATAAAACGATCGACCTCACGGTCATCCCCGATGCAGCCCTGCAAGAAGTCCACGCTGATCCTAAAAACAAACTGTTGCAGCTAACGTTTACCTTTAAGGACGATGACGTTTCAATGAAGTGGGCCGTCTATAAATGGCGATAGGTTTGACCCGCACGCTATTTCCCGGAGAATCCATCTACCGTTCACTCTCAGCCGCATCTTTATCTACCGGCGTCAGAAATGAAGTGGGTTTATCGGCGCATTACCAAATTACCTTGCCGCAATGCTTTCGGATTAGGCGATCTTTACTCACCAGTGCCGCATTCGCAACCATAGCATGCGCAACGATCATGCGATCGAACGGGTCGCGCGTCCATGTTAGCGCACCGGCTATTTTTATTACCTGGGCTAACGACACGTCAGCCACACTCAGGCCGATGTCTTTGGTCAACGCCTGCAAAACATAATCGCCCTCCCGGCTAATGCGGCCAATTTCGTGTAAATAGGTCAGTTCTAGTTGCACCACAGGAGAAACCTGCAACAAGCCCGATTCAATAGCGCGCAATGCCGCCGGGGTCAGAAATTCCGCGCGGCCTTCGTATAGCCAACAAACGATATGTGTGTCCAGGTGGATTAGCGCAGATTTTCCGGTTCGCGCCATTCCCATGCCTTTGCTGTGGGTAGCGACTCAGCGTCACCCGTGATTAGTTTTCGACGTTTCAATTTCAAACTTTTCGATTTGTTTAATTCGACTGCCGAACTGAGCAACAGGATCTTGCCATTGCGTTCAATACTAACCGGCTGCCCAGTAGTCAAAACTTCGTCAGCGATCTGAAAAATTTGTTGGCGCAAAGTGGTTAGGGTTAGTTTTTTCATGATCCCCCTCAACTTATGTACATAGTATAATCATACATGTACACCTTCGACATGTCGACTCTAAATAAATCTTATCCTGCGCTCAGTCTTCTCTCATCGGAACGCGAGCATCGTCTAAGCTCACGTCCTAGCTGCCGTTCTTGCGAAACCACAAGTTTCTTGCTTTGACATAAAAATTGCGGGATAATAATGGGTTATACATTATTTCTTGGTGCTTTTATGAAAACAGATCTCCATCCCAAGTATGAAGAAATTACCGTTACCTGCAGTTGTGGTAATAAATTTCAAACACGTTCGACCTTGGGTCGTGCCTTGACGGTTGAAGTGTGTTCCGATTGCCACCCTTTCTACACGGGCAAACAAAAAATTGTGGATACCGCCGGTCGGGTTGAAAAGTTCCGGCAAAAGTATGGCATGAAATCATAACGCCAATCTTAGTGTTTATAAAAAACGCCCGCGTACTGCGGGCTTTTTTTTGTAGTGGTCATTAACGGCACGGCTGATTATTCGTCATTCCAGCGAAAGCGGGAAGGCATCTGATTTAATGTCTGTTTTAAAATTGTGGATTCCCGCCTACGCGGGAATGACGGGGATTTTGGATTGTAGAAGTACCCTTAAGGCGCCGGTGCAACTGGCTCCGCGGTGCGCGGAATCTTAGCCACTTTAGGGTCTTCCCAAGTTCCCGTGACACCATATTCGTACGCAGCAATTTGGTCAAAGGGGTTTTGCAGTGCTTTCTGCACGACGTACGTAGCTAAGCCTACGACGGGCCCGCCGATGAGCGTACCCGCCATGGCCACACTTTCTGCTAATAGTGGCGTGACTTTTACCCGTAGATTTTGGGTTTCTTTGGCGAGATCCGTCTCGCCTTGCATTGCTACCTTTGCCGCAGGGCCTTGCATTTTAAAATCGTTACTACTGGCAACGCCACGTTGAATGCTGACATTCGCGGCAATCGAATCAAAAGAAAAGCCGTCGCTAAAGACGTCACGAAAATCCAATGTAATGCGCCGCGGCAAAGCTTGGAGGCTCAAAAGGCCGATGAGTTTACCGAGGCCAGGCTCAATTTTTAAAAAACGTCCGTTTTTGGCTTCCAGCTTTAGCGCCCCCGACAACGACGGAAAATCCAGCGCAATTGGTTCGCCTGCCCAGGAAAGCTGCCCGCTGAGTTTTGCGCTGCCTTTCGCCAATCGATCCGGTTGTCCCCAGCGGGCTAAAAATTTTCCGAGGTCGCCGGTTTCGATGAGCACGTCTATTTTGGTTAAGGATTTCGGTTGCCAATCTTGCCAAACGCCGCTTCCTTGTATCACACCATCCGCGTTAGCCAACTTAAATTTTTCAATGTGCCAATCTTTGCTCTGAGGCACCGCTAAAACTTCCAATGCACCTAGATTTCTTTTGTTGTACATAATATTTTCGGCAGTGATATCGAGTACCGGCATATCTTCCGCAAGCGTCGCGGTGCCACTTGTTGCCGCAGATTTATTGCCATCGCTATCGGGAAAAGTAAAACTTTTAAGCCGAGCCACTACTTTACCGCGGCCTTCCGGCTGCCAGCTTATGGCACCCGTGAGCTCGCGCGCGGAAATATTTGCCGACCACGTTTGGTCTTTTTGCTTCGCTTCCAACTTGACGTTATGAATACGGTGTTCAAATACGTCTAGACTGGCAATTGTCACGTCCGCACCCGCTACAGAAGTGCGCTCCGTTAGTGTTTGACCGTTTCCACTGGGCGCTTGCATACGTTTTGCCACGTTCCGCCACGCGTCTAAATCTAAGTAGGGGGTTTCGCCGCTAACCCAAAGACCCGGTTGCTCGCTGGGCATGGCAGCGCCGCCTAAGCGTATTACGCCGCGGTCTATGCGGTTATCGGCAGCCTGGAGCACATTGCCCGCAATACGGTTGCCGTAATTGAATTTCATTGTGTGGGCCGATGCTGGGGCCGGAAGGCTTTCCCAGTTCATCGCTAATGCTTCTTGGGGGGCCTTAAACAAGGGCTGCGGCAGGTTAACAGCGACGCCAACTAAATCGGAATCAATTTTAATCGTGGCTTGATTTGCACGCGTGGAGACGTGACCTTGCCAAGCGGCCTTTCCCTGGACAAAAGGCAGGACGCTGGGGGCGTAGATACGGCTAAGATGTTGCGCATCAGCGATGCCGGCCAAATCGATTTGCAAGTCGTTGCCATGCGACTGAATATTCATGCGCACAGGCCCGCCCAGCGCCTGTGCATGAATATCTTTGGCGTAAACTTGATCTTGTGAAAAATTAAGTACGCCGGTTAAGCGCTCCAGTGCGGGCCAGCCTTGTTTACTGTCTTGGAGATGGTTGTCGATAAATTGATAACTACCCGTCACTTTATGATTTTCCGGATGGCGCAGCGGTATGCTGAGTTTCAATAATAACTTGCCCTGGCCAGTTGCCGCCATGTTACTGGTGGCCCCCTGCAGCCACTCGGATACGGGGCTCGCAACAATGAATTTCAAAAGATCGTTACTTGCACCTTTTGCTTCACCATTAATGAGTAAGATTTCGTTGCCATGAACAAGATCTGCAATTGTGGCTTGCACACCGGAAAGCTTCATATTGTGGATATGGCCGGAGGCAATGCGAACGTCTATTTTTTCATTTTCTAAAACCACCTCGCCCGCTATATTTTCCGCACGCGGCCACCCGGGCCCATAGTCGAGTATGCCATTTACAAACTTCGCTTTTACTTGAAATAAGCCGGACTTTTTATCAGCGAAGGGTAGGCGCGATAGATTGCCTTTTATAACTAGTTTCACGTCATTGGATGTGCCACCCACCAGGCCGTTCTTAACCCAATCACGCACATCTTTATGGATCATAAAAGGTAGGTAGTGCCAGACATAGCGCGCATCGGCTCGCGTGAGTTTGGCGGAAACATCGATACTACCTAAAGTATTGGCGACCGAACTATAGTTGCCCGAGGCTTGCCCTGCCATGTGCCCATTGGCAAAAACCAGCTGGGGAATTTTAAGTTGCAATGTGGGCCCCATACCAGTCCAATTAACCCGGCCTTTTAGCTGCGAAAACTGCAAGGGTTCGGGCATAATTTCCGGCGCTTGTGCCACTACATTCCGTGAATCCAGTAACACACTGCCGGATTTCTCGGTTGCTTCGACGCTTCCTGTCAGGTTAGTCACGCCCGGCCATTGTTTAAGACTGCGAAATCCCAGGTTGTTAAACTTTCCCACCAGCGAAAATTCTTGCGGAGCCCGCCAGTTTCCTTGCCATTGCGCCGAAAAATCACTCACGCTTCCTTGTAAGGCCAGTTTTGCCAAGGACTGAGCGACTTCCCCTTCTAAGGGTAAATAATTGGCGAGTGTGGCTAAGGGTGGCAGGGATAAGTGGGTTGTCCGGATTTCACCGGAGCCCAGCATTTTTTTCTGCGCCGGCACATAGCGAATTTGCGCATTACTGTTCGGCATGGTTAAGCTATTACCGCTAACCACCAGCTGCTTTACTTGAACTTGGAAGCCCGGAACAAGATCGCGCCACGCTAGGATGCCAGTAAGTTTAGCAATTTCCATCGTCGGCAGTTCCGGCCTTATTCGTAGTTCCGTATCCAACAGGCTTAAATTCGCAGCGGCATGGTTAATCGTTCCTTGGTTAAATCCCAACCAGAACCGTATCCCGCCTAAACCTTTCTTAACCTCAAACGGATAGGGTAACCACTTTCCCCAAGCGCCCATATCTGCACTATCTAATGCTGCGTAGAAAGCGCCGCGCCATTTGGAAAAATCGTTTAAGGTTTTGCCATAAAGTTCGCCGCGAAGATCGAGCGGGCGCGAGAGTTCCCGAGGAGGGCTGGCGGTTAGGCCGAAGCGGTGGCGCCCGCCGCGGTTTAACAATCTTAAATTGACCTTATGCAAATTTAAAACGGGTGCTTGGCGTAATTCATCGCGCCATTCAATAACTGCGTCCTTTACGATGATTGTTCGCTGCCGCAACAACCAATCACCGAATGCAGAATCTTCACCCGGTGGGCCATTAACGACCGCACCGGCCACGTAAATTAAACCATCGGCTTCACGGCGCACGCTTAATATCGGTTTAAGCACGATAAAGGTACGCAGACGTAAATCCCATTTTAGTAATGAGCTCCAGGACAACGTTGCTTCGACGTTATCCAGAAACAGCGCCGGGCGATTTTTCTTATCATAAATTTGTAGCCCACCTAATTTTAGATGTGGGCGAGCGCGCTCCCAATTGGCGCTAATGCGTTCGATAGTTACCTTTTGTCCCATCGCGCGAGAGGCCGCATTAGCAATGTTTACACGATAACTTTCTATATTTGGAAGCACCCAATAGCGCAACGACAAAACGGTGACCGCGAAAATAAAGCCCAAGGACAGGATAGCCCACCAAGCCACCTGACGAAGTCGTTTTAAATAAGGGGCTATCCTTTTAATTGGAATAAGCTCGGCTCCGTAGATTCAGCAGCCGCGCGCGGGAAAACCGCGCGGTGCAAATGGCAAGGGATTAGGCAACGGTTTGTTGCAATTGTTGCAAAATAGCAGGGTTCTCCAAGGTAGAGACATCCGAAGTGATTTCCTCGCCTTTGGCGATAGAGCGCAATAAACGACGCATAATTTTTCCCGAGCGGGTTTTAGGTAAATTGTCACCAAAGCGAATTTCGTCGGGCCGGGCGAGCGCGCCGATCTCCTTAGCTACCCAAGCACGCAAGGTCTCAGCAGTTTGCCGCGCCGTCTCGCCCTCGGGGCGTGCGCCCTTTAGCACCACAAAAGCTACGATTGCTTCCCCTTTGATGTCATGGGGTTTGCCAACTACCGCGGCTTCCGCGACCAGCTTATTCGCCACCAGGGCAGACTCAATTTCCATGGTACCCAGCCGATGACCCGAAACATTCAACACGTCATCGATGCGCCCCATAATCCAAAAATAGCCATCTTTATCACGATGAGCGGAATCGCCCGCCAGATAATATTTTCCCCCCAGTTCTTGCGGGAAGTAGGTGTTTCTAAAGCGTTCCGCATCTCCCCAAATCGTACGCAACTGAGATGGGAACGGCCGCTTAATTACCAAAAAACCGCCCTGCCCTAACGCCACCGGGTGACCGGCTTCATCCACAATGTCGGCGACTATGCCGGGCAGCGGCATAGTACACGAACCCGGCTTCGTCGCGATGGCACCGGGCAAGGGCGCGATCATATGACCACCAGTTTCCGTTTGCCACCAGGTATCAACAATCGGACAACGAGATCGCCCGACGGTTTCGTAGTACCACATCCACGCTTCAGGATTAATGGGTTCGCCGACGGTGCCCAGCAAGCGTAGCGATGAGAGGTCATAACTATTCGGCAAATCTGCCCCAGCTTTAATTAAGCTGCGTATGGCTGTGGGCGCCGTATAAAAAGTGTTGACCTTATGATTTTGAATGAGCTCCCAAAAGCGACCGGGATGCGGGAAGGTCGGCACGCCTTCAAAAATTAATTCGGTGGCGCCTAACGCGAGAGGACCATATGCCACATACGTGTGCCCGGTAATCCAACCGACATCCGCCGTGCACCAGAAAATATCGTCGGGTTTATAATCGAACACCCACTTCATGGAGAGGATCGCACCTAGGAGGTACCCCGCGCTGCTGTGCTGCACGCCTTTAGGCTTGCCGGTGGAGCCTGAAGTGTAAAGAATAAAAAGCGGGTCCTCGGCGTTTAGCCATACCGGTTCGCAGGTTTCCGCAATGCCATTTATTAATTCATGCCACCAAATATCACGCGCTGCATCCCATTTGACCTCGCCTGCGGTACGCTGATAAACGACGACGCGCTCTACCGTACCGGCACCACCCATCGCCAAAGCTTCGTCAACGGCAGCCTTAAGCGCGATGACCTTACCGCCGCGCATGCCTTCATTCGCGGTAACAATCAGCTTCGCGCCGGCATCAATGATGCGGTCGTTTAAGCTTTTGGCGGAGAACCCGCCAAACACCACCGAGTGTATTGCGCCGATGCGCGCACAAGCTTGCATGGCAACGATTGCCTCTATGCTCATGGGCATATAAATAATGACCCGATCACCTTTACGAACTTTTAACAGCTTTAAGCCATTCGCAAATTGGCAGACACGGGTATAGAGGTCCTTATAAGAAACCCGGCTAACTTTGCCATCGTCCGCCTCAAATATGAGCGCGGTTTTATTTCCTTGGGTAGGGAGATGACGGTCCAAGCAGTTATAAGATATATTCAGCTCGCCATCATCAAACCAGCGATAAAAAGGCGCTTGGCTTTCATCTAAAACGCGGCTGAAGGGTTTATGCCAATCTATCCAGGTGCGGGCGTGCTGGCTCCAAAAACCGGCATAATCGCGCTCGGCGTCTGCCACCAACTTTTTGTAATGAGCTAACCCGGAAATATTGGCCCTCTCAGTAAATTCCACGCTTGGCGGAAAAACCCGGTTTTCGGTTAGAACGGATTGAATATTTGCCATCTTGCCTTCCTCATTGTCAGCCGTAGCGCCGCGAACGTTCAGCCGCTATTATCCTAGAAACCGCACGTCTACGCACCCTTAAGAAAGCGAGCTATGCGCCAACTACCCTACATCACTACGTATGATAACTGAACACCCTTTACACGCGGAATGCCCTCATTTGGCGCGGATGTTACGCTTGAGTCAATACGCGCGCAGCGCACTGGAACAAGCGCCGCTGGAGCAAGAAATCTTGCTCAGCAGTTACACCACGCCGTGGCAAAGGGACGAAATGCGCGCCGTCCTGGATACGCTACAGCGAGAAATGCCGCTTAAAGAAGCTTTGCGGCGGCTTAAAAAACGGGTGTTGCTGCGCGTGATGCTACGTGACCTAAACAAGCTCGCGGACCTCGGGGAGGTCATGCAAAGCATGACGGATCTTGCCGAAGTGGCGGTGGAAACAGCGCTTCCGCCACTCGAACGCGATTTAATTCAGCGCTATGGCCAACCCATGGGCGCGGAATCCAACTTACCCCAATCTTTGATCATTGTCGCCATGGGAAAATTAGGCGGCCGTGAGCTCAATGTTTCTTCCGATATTGATTTGATTTTATGCTACCCCGAAGAAGGTGAGACTAATGGCAAGGCCCGAATTAGCAATCACGAATTTTTTAGTCACCTTGCCAAAGCGTTCATCGCTATGCTCAACGAGGCCACCGAGCATGGATTTGTCTTCCGCGTAGACACGCGTTTACGGCCCCATGGTGAAGCCGGGCAGTTGGTGACATCTTTTGCCAGCATGGAAGATTACTATCAGACGCAAGGACGCGCATGGGAGCGTTATGCCTGGATAAAAGCCCGTGTGATTTATGGACAAGACGCCGGTTCTTTAATGACGTTGATGCGGCCTTTTATTTTTCGCAAATACTTGGATTTCGGTTCGCTACAAAGTTTGCGCGATCTGCATGCGCAAATACGTTCAGAAGTGAACCGCCGTGAATTGCAAGACAACATTAAACTGGGGCCGGGTGGCATACGTGAAATTGAATTTGTCCCGCAAGTATTTCAGCTAATTCGCGGAGGCCGCGAGCCGGCCTTGCAAACGCAGGCAACCCAAGAAACGTTGGCGGTTTTGGGGGTGCGCGGGCTATTGCCCAAAGACGCGGTGGGGGAGCTCAACGACGCTTATAATTTTTTGCGCAATTTGGAACATCGATTACAGTACCGTGAAGATAAGCAAACCCACCAATTATTGACTCAGGAACCGGACCAGTCCCTGGTGGCGGAGGCCATGGGTTATGGGTCATACGCGGCATTTCGCGCGGAGTTAGATCGCCACCGGGAAAACGTCACCCGACATTTTAATTTGGTGTTTGCTAGCCAAAAAAATGCGCGACATCCTTTAGCCACGCTCTGGGAGGAGATTGATGAGGTTGGCAGTGAATCGCGTTTAGCGGCATTGGGGTATAAAGAGGCGGGGGTAGTCGCGACGCAGCTCTCTCGGTTGCGCCATAGCAATCTTTACGAGCAATTGCCGAATACCAGCCGGCTACGCTTGGACGAATTAGTGCCTTATCTTTTGGAGGCTTCAGCGTCCTACCCACAGGGGCACGAAATACTTCAGCGCGCGCTGTCCTTAATCGAGACCATAGGCCGCCGAGAGGCATATTTGGCGCTGCTCGCCGAGCACCCCTTGGCGCTTGCGCAGCTGGTAAAGCTGGTGGCGGCCAGCGCCTGGGCAACGCAATATCTTGCGCAGCATCCGATCTTATTAGACGAACTGCTGGATAGCCGTAATCTGGTCTACCCCGACTGGCCCGCCTTACACGAAAAATTAGCGGCACGCCTCGCGCAGGCCGGAACAGACACCGAAGCGCAAATGAATATTTTTCGAGAATTTAAACACGCCCAAGTGTTTCGCTTATTTATCCAAGATTTAAATGGACTATTAGCGCTGGAAGCCCTAAGCGATGCGTTAAGCGAGCTTGCCGACTTAATCTTAGATCAACTTTTGCAGCTTTGCTGGACGCAATTGCGCGACAAACATACGCCTGCCCCAAACTTTGCCGTGATTGCTTATGGGAAACTGGGAAGCAAAGAGTTGGGCTACGCCTCAGATTTAGATTTGATTTTCATCTACGAGGATATGGACCCGCGCGCGCCGGAAGTTTATGCTCGTCTAGCACAACGAATCAATCTTTGGCTGACTACGTTTACGTCAGCGGGCGTGTTATACCCTACTGATTTACGTTTGCGGCCGGACGGTGTTAGTGGCTTGCTGGTAAGCTCGGTGGATGCTTTTCACGCCTACCAAAAACATAAGGCCTGGACCTGGGAACACCAAGCACTAACCCGCGCCCGCTGGGTAGCCGGGGAGCCAAAGTTGAAAGCGGCATTCGATGCGACACGGATTGACATTCTCACGCAAACTCGGGATTGCAACAGTTTAGCGCAAGACGTCACTAACATGCGTGAGAAAATTCTTGCGGAGCATCCGAACCGCAGCAATTTATTTGATATAAAACATGACCGAGGCGGCATCGTTGACGTGGAATTCATTGTGCAATATTTAATCTTGGCGCATGCCCATAAATACAAAGGACTTACTGAGAATATCGGAAATCTCGCGCTTTTATCGCGCGCGGCGGATTTAAAATTAATCGATTCGACCCTTTGTGTCGAAGTTCAAGATGCCTATCGCCAGTATCGCCGTTGGCAGCATCAAGAACGTTTGCAAGACCAGAAATATGCGCGGGTGGACTATGCGCTCGCTGACGTGCACCGCGGGGCAGTCCTTAAACTCTGGGAAAATACGTTACAATAAGAGTTTTTTCGGGGGTAGTTTCGAATGTCGATGGCCGACCGGGATGGTCTGATTTGGTACGATGGAAAAATGGTGCCGTGGCGGGATGCAACCACCCACGTGCTCACCCATACGTTGCATTATGGCATGGGGGTTTTCGAAGGGGTGCGCGCGTATAAAACCAGTCAGGGTGCCGCTATTTTCCGGCTGCAAGAGCACACCGATAGGCTATTTCGCTCCGCCCATATCATGGGCATGAAATTGCCTTTTGATAAAGCTACGATTGCCGCCGCACAGCTTGACTCGATCCGGCTAAACAATTTAGAAGCGGGTTACATTCGCCCCATGGCCTTTTACGGGGCCGAAGCAATGGGAATATCTGCCACCAACTTAAGCGTGCATGTTATCGTCGCCGCTTGGCCATGGGGGACCTTTCTCGGGCCGGAGGCGATGGAAAAAGGCATACGCGTAAAAACCTCATCATTTACCCGCCACCACGTCAACATTACAATGTGCAAAGCCAAAGCCAACGGACATTATATTAATTCGATACTGGCGCACCAAGAAGCCAAGCAAGATGGTTATGACGAAGCTTTGCTTTTGGATGTGGAAGGTTACGTCGCGGAAGGTTCGGGCGAGAATATTTTTATTGTGCGTAAAAATAAACTCTATACGCCGGATCTCACTTCCGCACTAGAAGGCATTACCCGCGATACCATCGTAGAGCTGGCAGCCGAGTGTGGCATTCCCGTGATAGAAAAACGCATTACCCGCGACGAAGTCTATAGCGCAGATGAAGCGTTTTTTACGGGCACCGCGGCAGAGGTTGCGCCCATACGCGAGCTCGACAATCGCAGAATCGGCAATGGCAGCCGCGGTCCGATTACTACGAAATTACAGACCATGTTTTTTGACTGCGTCTGCGGCAAAACCGAAAAACATCGCAACTGGCTTACCCCGGTAAATGCTAAGGACGTGAAATGAAGACGCCGGAATCCGATAATACCGAACGTTTCATCGACATTAGTGGGGATGATTTACCGTTGTATTGCCCGACCAAATCCATGCGCCTTTGGAACACGCACCCCCGGGTTTTTTTGCCCATAGAAGATACGGGCGAAGCCCTCTGCCCTTATTGCGGGACCTTATACAAATTAAAGGGCGGTGCGCGTAATCGGCATCACTAGATGTCGAAAATTCTGGTTATCGCCCCCTCGTGGATAGGCGATACCGTTTTGGCGCAACCGCTGTTCCGCCGACTGCATGAGCAAGAAAAAAATCTGATACTTGATGTGCTGGCCCCCTCGTGGACTCTACCTGTTTTGCAGTGCATGCCGGAAGTACACGAGACCTTGTGCAACCCTTTTGGTCACGGCGAAATTAAACTACGGGCGCGCTGGCGCTTCGCAAAAAATCTAGAGCAACGCGCTTATGATCACGCAATCGTGTTGCCCAACTCCTGGAAATCCGCTTTAATCCCTTTTTTCGCCGGCATCCCTAAGCGCACCGGCTATATCGGAGAAATGCGTTGGGGGTTATTAACCCATCGGTATCGTCTAGATAAAGCGATCTTGCCTTTAATGGTACAGCGCTTTACGGCGCTCGCCGGCGGCGATTTGTCACCGACTGCGCATCCGACGTTAACGCTACCCAACGAGTTACGCCTCGCGACCCTAAAAAAATTTAACTTAGGCGATGCAAAACCGATCGCCGCGTTATGTATCGGTGCGGAGTATGGTCCGGCTAAACGTTGGCCGGAAAAACATTTCGCGGCGCTTGCCCGGCAGCTGGGCGACCGGGGGTATCGTTGTATATTGGTAGGATCTGCCAAGGATATCGGGGTAGCCAACACAATTCATCAACTCAGCGATGGTGTCGGTGAAAACTTCTGCGGCAAAACCAATTTAAGTGAAGCGATCGCGCTCTTGGCGAGCAGCCAATTGATTGTATCAAACGATTCCGGGCTAATGCATATTGGCGCTGCCTTAAATAGGCCATTGCTGGCACTATTCGGTTCATCCAGTCCGGCGTTCACGCCGCCGTTATCGGATAAAGCGGTCACCCTGAGCCTGCAACTTGCTTGCAGCCCGTGCTATCAACGCGTGTGTCCGCTGGGGCACTTTAATTGCATGGAAAATATGACGCCAGCACTGGTTATGGATAAAATAACTCATTAAAACAGGATGGAGATTCGCTTATGATTCGCCCAGCAGTTAGCTTCGGCTTTGCAAAATGAAGCAACATCCCGCCATCTACGTCACTTCCCGTGAGGCTGAAGCGGCTTTTTATCACGCTTTCGAAACCGGCGATATCAATGCGATGATGCGCGTTTGGCATGACGATGATGAAATTATCTGTGTACATCCTCATGGCGAGCGTTTAATGGGGCGCGCTGCAATTAAGGAAAGCTGGGTGCAGATTTTCAGCCAGGATATTAAACTAAACTTTAAAATCAGCGATCAAGTTTATTTTAGCGAAAAAAATTTAGCGATTCATATGGTGCATGAGAATATTTTGGTCGGAGACACCACCCACTTTCAACCGCCGGTGTTAGCAACAAATTTGTTTTTAAATACCAAGCAAGGCTGGCGCCTAATTGCACACCATGCCTCGGCGTCGCCCGAGCCAGATATGAAAAGTACGCGCAACAACCCCTCGCTGTTACATTAGCTAAACTGGAACCATGGGCACCCGGCTTGCCATCGCGCACAATAATTCGTAACTTACCGTTCCGGCTCGCTGCGCTACTTCATCGACACTAAGCCCCTCTCCCCACAAAATAACTTTTTCCCCTCTACCGGCTTGCGGAACGGGACCTAAATCCACACATAACATATCCATCGCCACGCGGCCCAAGGTCATAGTCCGCACCCCATTTACTAATACGGGCGTGCCGGAAGGCGCGTGGCGCGGATAGCCGTCGGCGTACCCACAGGCAACAATCCCGACGCGAGTGGTCCGGTCCGCCATAAATGTTCTACCATAACCCATGGCGTCCCCCGCTTGGATTTCTTGAACCGCTATGATCTCGCTCTCCAATGTCATGACCGGCAATAGCCCTAGTGCGGCGCCGGATTCGTCAGGAAACGGCGATGATCCATACAGCATAATTCCCGGGCGAACCCATTCGGTGCGGGTTTCTGGGTAACGAATCAGCGCAGCGGAATTAGCCAGGCTGGTTGGCAAACGGCTTTGCCCTATTGTTTCTGAGAATAATTGCAGCTGCGCCTTAATGCCGGTGGCGTCATCCGCCGTGGCGAAATGCGTCATTAAAGTCACGTATCCAGCCCGTTCGCTATTTAATAACTTCTGTAAGGCTGCGGTGAATTGATGGGACGGAAACCCCAGCCGATTCATACCAGAATTCATTTTTAAAAAAACATCGACTTTTGTCGGTAAGGCGGAAGTTATAAACATCTCCAATTGTTCTTCACAATGGATCACGGTGCTTAAACGATATTCGGCCAGCACAGGCAATTCGTTGGGATGGAAAAATCCATTTAACAATAATAAAGTCTGCCGAAAGCCGGCTTCTCGCAAGCGAATCGCGTCTTCAATGTCCACCGTAGCAAAGCCATCGGCCGTTGACAATGCCGTGGCGACGGTGGTTAAGCCGTGGCCATAGGCGTTAGCTTTTACTACGGCCATAACTTTAGAATTGGGCGCGTGCCGGCGCACAACAGCCAAATTATGTTTTAGCGCAGAAGTGGAAATGGACGCACGGATGGGTCTAGGCATGAATTTTAAAATAGGGTGTTATAGAAGGCTTTTTGTTTCGGTGGGGGAATGAATCGAGATTTTCCAATCGAGTTTGCCATTTAAATACTGCAACCGTGATTCCCGCTTTCGCGGAAATGACGAATCTTCTTTACTAAAAAGGGATACACATAAATTATTACTACCCTGTTCCATACCCATCGAGGCATGCTTTAGTGTTTTCTATTAGATGTTGAGCTAGCGGAAATCGCAGATTAGTAAGCCGACATACTGGCGTGTGCCAAATTTTCAAAGCGTGTATATTCGCCCAGAAAGGTAAGACGAATGCTGCCTATGGGACCATTACGCTGCTTGCCGATTATAATTTCGGCGATGCCTTTGTCCGGCGTTTCCGGATTATAAACTTCGTCGCGATAAATAAATAAAATTAAATCGGCGTCTTGTTCAATCGCCCCGGATTCGCGCAAATCCGACATCACAGGCCGTTTATTGGGACGCTGTTCCAGGCTGCGATTAAGTTGAGAAAGTGCCACCACGGGCACGTTAAGTTCCTTGGCCAGCGCTTTGAGCGAACGCGAAATCTCAGAAATTTCCGTAGCGCGATTTTCTCCGGAGCTGGCGGCCGACATAAGCTGCAAATAATCCACCACTATTAAACCAAGTTGCCCGCTTTGACGATAAAGCCGACGTGCCCGCGCGCGGAGCTCCAGCGCGTTTAAGGCCGCCGATTCGTCAATAAAAATAGGTGCGTCATTTAGCTTACCGACTGCATCGGTGAGCTTACGCCAATCGGCGTCCTGCAGTTGCCCTGTGCGCACTTTGTGTTGGTCGAGTCTACCCACCGAACCTATCATCCGCATCGCTAATTGCGTGCCCGCCATCTCCATGCTAAATATGGCTACCGGCAAGCGCTGATCAAGTGCCACATATTCGGCGACGTTTAAAGCTAGGGCGGTTTTACCCATGGAAGGCCGGCCGGCAACAATAACTAAATCGCCAGGCTGTAGACCGGAAGTTTTCTGGTCAAGATCGGTATAGCCTGTTGGCACGCCGGTGACATCACTGGGGTTCTCGCGCTGGAACAGCATGTCGATGCGTTCCACCACTTGAGTTAAAATCGGCTGAATGGCTACAAACCCCTGATTTCCTCGGGCGCCGGTTTCGGCAATTTCAAACACCCGCGTTTCGGCTTCATCAAGCAGTTGATCCGCTGTCCGGCCCGCCGGATTAAAGGCGCTGTCGGCAATGACTCCGCCAACCTCCGCCAGCTTGCGCATGACCGAGCGCTCGCGAACAATTTCCGCGTAACGACGAATGTTGGCGGCACTGGGCGTATTTTGCACAATGGCGCCGATATAGGCCAAGCCGCCTACGGCTTCTAACTCCGCGGAATTATCTAATGACTCAGACACCGTCACGGCATCCGCGGGTTTGCCGTGCTCAACCAACTTGCAAATATGCCGATAAATCAGTTTATGGTCATGGCGGTAAAAATCAATTTCGGAGATTAAATCCGCGACCTTATCCCAAGCCGCATTCTCTAATAAGAGCCCGCCGAGTACGGACTGTTCGCCTTCTATGGAATGCGGGGGTAATTTGATTGCGCTTAGTTGTTCGTCTGGCATGCTTTAACCTAGAAACGGCCGTTGACCGCTCATTGCTTAATAGTAAGATAAATGGTCACTAACCTTATGAGCGCGATGATTGCCACCTAAATAGTAACCAAATCGCCACTAACACGCCAGCAATTTTCCAGCGCCTTGACGGTACTTCACCTTTTATGCATGATAAATGCTCGATGGTATACGTTTGTCAGAGCCTCACACGTCGCCATTAAAAAAGGGAACGCCCATGTTTCTTACCTTGCTTGTTGTCACTTTTTCCATTGCACTTTTGGTATCCGCGATTGTATCGCGCATCTTCACGCAGCCTTTAGACAGTATCTTAAAACGTATCATTACCGATCAGATCAGCTCGGCGTGGCTAAAATATTTAAAATTTGCCATTTACGTTGTTGGTATTTCAAGTGGCGTTCGCATTTATGAATTGGAAAAATACATCACGCCACAGCACGGCGAAAAAGAATCGAAAATATTGGAACTGACGTCTGATCGATGGGTACTAGAAGTTTATCGCACGGTCATTGAAACACTACAAGGCATAGCTTGGATGCTATTGCTCTTTTTTGTTTTTGCCTTAATTGCCTACGTCATTGTCAAAATTTTTGAGTCCCGCAAGGGGGAAGAAAGCAAATGACGTTTATTGGGGCGAAGCGGTCATGCAAGATGCTGGCGTCATTCCTGACACCCTCGCTGAGGGGGATTCTTGGTATTCTTACTAGCTCCCAAACGAGGAGAATCTTTTAACCAAATCGATGACAAGGTTTGCGTTTAGAATTTCAAACGGCTCTGGGATAGTCGCCAGGCTCATCTTATCCGAATATTGGCGTCCGCTTATTAAGGGATTGCGCTTTTGGCGCGCTATGAATTAGCATAACGTCAGCGGTACATAAATACAAAGCCACATTAAGGGGAAAACCAATGCAGCCAGCCAACGCATCAGACGTTTTATTTATTCTTCTGGGCGCCATTATGGTGCTCGCCATGCACGCGGGGTTTGCGTTTTTAGAAGTCGGCACGGTTAGGCAAAAAAACCAGGTTAACGCTTTAGTCAAAATCCTTGCCGACTTTGCCGTTTCTACCATTGCTTATTTTTTTATTGGTTATACCTTGGCCTACGGCGTGGATTTTTTTTCCAGCGCGCAGACTTTATCTCAGCAAAATGGCTACGGTTTAGTTAAGTTTTTCTTTCTACTTACCTTTGCCGCGGCAATTCCCGCGATTGTTTCCGGCGGCATTGCGGAACGCGCCAAGTTTGCGCCGCAGCTGGCAGCCACATTCTTATTGGTTGGTTTTATTTATCCATTTTTTGAAGGCATCGCTTGGAATAACCTATACGGATTTCAAGCCTGGTCGGAAGCGCAGTTGGGGGCGAAATTTCATGACTTTGCCGGTTCGGTGGTGGTTCACGCCGTGGGCGGTTGGATAGCTCTCACTGCGGTCCTACTTCTGGGCGCGCGCCGCGGACGTTATCACGCCGGTGGTGGCATGTCGGCGCACCCGCCGTCTAGCATTCCGTTTTTAGCTTTAGGTGCTTGGATATTAACGGTCGGCTGGTTTGGCTTTAACGTGATGTCCGCGCAACTGCTCAATGCGATTAGCGGATTGGTGGCGGTGAATTCGCTAATGGCAATGGCTGGCGGAACAGTAGTTTCTTTGTTTGTTAGCCGCAACGATCCCGGCTTTGTTCACAACGGTCCTTTGGCCGGCTTAGTCGCCATTTGTGCGGGCTCGGATATTATGCATCCCTTGGGGGCGTTAGCTACCGGCGGCATCGCCGGCGGGCTTTTTGTTTTTATGTTCACCATGACGCAAAATCGTTGGCGCATCGACGACGTATTGGGGGTTTGGCCGTTGCACGGTTTGTGTGGGGCATGGGGTGGTCTCGCGGCCGGTATATTTGGCTTACCGGTGCTGGGTGGCTTAGGGGGCGTCACATTTATGGCGCAACTGGTAGGCACGCTCCTCGGAATAAGCATCGCGGTGGTCGGCGGCCTGCTCGTCTATGGAATTTTAAAAGCGAGTGTGGGATTGCGGCTGAGTGAAGAACAAGAATTTCAGGGGGCGGATTTAAGCGTACATAAAATTTCCGCTGCACCGGAACGGGAATAATCCTTATTGTTTAAGCTTACTGAATTTTATTTTAGACGAAACGCTGATATCTGCCTTTAAAAGTTGCTGCATTTGCTGCAAAGCCAGCGTGTTATTTTTTTTCGATTCAGAGGCCACACAATCCGCGGGAACCCACAGATTAAAATCGCGAATATAGGCGTCTGTTGCCGTAAACAACACGCAGTTGTCGCCAGCTATACCCGTTAGGATTAAGTTTCTTACCTGCAAATAATTAAGTAACAACTCCAACGGCGTGGCAAAGAATCCCGAGTGCTTGGGTTTAATTACGAAATAATCCTGGGGTTGCGGTAGGAGCATTTTAACAACCGGGGCGCCACGAATGCCGGATTTAAGACTATGACGCACTTGCGCGGAAAAATCCGAGCGCCATTTTCCGAAGTTGTCGTTCACATAAATAACCGGGACGCCGGCCTTAGTGGCACGTGACTTTAAGACTGCGATGTGCTTGGCCATTACCAGGGCGTGGGGTAAAAGCTGCGAGCCGGCATCAAACTCTAAATCGTTAATGACGTCAATAATGAGCAAGGCAACGTTACTCTTATCGGGTACGTTGCCGTGCAGGTCTTTATTCTTCCTCGGCATACAAGAGTTGAGCTGGATGGTCTAGCTCACCTACAATGACGGCAGCCTGACCATATCGCTTCCCGAGTTGTTGCGCGCGATCAGCGGAGATACCAAAAATTAATAAGCACGCCTCGGGCGCAAGATTTTTATCATCACTAACATCTCGACCTGGAAGAAACGTTAAGCCTTGTTGCTGCACGTCTTCAATGAGTCGTTTTAGATGCTGCTGGTTTTCAAAGGCGGCATTGGGTTGCGCGTGGGGGTTATAAGCAGTAAGAAATGCCCACTGGCGTTGGCCCTGCATTTTTAGCAGCCCATCCAACTCAGCGTTGTTTTTTTCCAATTCGAATTGGATAGACCGGTTAGGCAAATCCACCCAGTAGGTTGTCGCGTATGTCGCACGCTCCCGCAGGGTGGATTTTGGCATAGTCCTAAATAGCGTTGTTAAGCTACCGGAATGCGGCTCCCATGCCTGTCTGAGAGTCTGGTCCGCGGATGCACGCCTATGGAACCACCCCAGATAGATAGAAGCATGGCCAACAGACTACCCAAAAATAACCACCAGGTGGCCGCAGCCGCCGTTTCCACGGCTTCATCTGTCGTTATCTGAGTTTCCGGGGCAGCATTAGGGGAAATGTCGGCATTACCCGCACTGCCACCCCGTTTGTTCATAATGTTGACGCCGGTCTCGCCCACTTGGGCGGCGATATTCGGGTTTTGCCCGAAAACACTAAAAGCACTACCCAGTATGTTACCGGTAGCGGTCGTTGCTAAAAATGCAAACGTTAATAGGGTGGCGCCCCAGGCAACTAAGCCATGTAATATGCCGTCACTACGGCGTTTTAATCCACTCAGTTTCGCGGCAACGTATCCGCCGATGAAGGCTGAAACTAGCATACTCAGGCCGGTCCAAATACCGGTTGCGATAGAGACACCCTCCGTGGCATCGGTGGCCTGAGTGGCCGTCAAGCCAGCCGCTACCCCGACCATCATTAATAAAGTATTAACGCCTAAACCTACCGCTAGGGACGCAAGTATAGCCCCCCAGCTTAGGGGCGAAAATCGAGTGATGCGTGTATGTTCCATAATTTTCTCCTAATCGTTTAGAACTCCATATGTTGGGGCGAAACTAACCTATACCTGTAGGTTATGAAATATAGACAGGATTTCATTCCGGATAACTCAGTTTTTCTGAATTTTTTTAAGCTTATGTCCTTAATTGCTCTGGCTGAAACCTCTCAGCAGCTTGCAAAAACCGCCCGTCGCCTGGAAAAGATCGCGCTCCTGGACGCATATCTGCGCCAGCTAAATGCCATTAATTTAGCCTTAGCCATCCATTATCTATCCGGACAAATCCCACAAGGACGCATTGGGGTCGGTGGGGCGTGGCTGCGCGAAGTTAGCCGTACAATTCCCGCAGCTGCACCTAGCT
Source organism: uncultured Burkholderiales bacterium (assembly GCA_964473355.1). Taxonomy (GTDB): domain Bacteria; phylum Pseudomonadota; class Gammaproteobacteria; order Burkholderiales; family REEB80; genus CAYYOS01. Next base: position 2,040 of record CAYYOS010000001.1, on the reverse strand, counting down.
TAACTTTAGCCGACGTCGATTTCGCGTTTAGAGAAATCAGCGGCTTGTCCGGCACGGGCTCGCAAGTTACGCGTAAAAGACGCTTAGAAGATTTATTTAGACTTGCTACGCCTCCAGAGCAGAATTTTTTACTACGCTTGCTGGCGGGGGAAGTTCGGCATGGCGCTTTACAGGGGATAATGCTTGAGGCAATTGCCAAGGCTTCCGGAATAAATCCCGCAGAGATTCGCCGTGCTGCGATGGTCTCAGGCGACTTAAGCCGAGTGGCGCAAGTCGCTTGCTGCGGTGACGGCAATCTTAAAGTTTTTTCGGTAACGCCTATGAAACCCATACAGCCTATGCTGGCGCAGACTGCCGATGACGTTGCGGAAGCGTTGCGTTGCCTAACCAGAGCCGTATTTGAATATAAAGTGGATGGTGCGCGCGTGCAGGTGCATAAAAACGGAACGGAAATAAAAGTTTTCTCGCGGGCGCTCCACGACGTCACCGCCGCCGTACCAGAAGTCCTAGAGCTCGTTCAAAATATTGCCTGTCGCAATCTTATTTTGGACGGTGAAGTGATTGCCCTGCAAACGGATGGCGCGCCGCATCCTTTTCAATCAACGATGCGTCGTTTTGGCCGAAAATCGGATATCCAGTCGCTACGTTCGGCACTACCTCTATCGGTATATTTTTTTGATTGCTTGCTTCTTAACGATGAGGATCTCACGCCATTCAGCGCCGAAAAACGCTGGAGCGCCATGGCTGAAAATTTGCCTGCGGAAGTACTCATTCCGCGAATAATTACAGACGATGTCACCCAGGCGGAAACGTTTCTTGCACAAGCACTAGCAATAGGTCACGAAGGCGTCATGGCGAAGGCGCCGGCCTCGCTGTATGAGGCAGGAAATCGGGGCGCTAACTGGTTAAAGATTAAGGCCGCGGAGACGCTGGACCTAGTCGTGTTGGCCGCGGAGTGGGGAAACGGGCGTCGCCAGGGGTGGCTTAGCAATTTACATTTGGGTGCGTTGGATACGGCGACAGGTCAGTTCGTTATGCTCGGAAAAACTTTTAAAGGTATGACCGATGAAATGTTAGCCTGGCAAACTAAAACATTTCGCGAATTAGAGGTCAGTAGCGATGGCTATACCGTATATGTAAGGCCGGAGATTGTCGTCGAAATTGCCTTCAATAACATTCAAGAAAGTAACCAGTACCCCGGGGGCTTATCGCTACGCTTTGCTCGCGTGAAACGTTATCGCTTAGATAAAACCGTGGCGGAGGCTGATACCATCGATACGGTGCGACAAATTTTTGCGCGGGGCCGTAAGGGGATTTGCTACGATAACGCCTAGCTTAGGCGAGAACATCCCCGCGATCGCGAAAAACTTGTCGCGCGGATCTCACCAGTATGCCTTTGAAGGTTTGCCAGGCGTGGCTAGGTGTCACGTGCTTCTGATTTATTTCTAACTCAATACCCAAATAATTCTTGGCAGGAAAACGTCGACGAAAGTAAGTGATTAACCCATCTGATATGCCTCGATAGGGATAATTTCGGCGGATAGTTAGCCCGGGGGCCGAATGATGGAGCACGGCTTTCCATTGATAACAAAGTTGAGCCTCCGCTTCGCGAGCTGGATCATAGAGTAAGCCCACATCGGCCTTGCGATACTGCCCGTGCAAGCGGTGCGTAAAACTGTGGGAAGAAATGTGTATCACCACTTGCGCGCCGCGCACCGCTTGTGTAATTTTCTCTTCTAGCGCGGTCCTATATGGGAAATAATAATGTTCCAAAATGTCAGCCCGTAATGCTTTTTCCCATCGCGGAATCGCATCGGAATGCAGCCGGGGATGTCCTACTGAGCGGTTAAGATCCACCAACAGGCGGCTTACGGTTGCGGAAAATAAGGGCGCCTGAAGTACCGTCGCCATTCGTTTAGCAAGGCTTAAGGCGCCTGCGTCGTAGCCCATGTGGCTCTCTAAAGTCGTATCCCACCCTAAGAAGAAATGGCGATAAGGAGCGGGGATTTTATTACCCCCATGCTCACAACTTACGATGAA